>CAYPUF010000035.1:0-8245 GCA_964413995.1 uncultured Gammaproteobacteria bacterium
CCCGCCTCCCGATAGCAGCGCTCCACGAGTTCGAGGTGGTCCGGCCACAGGTGCCGCGCGCGGATTTTGTCGCGGCTCGCCTCCCCCATCTTACGGCGCACCTCCGGCGTCGTGGCCTGGAAGCGGCGCAGAACGCGATACCAGTCGCCGTCGTTGTTCGGCAGGGCGAGAAAACCGTTCACGCCGTCTTCGACGAGTTCGGGATTGCCGCCGATGCGCGTCGTGAGGCAGGGCAGCCCCGCGCCCATGGCCTCGAGCAACGACAGGCTCGCGTTCTCGTACCAGATGGACGGCAGGACAAACGCCTCGGCGCGCGCGCGGACCGGTTCAAGCTCGCGATGCGAGAGGAAACCGAGGAACTCGATATGGGATGCGCCGCGCGACTTCACGAGACTCCGCAAGTCCTGTTCCAGGGGACCGCGACCCGCGATCTTCACCGGCAACTCCGGCATGCGGCTTGCCGCCTCGATGAACGAAGCCAGCCCCTTCTCCACGGAAAGACGCCCGGCATACAGCAGATATCCGCCGCCGCCCGTCGCTGCTTCCGGCGCAAGCTCGGCCGGGTTCGGCAGGAGACGTAATTTGCTCTTCGGTTCCCCCCAGTCCTCCATCTTCTCCATCAAAAATCTCGAAGGGCACAAAAACAATCCGACCGTCCGCTCGTATGATTGCCTCGCCTTGGTCATGTACATTTCCGCCGCCGCGAGGAGATTCGGCAGGAGTCCGGGCGCGAGGCAGCGATGTTTCACGATATTGAAATACTTCCCGTTCTTGGCACGTTCGCAAATGGCGCCGTGGTCGAACAGCGCGTAGTTGGGCGAGATCAGCTTGTAGTCATGCAGCGTTTGCACGCACGGAATATTGCGCGCGCGAATCGGCGCGAGGACCGAAGAGGAAAGATGATGGTACAGGTTGTGGAGATGCACGACGTCCGGCTTCAAATCGTCCAGCAGGCGCTCGATGCCGCGTTTCGCCTCGACGTTCCAGAGGAAATTGGCCGCCTTCTTGAGATCGGTGATAGGGCCGTCACGCCGGTCCAGATCATATCGCGTCACGAAATAGTCGGCGTCATCCGACGGCAGGTTGCGGTCGGACCGCGTCGAAAACGCATGCACCTCATGTCCGGCCGCGCCCAACCGGCGCGAAAGTTCGTGCAGGTAGACTTCGGCGCCGCCATGCAAATCAAAAAATTTGTTTACCTGGAGGATTTTCATCAAATAAAGAAAGCTAGTAGCTGGTAGCTGGTAGCTGGTAGTAGGTCATCCTCGCTACCAGATGCTCGCTGCCAGCTGCTAAAGTTTAGCCTTTCCCAGGAGTTTTCGATAGAGCGCGGCATGCGCCACGACCATGGCGTCGAGCGAATAGCGGTCATGCACGATGCGGGACGCGCGTTCGGCGCGGGCGAGCGCTTCGGGATATCGCGCGAGGGCGCGCTCGATCGCGACCCGCCACGACCCGGCGTCGCCGGGGCGCGCATACGCGACCGCGTCGCCGCGAAACGCCTCGCGGATCGCGGGCAGGTCGCTTGCGACCGCAGGCACGTGGCAGGCCGACGCTTCGAGCAGTGCCATTCCCTGCCCCTCGGAACGGGACGGGAAACAAAACAGGTCCGCGCGGCGGTAGAACGGGGCCGGATCCTCGACCGCGCCGGCGAACCGGACGCGAGGCAGCATGCCGAGCCATTCGGCCTGGCGGCGAAAGGCTTGCTCTTCCGGACCGGATCCGACCACGGTCAGCCGCCAGGGCCGCAACAGTCCCGAGAGCGCCTCGAACAGGACGTCCAGGCCTTTTTCGGGGACGAGCCGCGCCACGGCGAGGAGCTCCGGGACGTCGCCCGCGAGGCGCGGTTCGCGCGGGACAAAACGCGCCATGTCGATGCCGGGAGGGATCACGCTGACGTCGCGCGGCCCCAGCGTATCGGCCATCGAAGCGCGGACCGCCTGCGAGACGCACACGACATGATCGGCGGCGCGATACGCGAGTCCGCGCGCGGCCCGGACCGGCCACGGCAGGTCCGCCTCAAAACCGTGGACGGTCGCGACCCACGGGCGCAGGCCGAACGAGCGGGCCGCAAGCCCGGCCCAGACGGGCGTCAGGTGCGTGTGCCAGAGTGCGGGCTTGCGCGCGCGGATCTCGTCGCGCAACAGGGCCAGGGCCGCGCGGCGCGATCCGGGGCGCGGGCTGGTCGCATACGCAATCCCCGCCTCCTCGAGATCGCGCTCCATCCCGCCGCCGCCGCCGGCCGCGATCACCCGGACGTCGAAACCGGCCCCGGGCAGCCGCCGCGCGAGATCGAACGTCATGCGCTCCGCGCCGCCGCGGCCGAGCGTCCACAAGACATGGGTGACGAGAGGCTTAGACATGGGTCGTCCGGAGAAAATCGGGATCGCGCCCGGCTTCGCGGCTGCGGAACAGGCGGCCGGCGGCCAGCATCAACCCGACCGGCACCCAGAGTCGCGGCGTCCAATAGCTCGTGCTGGTGAGCTGGTACAGGAAGATCGCGCCGGCCGTCGAGACGAGAATCACGTATGCCGTGAACTCGGGACGCCGGGGCGGGATCACCTTCCACGCTTTGTAAGCGAGCGTGACGGCGGCCGCGACCACCCACCCAAAGGCGGCAAGACCGAGCAGGCCCGCTTCCGCGGCGACCTTTTGGATCACGCCATGCGAATCCAGGGGGACGCCGAAATCGACAAGATACGCGTATGTATTTGTCACGCGGGCGACGAAGGTTCCCGCGCCCACGCCGACCCACGGGCTCCCGAGGAACAGCGTCCATGCGATGGAGGTGAGGGCCGCGCGGGCATCGAGCGAGCCGAGCGAGCCGAGCGTCAGCGAATACGCGATCATGAGTCCGGCGAGCGGAATGAGCGCGACCAGCGAGAAGAGCAGGACGCGGCGATAGCGACGCGCGTCCTCGCGGAACACGGTCGCGCCGAGGAACACCGCCTCCAGCACAAGCACGATCCAGGCCGTACGCGAGAACGTCAGGATCGCGACGGCGAACATGAGGCCCGAGACCCACAAGGCGAAGCGCCGGCGCTTGGACGTCGGCGGGAGGATCGCCGCGTACGCAAGCGCCGCCCCGAGACAGACGATGAGCGTTTCGGCCAGCGAGTGCTGGTTGCCTCCGAGCGGGTTCACCTCGAGGATCGCCGCGGGCTGCGCCTGGCGGATCGAGACGCCGCCGGGACCGATCGCCACCATGTTCCGCACCCCATCGACGGCGAAAACAGTTCCGAGCAGCGTCATCGCGAGCAGGACCTGTCGCAACCGCTTTTTCGATCTGACGAAATTTACGACGAGCGCGATGCAGGAAAGATACAGGAAAACCTGGTAACGCACGACGAACCGGGCGACTTCCGCAAGGGCGGGCTGGCCGGGACCGAAATAGGACAGGGCGTGCGCGCCCGCCAGGGCCACGAACGGCACCGCAAGCGGAAGCCAGGGATGCCAATACCGATCGCGACGCCCGCGCCACAACAGCAACATGCGCAACGCCCAGGCCGCCACCAACCCGAGCGCGATCAGCTCGCCAACGGAAATCTCCAGCGTGGTCCCAATGGTCCGTTCGCCGATGCGGTAATATCCGGTTGAGACCACGACCTGGATGCCGAGCAGGAACGACAACGGCATCCAGGCGGACAGGACGGCGTACGGAAAGCGCCAGGCGACCAGGACCAGTGCGACGGCGGTCACAAGAAACGTCACCGCGACGCGCGTTTCCGCGGTCACCGCGAGCAGCGCGATCGCCATCAGCAAAAACACGCCCAACGCCACGCGCGGCCACACGGATTCCCGCGGAAGGAACGCCTCCGTTTTCACCTGAAAATCATATCACATTCTCCGACCTTTTTTCCTTTTTCCTTCTTCTTTTTTTCCTGTTACCCTACAGCCATGTCCCGCCTCGACTACCACCACATTCCGAAAGTCCTTGACCTGGTCGCCGCGTCGGGCGCCCGTTCCGTGCTGGAGGCGCATGACGGCGAGGCGCTGTACGTCCCGCTGATCCGCGCGTTTCTGCCTTCCGTATCGCGGACGAACGACGCGCGCGCCGAGGACGCTCACGCCGCGCGTCCGACCTATGATGTTGTCCTGTGCCACGTCTCTCCCGGCGCGACGACGCACGCGCTGCTCGACCATGTTCGCGCCCTGCTCGGGACGCATCGGGGCGTGATCGTCGTCGCGCCGAAGGACGGACTGGAAAAAGCCGACGTGGCCGGTATCGGCCCCGCCCTGTTCGTCAACGATCCGACGGGCATCATCGCGTATCTCGCAAAGACGGGCGACATCAAATCGACACGTCGTCGTCTTTTGGGACGGCGCGTGCGTCGGCAATCGTCTCTCACGCCGACGGTCGAAGCCGTCTTCAAAACCGTGCGGCGACGCGGGAAATCGTGACTAGCGTCGCGCCGACGGAAGCCCGATGCCCGCGGGCTTTTTCAAATCGTACGGCGCACGCAGTTCCGCGGGCTTGCTTTCCCCGATCGGCATGGCCACGCGTGACGGATTTGATGCGCTCCAGGCACCCGTCCCGCTGATCCATACCGGAAGGAAGCCAAAGATGAGCAGCAGTGCGGCGCAGAGCAAACCGCCGGCCAGGCGGCGCACAATTTCGGGCGACATGCATGCAAGATACAATGAACGATAAGCGATGAGCAATGAACGATGAACGATAAAGCGTGCGGGTTCGGGTCATGAAAAAAGACGGCCCGGTCGTCCTCCGCAAGGCGGAGAACAGCCGAAGCCGTCAGAGGAACGGAGAGATCAGGGCGTGAGCGTCCCCGACATGCACGCGGTGTGCGCGCTGACGTCGGGGGTGAGGCGCGTCTGCGTGCGGCGGAAGTCCGTCGAGCGGGGATCCGAGCTTCCGGCGTACTGGGTGTCCCAGCAGATGAAGCAGGGAATCTCGCTTCCGTCGATGTACTTGCGCACACCGATGGACGCGCACGTCGCACCGTTGGTCGCGTCGCGCAGCCGCGGGCTGTAGTAGCCCATGTACGTACCGGAACCGGTGCGGCAGTACAGCGTGTCGTTGGTGTACGACCCCGTCAGCGCGACGCCCGCCGAGCCGATCGGCACGACGAGCGGCTGGGGCTCGTAGTGCATCTCCGTGACGTTGGGCACATCGTTGTCGATGTTATCCCAGACTCTCACTTCGAGCGTGCCGCCGGACGGGCACCACGTGGACAGCGGGATCGACGGATCGATCCATGTCGCGTAGCCGGTGGCCGAGACGCCCGAAGGCATACCGGCATCCGTGCCCGTTCCCGCGTCCGTCATGGCTCCCGCTCCCGCGTCGGCCATGGTCCCGGTTCCGGCGTCGGCGCCAGACGATCCGCAGACCCCGCCCTCGTCGGCGCCGCCGTCGCAGTCGTTGTCGAGACCGTCACAGATCTCGGCCGAGGGACCGACCGCGCCCGTACAGGTCCCGAAGGCCCCGGCCGAGCAGGTCTGCGTGCCGTTGCGGCAGACGCCGACGCCGGGCCGGCCGGTGGCGAACGGGTAGCAGGACTGCGTAAGCGGTCCGCCGCCCGGCGCCTCGTCGATGACGCGGTTGCAGTTGTCGTCGGTGCCGTTGCACGTCTCCGCCACGGGCATGCCCGCGACCGCGCTGCACGTCACCGTGCCGCTCGTGCACTGGTAGATGCCGGTGCGCTCGCACGCGCCGACGCCCGTGGTGCAGGACGTGTCGATCCTGGGGTCGCTGCCGCAGGACGTGCCGCAACGCAGATCGCTCCCGTTGCAGTCCTGGTCGACGTCGTCCCCGCAGACCTCGGCGGCCGGCAGGACTTCGCCCATGCATGCGCCCCACAGGCCGGCGGAGCAGGCCCGCATGCCCATGCGGCAGATGCCGAGGCCGGCTTGGCGCATGTCCCCGCTGTAGCAGGTCTGCACCAGGTCCTCGTCGGTCGCGCCGTCGCAGTCGTTGTCGAGGTTGTCGCAGAGCTCGTCGGCAGCCGCGCCCGGGCTCGCCGTGCATCGCACGACTCCCGTATCGCAGGCCCAGTCGCCGCTCGCGGCGCACAGGCCGAGACCGACGCTGCACGCGGTCGGCGGCGTGGTGATCCGGGGATCACCGCCGCAGGTCGGGCAGGCATCGTCGTGGCCGTTGCAGTCCTGGTCCGTCCCGTCGCCGCAGACCTCCGTCATCGGGAGGACCTCCGGCGAGTCGAGCGTCCAGACGCCCGCGGCGCAGCGGTCGTAGCCGACGCGGCAGATGCCGACCATCGCCGTTCCGGCGGGACCCGTGTAGAAGCTCCGCAGGAGGCTCTCGTCGACCAGGCCGTCGCAGTCGTTGTCGAGGTTGTCGCAGAGCTCCGAGACGGGCGTGCCCGGAATGGCGTCGCAGAACAACTCGTTGCCGCGGCAATCCCAGGTGCCGGTGTCCATGCAGACGCCGATGCCGGCCGTACAGGCCGTACCGTCACGCGGGTCGCCGCCACAGCTGACGCTGAAGAGCAGACCGCCGTTGCAGTCCTCGTCGACGTCGTTGTCCGGCACCTCCGTGCCGGGCAGGACCTCGCCCGTACAGGCGCCCCACGTTCCCGCGGTGCACACCTGCGTTCCCGCGACGCATTGTCCGACGCCGCGCGTGCCCGCGGGCCCGCCGTAGCAGGTCTGGGTCACGGCTTCGTCGACCATGCCGTCGCAGTCGTTGTCGAGGTTGTCGCAGGTCTCGGACGTGGGCATCCCGACGGCCTCGCCGGGGTTGAGCACGCACTCGCGCACGCCGCCGACACAGGCCCACTCACCGTCCGCCGCGCACGTGCCGGTTCCGACCGTGCAGGACGTTCCGATGAGCGGATCGCTGTCGCAGCCGGTGCCGGCATCCATGGGCATGCCGCCGTCCGGTCGGTAGATCCGACCGCACGAAATGCATTCCTGCCACATGCCGGAGACGTTGCAGAGCCGCACGCCCACCGAGCCGTCGGACGCCGGGCAGTACTCCCACTCGTTCGTGGCGCACTCGCCTCCGTCGACGTCCGGGAGCGCCGGAAGACCGGACGGAATCATGCACGCCATCTCGGTGCACTCGCTCGCCGTGCCGTCGGGCCAGCACCGCTGGGTGCCGCCCTCGGCGCACACGAACATCTGGCCTTCGTGGCCGGCACAGCTCGAGCCGGGCTCGAACTGGAGTCCGGCGTTGGTGCCGTCGGCGGCCATCGGAACGCAGCCACCGAGGTTGACGGTGAACGCCGCCATGAAGGCGGCCGCGATGAACATCTGCCTGATGCGCTCCATGGCGCACCTTCCTTTCTCTCGTTGTCCAAGGTTCCCGTTTTTTCGACGGGGTCAGTCCAGAAAACCGTTCTGGAGACGGGCTGACATTTGCATAAAACAATAAAAACGTCAATCCGTGACACCCGGTTTGGCCGGTGACTTGGCTTTTTGGCTAATTTAAATGATTCTTGAGAATTCATTTCTTCCCAACCAATTTTAAGAGGCGCAAGCTGCGAGTCCGATCAGGATGATCAGACGAGCTTGCGCCTCTCGAGGAGGCCAGGTCGATCCCCTCGTCAGGGCCCGTGAGGGCTTAGAACACGACGCGGCCGCGGCAGACGGGGTAGCCGTCCTCCGTGATCCCGCGGGGCTGGACGATGTCCGGCAACCCGTCGGGGTTCAGGAGGGAGCGACCCGCGGCGTCGCGGATCACCCACGTGACGTGGGCGGTCGCCGAGTCGGAGCCGCAGTCGCGGCGGCCCCAGCCCGACATCGTGGCGAGCGTCTGGCCTTCCGACCAGCCGTCCACCGACGATGCGCGCGCACGGAACCGTCCGGCGAAGAAGAGCTCCGCGCCGACCGGCCGGGTCATGCGGCAGCGGAAGAACGTGCGTCCTCCCTCCGTCACGAGACCCGCCGCATCGCACGTCGCGGGAACCGCCACCGCGTGGGTCGCGCCGGCCTCCGCCGTCTCCTCGAGGAAGTCCATCGAGGACGTGCTGTAGAGGTACGCGGGCTCGACGTGGAACATGAACTCGAGCGTGCGCGTCGCGGGCGAACCCGCATCGGGCGAACCCGCGTCCGTGCCGGCATCGCTCCCCGCATCCGTTCCGGCGTCGACGCCCGCGTCCGAGGTCATCGGACCGGCATCGACTCCGGCGTCGGCAGGCGGCATGCCCGCGTCCGTGCCCGCGACCGGACACGGCGCGGCGGGATGCAGCTGGCAGGTTCCGGTGTACCCGCTGACCATACAATCCGCAATTCGTGGCGCTGATCAAGGGATTGCCCGCCAGCGCGCGGC
>CAYPUF010000036.1:0-1730 GCA_964413995.1 uncultured Gammaproteobacteria bacterium
CGGAGCGCATGGCGATCAACATGCCGGTGCAAGGCACGGACGCGGATCTGATGAAACTTGCCATGATCGCGATTCATAAACGGCTTCCGCATGTCTGCGCCGGGGCGAGGATGCTGTTGCAGGTGCACGACGAACTCCTGTTCGAGGTGCCAAAGAATAGCGTACATACCGTTGCCGAATTCGCGCGCGACGTCATGCAGAACATCGAAAAGCTTGCGGTACCGATCGTCGTTGATGCGAAAGCGGGAGACAATTGGGAAGAGATGGAAACGGTTGCGCAAGTACGCTAACGTTCGAACATGCTCATCCTCTGTTGCGGGCCTGATACGTACCGTGCGACGCAGCGAGCGCGCGAACTTGAAGCCGCGTTCCGCGCGAAGCATGATCCGTCCGGATCGAGCGTCGAACGACTGGAGACGGGCAAGGCGGCGGCGGATGCCGTCATCGAACGTAGTCTGACGGTGAGTCTCTTTTCCCCGATGCGTTTCATCCGCACGGACGGATTGATCGAACATTGCCCGAAAACGAAAGCCGCGCCGCTCGCCCAGGCGCTCGCCAGGGATCCGGAGCGAGTCATTGTTGTATCCATTGAACGTGAAAAACCCGCAACGACGGGCTTAAAACCGTTTGCCGGCGTGCCAAAGCTTATGGTCAACGAGTATCCCCTGCTCAAAGGCAAGGCGTTTGCGGATTGGGTCGCGGGCGCTGGTTCGGCCTTGGGGATCACCGACGCGGCGGCACTCGCGTCGCTGGCCGACGCCTGCGACGGAGACGCGTGGCTTGCGTCGAATGAGCTCGCGAAGCTCGCGGCCGGCGGCACATCGGACGTTGTGCGCGCACACGAGACGGGTGCGTATGAGATTGCCGATGCGTTTCTCGCGAGTGATCCCGGCCGTTATCGCGCGCTTGGCGAAAGCGGATCATCCGAGCGAGCGGCGCACCCCCTGTTCCAGCAAGCGTCGGCCGCGCTTCGTGTCGCCGCGGGAGATACGCAGGGACTTCCGCCGTTCGTCATTTCGAAATTGCGGCACCTGGATGAACGGCGCGCCGCATCGGTTGCGGGCGCGGCAATGCTGGCGATGATCCTTGCGCGCTCCGGCGTCGCGGATGCGGACGAGCTCGTCAGCTTTTTACCGTAAATATTAAATTAAAACACCCCGTTGATGACGGGGTGTTTGCTTACCTCGCCGAGGCAAGTTTCATCGCCATCGAAGTGATCCGACGCGCCTTGTTGCGGTGGATCACGTGCTTCTTCGCGGCCTTGGCCGAGGCTTGCTGAAGCTTCGCCACGAGAGCGAGCGCTTCCGTCCCCTTTCCTTCCTTTGCCAAGGCCTTGATTTGTTTGGCAAGGGCCTTCACGTTCGTTTTCTCACGCAAATTGCGCGCGGCGCGGCGCTTGTTCTTACGGAGGTCCTTGATGGCGGCATGCGTATTCGGCATAGATCGCGCTAAGATTAGTGAGTTTTAAGAAATCTGTCAAATGCCCGTAATCATTCAAAAGAAATATAGATAGGCTTCATTGACATGATCATCTGCTCTCAATATACTTCTGACTGCTTCGAATTTTCTACACAGACAAAAAAGTTCGGTCATTAAAAATCAGCAGGTCGTCCCCCGGAACAGCAAAGAAAGCTATTTTACATTTTACGACACATGCTTCCATAGTTCAATGGATAGAACGAGGGACTCCTAAGCCCTAGATCGTGGTTCGATTCCACGTGGAGGCACCA
>CAYPUF010000036.1:1830-8027 GCA_964413995.1 uncultured Gammaproteobacteria bacterium
TGGGCCAATAGCTCAGTTGGTAGAGCGCTGCATTCGCATTGCAGAGGTCAGGAGTTCGAATCTCCTTTGGTCCACCATCACAATAATCCGCATCCGCGGATTTTTGTGTTTCACGTGAAACAATATGCAGACATGCATCAGTAAAGTATAGAATCATTTATATTGCAGGGAGGGTGAGTCGTCACCCTCACCTCCCTGCCTGCTCATGCTCCGCATAGCGCTACAGGCTGGCGCCTCGCTCGAGCCGACGCCGTGATCCCCGCACAGCATGCATTCTCCATCGACCTGGATGCCCGAACTTTATCGTTCAATATAGTTTTAAGATTTGCATGCTTCAACAGCAGACAACCGCTGCGGCCTCGTTCATGGTCCGTGCATCGGTTCCCGTGAGGCGTCTATAGAGCCAACCAACTCGTCCGAGCATCGGAACCGCCCTTGGCGGAGAGAAGCGTAGGACAGGGTGCGCGTAGAGTGAAGAACGGCCCATGAACGAGGCCGCAGAAGAAAACGCTTTTAACTCTGCGAAGCAGGGTCAATAGTAAACGTAAACATATGTTTCACGTGAAACATCAAAATTATATCAATTAGATATTTTAAGACGCATGGATAATCGCTTTGTATATTAGGGTAAAAAGGCTATAATACTTATACAGCTTGATATGAAGAAGTTTTGGTCTTTGACCAGCGTCCTTTATTTGTTCCTGATAGGAACCAATGTTTTCGCTATGTCTAGCACGAATTATTGGATTCCTTGGGACACGGTGAACTCGGGAGGAAGCGACGTCGGCTCCAGCACCAACTATTCCATTCGTGATTCGATCGGCGGGACGGTTGTAGGCACGAGCACCAGTGCCAATTATCATCTTTCACAAGGCTACCGCGTTCCGGAAGAAGCGAATACGCTTTCTTATATCGTCAAAGCAATCGGTTCGACCACGTCAACTTACTCCGCATTTACGAACGGAGCTGGCGGAACGGTGACGGTGGGATCGGCATCGGGGTTTTCCGCCGGTGACCTTATTGCCGTCGTGGAGAATGAAGGTTTTGGCCAACTGGTCGCCGTGGGGATTATTTCAAGCATCGCGGGCACGACGATCACGGTTGACCAGTTTGAAGGGGACGGGGGAAGTATGAGCGCTTCGCCTTCAGGCGGAGATGACTTTGTGTATCTTTTGGATGTTAATAGCTTTAACTTCGGAACCGTTTCGGCGAGCACCGAGCATACCGCCGTCGTGGGGACATCCGTGCTCACGAATGTTTCGACCGGGTATTCCGTCTATGTACAGGCAAACCAGGAGCTACAAAACGCTTCGGCCCAGGTCATGGCGGAGGTGACGGACGGAACCGTGAGCACGGGTTCGGAAGAATATGGGGCCGAGGTGACGGGTGCCACGGCATTTGGCGCGGGGACGGATCTCGGAGTTACGACCACGCAGCGCGTCATCCAAACTTCCGCTTCGGCCTCGGGAACGACTTCAGATAAGGTGGCGATGATTTTCAAGCTCGCCATCACGGGCTCGACCAACGCCGGCGACTATACCCAAACCGTGTATTACACGCTGACGGCAAATTACTGATATGCCGGACATCACGAACCACGTATCACGCAACTTTACGACGCTTCTGCTCACGGCGGCCTTTTTCACCTTTGCGGCAGGCATCGCGCTGCGTGCGCAACCCGTCCTGGCTTTATCCGCACATCCGGCGTTGTACGATGTGGAAATCGAACCGGGTCAAACGGAAACCAGGACCGTCACGATCGTGAACGATACGCGTTCGGCCGAGACTTATTTGCTCACGATCCAAAAATTCATCCCGCAGGGCGAACTTGGACAGCAACGCTTCCTGGATCCGAGCGATACGGCCGGCCTTCCGGAGTGGATGTTCGTTGATCGCCCACAAGTCACGCTGGCTCCGGGACAGGCCCTTCCGCTTCCCGTGACCATCCGCGTTCCTGAAAACGCCCAAGCCGGAGGATATTATGCGGCCTTGTTTCTTTCCCGGTCGCCCTCCGTGGGCGAGGAACTCGCGATGCTTCCGCGCGTCGGTCTTCTGTTTTTTGTCCGTGTGAAAGGGCCGGCCGTCGAGCGTTTGACGTTGGAAGATTTTGGACCGGATGCCGATGGCCCCTACGAACGTCTTCCCGTAGGCTTTCGCGTTTCCCTCTTGAACCAGGGGAACGTGCACCTCGTCCCGGAGGGGACGATTACCGTAAAAAACATGTTCGGTGCCACGGTGGCGCGCCTTCCCGTGAATCCCGGTTCGGGCAGGATCCTTCCCGATTCCCGGCGCGTGTATACCGCGGCATGGGCCAAGGGAGAAAGCTCCGAAGGGAGCGGGTATTGGCACGGGCTCTTGCAGGAGCTTTCGCATTTCGCCGTCGGGCGGTATCGCGCGAAGTTGGAGTTGAGCGGTCCGGGATTCGCGACGCCCGTTTTGTCGGAAGTCGAGTTCTCCGTCTGGCCATGGCGCACGGGCGTCGCGCTGGGCGGCCTGTCGGCGGCGCTCCTCTTGCTTTTCTTCGTCTTCAAACGGTTGGCGATCAGGAGCGCGACGGCGAAATCCGATCCGCTGAAATGATCGGGCGCCGGCCCCGTCCCGCCCGGGACGCGGCGGGCTCCGGATGATCTCGGATCGGCCTATGAAGCATCGACCCATTTTTCGTGCGTTCTTTGCCGCGGTCCTTGCCGCGTGCTTGGCGTTTCCGTGGATCGCGTCCGCGGCCATCCTGACCGACCGCTCCATCGTGATGGAGCGAAACCAGCCCGGCGTCGCGTCGAACCAGGAAATCCGGTTCACGACGCCGAGCGGCGTGGACGCGGCGGGGGAGACGTTCGTCGTGCATTACGCTTATGACTTTGACCTGTCGTCGATCGGGGTGGGGGATATCGATCTGTTTTATGGCGCGACGACCGGCTTTGAGAACGAAGCGACGCTGGCCTCGTCCGCCGGCGTGAATATCTGGGGCGTGGCGATTTCCGGCCGCACGATTACCTTCACCGCGCCGACCAATGCCGGCCCGATAAGCGCCGGGGATCTCGTGGTCGTGCGTATCGGCACGAATGCCTCCGGCGGAACGAACCGGATCGTGAATCCGGATAATGACGGAGAAGGAACGGCGTATGTCGCCATCGACGGCACGTTCGGTGACACGGGAGGATTCGACGTACCGATCTACCAAAACGACTTCATTTCGATCAGCGCAACGGTCCCCGCGGGAGCGCCGGCGCCCCCGGGTCCCGGCCCGGGCGGCGGCGGACCCGGCGTGGATGGAACCGCGCCGGTCATTTCCAACATCCGTGTCATTAATATCACGACGTCCACGGCGGAGATCGCGTGGGATACAGACGAATCCGCCACCGGGATCGTCGATTATGGGACCACGTCCGTCTACGATGCGACCGCGAGCCATGCCGGACGCGTGACCTCGCATCTCGTCCCGCTTTCGGGTCTCACGCCTGACACGGAGTATCACTTCCGCGTGACGTCCGCCGACGCGGTCGGCAACACCGCGCAGTCGGGAGATCTGACGTTCCGGACGCTTCCGCCGCCCGCGCCTCCCGTCATCTCCGACATCCTCGTCATCAATATCACGGATACGTCGGCCATCGTGATCTGGCGAACGGATATTCCCGCGACGAGTCTCGTCGAGTTCGGTGAAACGGCGGCGTACGACCGGTCCACGGGATCGGCCGGGTTTGTCACCGAACATTCCGTGCCGTTGACCGGCTTGACTCCCGCGACGCTCTATCATTTTCGCGTCGGTTCCACGGAAGCGAGCGGGCTTGCCTCCTTCTCCGGCGATCATACCTTCGTGACGCTGTCCGACGCGACGCCGCCGTCGAACGTGTTCAATTTTCTTGCCACGCCCGGCAACGGAGAGAATTTGCTGACGTGGAACAATCCTCCGGAGCCGGATTTCGCGTACGTCCATATCCGCGCCCGCACGGACGGATATCCCACGAGCCCCGCGGACGGGCGCTTCGTGTATCAGGGGTCGGCGGAGACGTTTCTTGATACCGGCCTCGTAAACGGGACGACGTATTATTACACGAACTTCGCGTTCGATGCGTCGGGCAACCGTTCCAGCGGCGCCTTTGCACAAGCGACGCCAAGCGAAACGGCGCCGCCATTGCCGCCGCTTCCCCCCACGCCGCCTACGCCTCCGGCGCCGCCGGGTCCCACGCCGCCCCCCGCCATCCCCCCGACGACGCCACCCGGCGCTCCGGGAGTCACGACGACTCCGCCCGTACCGCCGGGTGTCGTGACGACCACGCCGCCGGTCATTCCTCCCGTCGAACCGACACCGCCCGAGCCCGTCGTCCCGTCCGGGATCGTGATCGCGCCCCAGTTTTACGGCGGGGCGGGTACGATCGAGCTTGAACCAGACGCCTCCGGCGCGGTCGGTTCGATCCCCGGCGCCCCGGTTCTCGTCCGCGTCCCGGTCACGGGCTTTGATCGGGACCCTTCGTCCGCCATGGTCGAGGTCGGCCGTTCCCGGTATGCGTTGACGCCGTTGCCGGATGGCCTGTCGTGGGGAGCATCTTTCATTCCGTCCACCCGCGTGGAAGACGTGCCCGTGACGGTGATCTTCTCGTTTCCCGACGGTTCGCAGTCACGCGCCCGGGCCACGGTCAGCCTCCAGCCGCTTGGCCGCATCCTGCATCGCGCGTTTCCTTCTCCCGTCCCGGTCGGTCTCGACGGCGCCACGGTCACGCTGTATGAGCTGACCGTCCAAGGATGGATTGTCTGGGACGGTCCCCGGCACGGCCAATCCAATCCATACGTGACCGGACCCGAAGGGTATTACGGGTTTCTGGTGCGTAACGGCCGTTACCGCGTGGTCGTCGAAAAAGAAGGATATGTGACGCAAGAACGTGAATTCCGCGTCACGCGCAACGTCGCGTCCATCGACGTCCTGCTTCCCGTGGAAGTCGCGATCCCGTTGATCGGCCCCGTGCTCGATGTCCTGCAATCGGAGGAAGCGCAGCAGGCGGCCGAGATCGCCGCGCCGATCGCGATTGCGGTGGCGCTCGCCAACCTTTCGCTCGCGGCATCGCTCGCAAGCGTGCTCAATTATCTGTGGTTTTTGTTCACGCAACCGCTTCTGCTGTTCGGGCGCAAGCGCCGCGAGCGCTGGGGACTCGCCTACAACTCCTTGTCCAAACAACCCATTGATTTGGTGGCCGTCCGTCTCATCCACGCAAAAACGAACCTGATCATCCAAACCCGCATCACGGATATCAAGGGGCGATTCTCGTTCCGCGTCCGTCCCGGAGCCTACCGCCTGGAAGCGGCGAGAACCGGATACCGTTTTCCCTCAGAGTATCTGAAAGACCAGAAAGAAGACGGTGAGTTGGTCGACATCTACCATGGCGAAATTATTACGGTGGAAGAAGAATCAAACGTTGCCGTGAACATTCCGTTGGATCCGTTGGTGAAGGAAGAAACGCCGAAATCCCTCTATATCAAGCGTGCGATGCGCAAGCTGCAACATGCGCTCGCGATGTCGAGCATTATCATCACGATCGCCGCGCTGACGATTTCACCCACATGGTGGATGGCAGGCTTGCTCGCACTCCAGATTGCGACCTATCTCCTGTTCCGCCGTCTTGCCTTGCCCAAAAAACCGAAAGGATGGGGTATCGTATACGATTCAAAAACAAGAAAGCCGATCGGATCGACCATTGTCCGCATCTTCGATAAGAAGTTCAACAAATTGCTTGAAACGCAGATGACGGACAGCCGAGGAAATTACGGCTTCTTTGCGCAAAAAAACGTGTATTTCATCACGGCTGAAAGGAAGGGGTATAAGCGATATCGGTCGGATGATGTTGACCTGACACAAAAAGACGTGACGGTTGTGGATAAACATATCCGAATGGAGGAGGAGTAAAGGAATTTTACGGGATTTTGTTTTACACATTTCATCCACATGTTATGCTGATGCTTTTCATTTAGTGAAAAATAAAAAGAGGCCTAAATGAAGCAAGAAACGATTCTCTCAAGGGACAGATAAAATAGTAATGGATCCGTATTCTTATGTACGGGTCCGTTATCGGCATGCATTTGGACGCGCGTTCTTTCGGAAAAATCGCCCAAGCCGCCCTTGGGTTGGTTGTTTTTGCTCTCATGCTGTTCTTGCTCCCCACCCCTTCCGCCTCCGCCTCCACCGGCATCGCCCCTCTCATCTCGTA
>CAYPUF010000037.1:0-7836 GCA_964413995.1 uncultured Gammaproteobacteria bacterium
TCGGAGCAAAAGTTGCTCCCGCGAGGCTAGCGGAAATTGATAATAAAATCAAGACCCCCGCTTGCGGCGGGGGGCTGATGTTCATAAGGCATAACGCCCTACGCGTTACGCTCTACGCTTCTCCCAGAAACCACTTCGGATCGTACTGGACGCGGTCGTTGACGTGCTCGTACTTGTAGAGCTCGACGTCCGTGAACCAAATCTTTATTTCATTATTTGCCTCTTCGACATTACCGGAGGCGTGGATCAGGTTGCGCAGCGGACGGTTCTGCGCGTTCGAGAGCGCGTACGTGTCATGCGAGAGATCGCCGCGGATGGTGCCCGGAGCGGACGAGGCGGGCTCGGTCGCGCCGACGAGCTTGCGCACGAGCGACACGGCCATCTCGCCTTCGAGGACGAGCGCGACGATCGGCGCGGACTTGAGAAAGGTCACGAGTCCGTTCTTGATGTCCGTGCCGTAGGCGATGTGATCCGGGAACGGGAAGGGTTCGCCATTGGCTTCATACTTGGCCTTGGCCTTTTCATATACCGCCTTCATCCACTCCTCCGTCAGGGCATAATGCCTGTCGACGTCTTCATGGGAGGCATGGACCATTTTCATGGCGATGAGCTTCAGCCCCGCGCGCTCAAACCGGCCGATAATCTCCCCGATCAGGCCGCGCTGGACGCCATCGGGCTTGATCAACACGAGTGTTTTTTCCATAAGTTGGCCCAAGATTAGAGGTCGCGGGTCCTTTTGGCAAGGGCCGGAGGCCCTAAATCCTCAAAAACTTGCCAAAAAATCGGCTTTCCGATATACTTTATTCATCAATGTCAATGCTTCTGACATCTGACTTCTTACATCTGACATCATTGTTATGGGTCTTCCCGGACATCGTCGTACCAGTTCGCACAAGCGCCGCCGCGCGTCTCATTTTGCGTTGACCAAACCCGCGCTCACCACGGACAAAGCCGGCCGAACGCATCTCATGCACCGCGCCGCCAAGGGCGCCACTGAATGGAACGGAGTAAAAATTCACGTAAAAGGAATTGATCGCAAGGTGGAAAAAGCGCTCGCCAAGACACGACCGCACGAGCACGAAAGTCACGATCACACGCACGAGGAAAAAACAGGTAGTCAGTAGTCGGTAGCGTAGCCCTCAAGCTACAGCCTACCGCCTACAACCTACCGCCTCTCCCCCCAGCACCTTTGCCCTATGTCCAATCGACACCTCGCCCGCGCCATCGCGATGCAGTCCCTGTATGAGTGGGACTTCTACGGCGGCGCCAAGGACGCGGCGGAGATCGCCGAACGCAATCTGGCGGAACAGCCGGAAAGCTTCGACGAGAAGGACTTTGCGTTGTCGATCGTGAAGGGCGTGATGCAGCACCGCGAGGATATTGATAAGGCGATCACCACGTTCGCACCGGATTGGCCGCTGCCAAAGATCACGACGGTGGATCGCAACATCCTGCGCATCGGCACCTACGAACTGCTCTATAACTTCGACATCCCGAGCAAGGTCGCGATCAACGAAGCGATCGAACTGGCCAAAACGTTCGGCGGCGAGTCGAGCGGCAAATTCGTCAACGGGGTCCTTGGCGCCGTCTACCGCGACCAGCTCGCGCAAGGCGTCGAAAAAGAATCCGACAAACCGAAGGAAAAAAAAGGAGAAACCGACAAAAACTGACAACTGACAACTGACAACTGCCTATGACCATGCCAGACTTCGGCCCGCTGGAGGAACGATTGGGACACGGCTTCCGTGACCGCTCGCTCCTCCTGCAGGCCCTCACCCACCGGTCCTACCTGAACGAAAATCCGAGCTACGAATTCCCGCACAACGAACGGCTGGAGTTTTTGGGCGATGCCGTGCTCGAATTGATCGTGACCGAGTACTTGTATAAAAATTACGCGAATGACGAGGGCGAGCTGACCAACTGGCGCGCCGCGCTCGTGAACGCGAAGACGCTGGCCGGCATCGCGCGCGAGCTGGATTTCGAGCCGCATCTTCTGTTATCCAAGGGCGAGGCAAAAGACAAGGATTCCAAGGCGCGCATGTACATCCTCGCGAACGCGATCGAGGCGATCATCGGCGCGATCTATCTCGACGGCGGCATGCCGGCGGCGGAGCAATTCATCGGCCGGCACATCTTGAGCCACCTTCCGAAGATTCTGGAAGAAGAGTTGTACGTGGATGCAAAGAGCAAGTTCCAGGAAACGGCGCAGGAGCTCATGGGCGTGACACCGACGTATAAAGTCTTGGAGGAGAAAGGGCCGGATCACGCGAAGGAGTTCACGATCGGCGTCTTCCTCGACCGGGAGCTCGTCGCCGTCGGACGCGGGACGTCGAAGCAGGAAGCGCAGGTCGCCGCGGCGGATGCGGGACTTGAGGCGAAAGGGTGGAGAGCGCACCGAGCTAAGCTCGGCAAAAAAAATTGAATTTTTGAGCGAAGCTAGGCTTCGCTTTTTATTCAAGAGATCAAAAAAGAGCGAAGCTTAGCTTCGCTCTTTTTAAACCGAGCTCAGTTTAGCCGAGCTCAGCTCGGTGGTGCCTCCGGAGGGATTCGAACCCCCAAACCCAGTTCCGAAGACTGGTGTGATATCCATTTCACCACAGAGGCGAGGCGAGCGGACGATATCGCAAGACGGACATTTGATCAACTCTTTGACGCGATCCGCTCTTTGCCCGTCTACGCTGAAGCTTCAGCGGGCAGGCCGGCATCTTTTTTGTTACACTGCGGCGCATGAAATCCCCCATCGCGATTCTCGGCGCGGGCAACATGGCCAGCGCGCTTGCATTGAACCTCGCGCGGCACAAGCGTCCGGTGCGTCTGTATTGCATCGAACCGGATGTCGAAGAAGACATGCGCGCCAACCGATGCAACGCGAAATATCTCGCGGGTCATCGATTCCCGAACAACGTCACGGCCACGTCGGATATCGCCGCGGTACTCGACGGCGCGGAGGACGTGTTCGTGGCCGTCCCCTCGTTTGCCGTGGCAGATGTGATGAAAAAGGCGAAACCGTTTCTCTCATCCAAGATCAAAAGCATCGCGAGCATCACGAAGGGCATGGATCCGAAGACGCTCAAACCGCTCGTGATAAGCGAAGCCGGGGCGCTTCCCGCTTCCTTGCGACGAACAGTCTGCACGCTCGGCGGCCCGGCGATCGCGACGGAGATGGCGAAAGGATCGCCGACCGGGTTTGCCGTGGCGGGACGGGATAAGGCCGCGATCGCGCGCGTGAAGAAACTGCTCGAAACGGACACAGTCAAATGCGCGACGTCGACCGATCTGCTCGGCGTCGGTCTCGCCTCGGCGCTGAAGAACCCGTATGCGATCGCGCTCGGCTTGTGTGACGGGCTGAATTACCCGACGAACGCAAAGGCACTAGTGCTTACGATCTCGATCGAAGAGATGGGACGGCTCATCGTGAAGGCGGGCGGGCGGGCGGACACGGCGACGGGGCTCGCGGGTTTGGGTGATCTGATCGTGACCGGCATGAGCCCCCACGGACGAAATCGCACGTACGGCGAACGGCTCGTCGGCGCGAAGTCAAAGCAGCCTCCGGATCTCGGCCTTGGCACCGTGGAAGGCATCGCGGCAACGACGCTCGCGATCAAGCTCGCGCGTCGCCTCAAAACCAAGACACCCCTGCTCGACGCAATTGACCGGTGCCTGCGCAGTCGTCAGAATTTCGAGCGTCCGTTCGTGCAGTATCTCAAACAGTTGAAATTATCTTGATGTCGCACGGGCAAGGCGCGCCTTGCCCCTACCAAATATGCAAATCCCCGAAGCGCTCCAACATTTTCCCGAACCCGCGTTGATTGTGACGGCAGATCATGTGCATGCGCGATTCTGGCTCGCGTTCGAGGACTCGATGGAGCCGTTGGACGAGATGGAAATGCCGAAGGAGTTGAAAAGCGACAAGGACACGTCCTTTGTGAACGTGGATACGCATGGCGTCCATGCTCCGGAACCTCGCTATGACGAAGAACGCCTGCGGCATTTCCTTCGCGCCATCGCCATGCGCGTGAACGAGCTCATCCGCGACGAAGAGGCGGCGACATCGGTGCATCTCCTCCTGCCGGACGACATGCTCGCGCCGCTCAAAAAAGAGCTTGCACCCGAAGCGGCAAACATCCTCGGCAAGGAGATCCGTGCGAACGTCATGAAGGAGGATGAAGTACAGATCCTGGAACGGATCGTGGGCGCGTAATCACTCCCAAAACCCGACGAGATACGTCGTCGTAAACAGCGGGGAACCGCCATAGGCATTGGAAATGGACTCTCCAAGAAGCGTCCATTTCGTTTTGCCGATCGTGTCCATCACGATGGCGATGGATGGGCCGTTATCGGTGAAGTCATCGTTCACTCGCGCGAAAAAAGTCGCATCTCCCGTCTCCAGCGCCGCCTTTGTTTGTCGATCATGGTTCATGGCACTTCGTTCATCGAGGTAATGCGACATGTCGGACGAGACGATCACGAACGTACGGCCGGCCGCGAGCTCGTCCGCGAGCCAGGAAGCGATCGCGCGGCGCTCGGTTTCGATCGCGGATGAGCGGATCACGACGGGAACGAGTTTCGCGTCCGGATACGCGTCGGCCAGGAACGGGACGATCGCGCCGATGCCGTGTTCGCGTTCGAACAGGGCAGGCTGCTCGCGGACGAACGGGAGCTCGAGCAGGCGCGACACGCCCTCCGCATCCGTGACAAGCTCGCGACCGGTCGAGCGGTACGGCAAGCGATGCGTCGCGACGGCCGTCGATGCGGCGAGATTGTGATCCGGCGAGAGGATCACGAACCGCTCGATATCCGGTCGGCATCGTGCAAGCGCGCGGAAAAATCCCGCGAGCAGATCGGACGCAAGCGCGTGATGGTTCACGATGCCGGCGCGAAACGGCGCGCATGCGATCGTTTCTTCGCCCGGCAACCGACGCGTGGCCTTCTTGCCCAATTCCGGAATCGCGAAGCGATCCGCGTCAATCACGTCGGTCTTCGCAGAGGGTAACGTGTACCTCGCAAAGCTTGAGCTTCGGCTTTGCGCTCTACGCTCTACGCTTTGCGCTCCTGTCGAATACCAATAGCCCGCACCCATGAGGATGCAGGCTGTGATGACGGTGATGGCCTTCCTCTGCGTCATTTGATCTCGATGACCTGGTCCTCACCCACCGCGGCCACGGCCGGGAACTGCTCGTGCTGGATCACCGGCGCTTCGGCCGTATATGCGCCTCGCGAGACCACGCGGGCCGTATAGCGGATCGTCCGGTCCGTCACCCGCGAGTACTTGCAGGTGATGAAGGAAACGGTGCCATCCTCGACCAGGAGCGGATACCAGTTGTATGCCGCGTCGTTGATGCGATAGGCCTGTTCGCCGCCCCAGCCCACCACGGCCTGCCAGCCGCCGGGCAAGTGGTCACGGACCACATAGCATCCGTCCTGGGCCTGGGCCTGCCATCTGTGCGTCAGCGTCACCTGGACCGAATCGCCTTCGCGCAGCTCCGCGAGCGGCTTCCCCGCGTCGTAGCTGCGCGTAATCGCGACTTCCGGCACGGAGACCGGACGGCCCGCGGCGCGGCGCACGAACGTGATGGCGACGGGGCCGTCCACGCTCGTCACGCGGAAGCGCGACGCTTCGTCGGCGGTGAGATCGAGCGTCTGGACCGCACCGTTTGCGAACGTGAGCACGCTCTCGCCCTCGCCCAACGTGTACTTGAGCTCGATGTCGCGATTCGCGCGCGTCGGCAGTACCGCTTTGAGATAGCGCGCCTTGGCGAGTACCGGGAAGGCGTCCTTCACCCAGTTCGTCTCCACGAAACGCATGAGGTTGTCGGCTTCCGGGTGCGCGAGGCGTGCGGCCAGTCCCGCCGCATCGGCCGTCGCTTCGTACACGTCCGCCTCGCGCTCGGACACCACGAGACGCGTGACTTCGTCGCGGCGCTCGGCGGTCTCGAGCAACCGCTCCAGCAGGCCGCGCGCGCGTTCGCGGTCGCCGGCGGCTTCGAGGCCGCGCGCGACGGCCAGCGTCTCGCGCCACTCGAGCCCTTCCATGGCGGCGGCCTGCTGGAGCGACGGCAAGACGGGTTCGCCGAGCGCCGCGAGGCCCGCGAGCGCCTGGATCTGCCCTTCGCGGCTCGCGTTCTTGTCGTCGAGCCGGTTCCAGAAGTAGGCGGAGAGCGTGTCGCCGTCGACGTAGTCCGGCACGGTCGCAGCCACTTCGGCGGACAGCTCGAGATCCGGACTTCCGTACGTCACGAGACGGACGCCGCCGCCCTCGTCCTGATATTCCGAGAGGCGCCGCGCGAGCTCCGCATCATCCGGAAGCCACGGACCCCACCAGCGGTCTTCGGCCGCCTTGAACTCCTCGCGCAGGAGTTTGGCCGCGTAGCGGCTCGCATACAGCGCGTCGGCGCGGCCGGACCATGTCCACACGAGATCGTTGGCGAGCGACTGGAGCGCCGCGCGGTTTTGCGGCACAAACTGGAGCGTCGCTTCGGGACGACCGATCTCCGGCAGCGCGGTGCCGGGCGCAAGGTCCACGCGGACGAACTCGTCCCTCATGAACCGCGAAGGGACGACCGTCACGATCCGTTCGATCGCGTCCGCGCCCTTGGCGGTGCCGAGACCCACGGTCACGGCATGACGACCGTTCACGAGATTCCGGATGCCGACGAACACCGGCTCGCCCGCTCGGCCCTGGATGGTCTCGTCGATGCCGAGCGTCGGCGCCTTGACCGTGAACGTCACAGCCTCGCCGCGCGAAAGATCGGCGCCGAATGCGCGCAGCTTGAGGAACGGCCGGTCCGACTCGAGCAGGCGCGGCGGCGCGACCACGTCCACGAACACGGGCTTGGTCACGTTGACGTCCGCGCGGCCCGCGCCGGCCTCGAGGCGCGGCGACACGCCGACGAGCTCGAGGCGCCATCCCGTGATGTTGTCGGGCGCCCGGAAGCGCAGCGTGGCGCGGCCGTTTCCGTCGGTCATGATCGTGCCGAAGGCGGCGGTGTCCTTGAAGTTGCGTCGTACCTGCGCCGAAAGCGCGGCGCGGTCGAATCCGCCGCCGCCCTTTTCCGCGCCGCCGAATCCGTCATACGCGTCGTCATGTGTGCGCGCAGTGAAGATCACGCCGTCGGAGACGTATCCGTAGATGGACGCGAGCGGATCGGCTTTTTCGTCGTAGGCGAGCGCGAGAAGCGCTTTGTCCACGGCGCCGAACGCGACCAGCGTGTCGCGCGCGGGTTCGCCGGTGCGCTTCACGCGCGCCGTCACTTCCACCTCGACCTCCTCCCCCGGCGCATACCGTTCCTTGCCCGGCTTGGCCTCGATCTCGAGCGCCTGATCCTCGCGACGGTACATCACGCCGGCCTGAACCGTCTCGAACTTGCCCTCGCGCCACGTCACGGCGCGCAGTTCCGCATTCGGCGCCCACGCTTCCTCGAACCGGAACGCGTACTCGGCGCCGCCGACGGCCGCCGTGCGGATGCCGCGGCTTCCCACGATATACAGGACGCCGGGCGTCGTGGCTGCATCGAGGGGACGCGCGCCGAGACGATACGTCGCCGTGATCCGATCGCCGACGGCGTAGCCGATCGGCTCACCTTCCGCCGGCGGCGGAGCGAGTTCAAGCGACGGATACGCGGGCTCCTCGCCGGTCTCGGTCGGCGTCGGACGCGGCGAACCATATCCGCCCTGCCACACCCAGGTGCGCTGTTGCGTGGCGCGGCCCTGGTCGTCGCGGGTCTCGGCGACGACGTAATACGAACGTGTCTCGTCCATCGGGAAGACGTGGCGGAACCCGCCGCGGGCGTCCGTGCGCACTTCGATCGTCGCGGGCGGATCCCATCGTTCCTCGTA
>CAYPUF010000038.1:0-7645 GCA_964413995.1 uncultured Gammaproteobacteria bacterium
TCCACGTTTGGCGGAAACATCGAAACGCCCGGAGTCGTCTCCTCCACGCGGTTCTTTTCCTCCAACGTGGGATCGACGAATAACGTCGTGTATGGCGTCGGGAATAGGACGGATACGGGTATCTGGGGCAATAACTCGGCCCTCCGATTCTCCGTCGGCGGTTTAAACCGCGCCTATCTTGAAGCATCATTCTTCAATTCGATTACCCTCCGGCCGCTCGCCGCGAGCGTATATGACGTCGGCTCCTTCGGCATCCCGTGGAGAGACGCGTACTTCACGGGGACCGTTTCGACGACGAACCTGATCGTGAAGGATGGGGCCACCTCGACCAGCATGGCGGCACAACGGGTGAATGCGCTCCTGACGGGAGACCGTATGATCACGGCCGCATCGAGCGTGACCGGCATCGGCACGCCGTACCAGGTCATCGTGCGCGGGAACACGGCCTATGTCTTGAGCTCGGGTCTTTCCAGCGGCTCCGATTTGTTCACCATCTACGACGTCACCAACCCGGCGGCGCCGTCGAGCACGGCGCAGGTGAGCGTTTCCGGCGGTGCGTCCCGCTTCGACATCGTGGGCGACTTCGCCTACGTGGCCGTGACGTCCACCGGCCAGGTCGCGCGCATCGACATGCGCATCAAGGACAATTTCAACACGACGACGTACACGCAAGACAGCGTGCAAACGCTGAAAGCGGTCGGCCGCTACCTCTATGTGAAGGCGAGCAACCCCGACCTGGTCATTTACGAGATTGACGACCAGGGGAATTTGAACAAGATCGGCACGGGGGAGATCGGCGGCTCGAGCCTCGCGCTGCTGGACGTGCAAGGGAGCTTCGCCTATGCGCAGGGAGGCATTGCCACCATTCGCGTGATGGATATTTCGGATCCGACGCAGCCGCTGGAGAAGTCGTTTATCGCCAGCCTGTTCCCCAATGCAATTTCGGCACAGGGCAACCACCTCTATGCCGTCGGCAATTTGAGCAATGCGTATGCCGGCTCCGCACTCGATGTCTATGAGGTCACCCGGCCCGGCGACGTGAAGTACCTTGGCGCCACGCCGATCGGGGCGACCACTACCAACCTCTTCGTCACCGGCCGGTATGCCTATACGGCCACCACCGGCAGCATCATCGCCGTAGACATCCGGGATCCCAAGAATCCGGTGAAGTACAGCCTGAACACCTCGGCGGGCACGGAAACCTTCAGCGAAATCTATGTCTCCGGACGATTTGCCTATGTCCTGGATGCGAATAACAAGCGCTGGTACACCTTTGATCTCGGCGGTACGGAAACGAATGCGCTCACGGCCGCCCATGCGGAAATCGGCTCGCTCAACGTCCTGCGTCGCTCGTATTTCCAGCAGGAAATCGACGCGCTCGGCGGCTTGTCGGTCGGGATCAACGGGATTCACAGCGCGGGAGGCATCGACGCCTCGTCCTTCAGCGCGTCGGCTACGGCGCGGTTCATCAACAACAGTTCCAATGCGACCGGCACGGCCTGGGGCGTGCTTACCAACCGGCTGGCGGTCGACAACGTCTCGCCGTTCGGTAATGCCACGGGTTCGACGGAGTACGCCATGGTCGTGAGTTACAATAGTTTTGCCGGCGGCGGCCTGTGTCTCGACGGCAGCAATTCGGACCAGACCTGCCCGGACGATGCCGGAGGGGCGAGCATCCTGGCCGACGATGCCGTAACCGCGAACGCCTTCGACTTGGCGGAAATCTACAACGTCAGCGGCAGTTCCACGCCGGGCGACCTGCTCGTCCTCGACCGCACGGCCTCGACCACGGTGAAGGTGTCGCCCGGGACGCCATACGACACCAACGTCATCGGCATCGTGTCCACGCGGCCGGGATTCGTGCTCGGCTGGAACACGGGCGTGAAGGTGGCGCTCACCGGCCGCGTGCCGACCAAGGTCACGGCCTCGAACGGCCCCATCCGCATCGGCGACCCGCTGACGTCCTCCGGCGTGCCCGGACATGCGATGAAGGCGACGAAGCCGGGCATGATCGTCGGGTATGCGCTCGACGACGCCGATGCCACGAGCACGATCGAGGTGTTCGTGGACGTGGGGTACCACGCCGGCATGACGCTCAAGACCGACGGGGCGCTCGCGATCCTGTCGGATGACCTGCTTATCACGTCGCCGGACGAGGCGTCGTCCACGGTCACGACGGTGGACTCGTGGGGGCTGACGTTCCGCGGGAGCGCGTGGGACGCGGCCTCCTCGACGGTCGTGACGCGCGACTTCACGATCCTGAACGACATGATCACGGCCACCACGTCGCTCCTGGCCGTCCGCACGGCGAGCGGCACGAACGTCTTCACGATCGACCAATCGGGCAACGTCGAGGTGACGGGCGACCTCAAGATGCTTGGCCGGTTGTATCCGTCCGCACGGGGCAGTCTGCAGGACCAATACTACATTTACGTCGACAACTCCTCTTCGACGAACCAATACATCTCCACCAATGCCGATGGCTGGCAGGCACAGACGAGTTACGACTTGGCGGAACGCTATTACTCCGAGGACGCGCTTGAACCGGGTGACCTCGTGATGGCGAGCGCGATCGGGGATACGGGCGTCGCCAAGGCGACACGCGGATCCGCGCTGATGGGCATCGTGTCCACGAAACCGGGCTTCCTGCTCGGACGCAACGCCACGGACACGTATCCGATCGCGCTCTCGGGCCGCGTGCCGACCAAGGTCACGGGCCAAAACGGCGCGATCGCCGTGGGCGATCTCCTGACCGTTTCCGATCTCCCGGGCGTCGCGATGAAGGCGACGGAGAACGGATACGTCGTCGGTATCGCGCTCCAGCCGTTTGACGGCGCGGATGTCGGCCGCATCGAAGTGTTCGTCTCGCCGATGTGGAGCGGCTCGCTCGGCGCGGCGGCGGCCGGAGCCTCCGGCGGAACGGTGAGCGCGGGCGTGCGCGGGTTTGCCGACATCGCGGCCGGGTCCAGGAAGGTCACCGTGAGCTTCCCGTCGCTCGGCGCATACCCGAATATCGCCGCCGCGCCGTACGGGGATGCCGGCGTTTGGTGGATCGAGAACGTCACGGACGCCGGCTTCGACATCGTCATGCGCGACGCCTTGCCGCGGGACACGCGCTTCTCCTGGCGGGCGGAGGCGAGCCAGGCCGGTGACGTCCTGCATAACTCCGACGGCACGAGCGGCGAGATTGATCCGACCACGGGCGTCGGTCCCGCGATGGGGTCGGAGCCGCCGCCCGAAGAGCCCGTCGCCGAAACCGCGTCTTCATCGACGGATCCGGTCGCGACGGAACCGGCGGCCACCGAGCCGGCGGCAACGGATCCGGAGGCGGCCACCGAACCCGCATCGGAACCGGCGCCTGAACCCACTCCCGAACCCGCGCCCTAATATCTGACTTTTTACATCTGACTTCGTATTTCGCGTGCTATACTACGCAGCAGTTCTATGTCTACCGCCTTACCCGTTCCCCCCATGCGTCCGGATGAACCAAAGCCCAATCCGCGAGCGGCCGCGTGGCTCGGCGTGATCATGGACGCGTGCCTTCATGGGGCCGCGCTCCTTCTTCCGCTCCTGTTTACGTCGTTGACCATCGATTCGGTCGAATTACCGAAGCAAACCCTCCTGCTTTTTCTGGCCGTGATCGGTCTGGTCGCGTGGATCGGACGGGCCGTTGCGGAACAGTCGTTTGAACTGCGGCGCAGCTGGTTGCACGTCGTAACCGTCATCGTGCTGCTCGGATACGGAGCCTTGTCATTCTTTTCCGTGGACCGGTATCAGTCGTTCGCGGGCGTCCTCGGACAGATGCCCTGGTCATTCGCCAGCCTGGCGTCATTGCTCGCGCTGTATCTCGTCGCCGTCAACCGGCTTCGGAGCATCGCCCAAGTCTATGACCTGCTGTTCACGATTCTCATCGCTTCGTTCCTCGCCGGACTTTACGGCGTTCTCCAGCTTTGGGGATGGCATGTCCTGCCGTCGCCCGTCGCGCAGGCCAGGACGTTTACCAGCGTCGGGAGCGTCTTCAGCCTGTCCGTGTACATGGTCGTTCCGCTGGTCCTGTCCGCCGGCCTCGCGTATCACGGCTGCCGCAACAACGTCTGTCTTCTCGGTTCGCGCAGCCTCCTCGGCCTTTCGGCCCGCATCGTCGTCTGGCTGACGCTGGCCGTCTCCCTGCTCGTCCTTGTCTTGGTGGATTATTGGGTTGCCTGGGCCGCGCTCATGTTCGGAACCGCCTTGCTCGTGGGTATCGGTATCCTGCGCGGCTTGAACGTCGGACATCCGGCCAAGCACGGTATTCCGGCCCTGCTCGTGATCGTGTCCGTGCTGCTCTTGCTCTATCCGACGCCGTTTCAGGTCGAATTGCCCGCCGAGGTCGCGCCGTCGGCACGCGCGTCGTGGAACATTGCCAAACAGACCTTGCGGGATCTGCCGTTGACCGGATCCGGTCCCGGAACCTTCCTCTATGACTATGCCAGGTACCGCGATCCGCTCGTCAACGCCTCGCCGTTCTGGAACGTGCGTTTTGACCGGGCATTCTCGCATTTCCTGACCCTGATCGCCACCACGGGTATCATCGGCATGGCCTTGTGGATCGTATGGATCGTCTCAGTCGTGGTGAAATCGTCGTCCCATGTGCTGCGCGAACGCAACGAGGATGCGTGGTATGCCTATGCCGGCGTGTTCGCGGGATGGGCGACCCTGACCTTCGTGACGTTTTTCTACAACTTCAACATGAGCCACTTCGCGCTTTGGGGACTGCTCCTAGCCCTGCTCGGGGCGATGTCGAGCGGCGCGACGTGGGTATGGACGGCAAAAAAACAAAAGTTCGTCTTCGAAGCCATGGTGACCGCGCTCGTGCTCGTGCTGGTCGGCGGCGTGGCGGTCCTCTGGATCGCGGGTCAGCGGCTGGCGGCGGATGCGGCCTTCTCCCGGGGCGTGGAGTCCTTCCGCGCGGGGCAACCCATCGAGCGCGTGATCGAAACGCTCGAGCGGGCGCGCCGGCTGAACCCCTACGTGGACATGTACACGCGCAACCTGTCGCAAGCCCACCTGATCCGCGCCGCGCAAATCATCCAGAGGGAGCCGTCGCAGGAAGAAGCGGCGATCGCGCAGCAGGAAATCAAAACCTCCCTGGACCTCGCGCTTTCGGCCTCCTCTACCAACCCGTGGAACGTGGACAATTTCGCGAATCTCGCGGTCATCTACCAAAGTATCGCCTCGTTCACACGCGGAGCGGACGAGTTCGCGATCGCCAGTTATCGCGCGGCATTGAAGCGTGAACCGAACAACCCGGTTTTCATCGCGGAGATCGGCAAGCTGTATCTCCTGCGTGCCGATGCGTATCGGAAGGTACTGGAGAACGAACAGGCGGATCAACCCGCCCGACAGGATGCGATCGCGAATATCGAGGCAAATCTCCAGGCGGCGGAGGAGACGTTGCGGCGCGCCGTCGAGACCAAACCGGATTATCTCCCGGCCCGCTATTATCTCGGGGTCGTCTATGAGCGTCAGGGTAAGCTGAAGGAATCGATCGCGGAGCTCGCCAATGTGCTGCAGCTCAACCAGGAGGACATCGGCGTCGCATTCGAGCTTTCCATCCTCCTGTACCGTGATAACCAAAAAGATCTCGCCCGCAGCGTTATGGAAGAAGTCGTGCGCCGCGATGCTTCCAACGTGAACGCCAAATGGTATCTCGCGGCCATGTACGAAGAGGCCGGGCGACTTGATGAGGCGATCGCCCTGGTCGAGGACCTCTTGGGAAGATTCCCGGACAACGCCACGGTCCGGCAGCGCCTGGACGGTTTGCGCGCTTCGAAGGCCGGCGGTCCGGGGAACGAGGGATTACCCGAACCGGTCGTCGAACCCGTGCGCAACGCATCGGAAGGGGACCAGGTGGCCCATTGATCGTGTGAAACCCAAGCCGTCCGCCTCGCATGCTCGCACGCACCTGCTGACGATGCGGCGGTTCATGCGTGCCGAGGCGACGGCGTTGGCCAAAGAACTTTCCAGGCAACAGACGGTAATGAAAAAAAGCCTGCAGGCACTGGAAAAGCGTTTGCAAAAGGATTCGGATACGGTTCTGTTGTCCGAGCTCGGAACGATCCGTGACGCATTGGCCGCGGTGCGTCGTGCATTGGCGCGCATAGCCATTTCGGAGCAAGCGACGGCCAAACTCAAGAACGAGTGGCATGATTGGATGCGGCATGCCGAATGGTCGGAAGGGATCGATCATGCGTTACGGGAGGAGCGGCTGGAGATGCTCGCTTCGGAGTTGCGGCTGCGGGGGGTATCTGTGAACTCGAATGACGGATTACGAATGACGGATGACGAATCGGAGCGTCATTCGACATCCGTCATTCGAAATTCGTCCCGTGTTGAGGAGGAGGTCCCCGCCGTCGAATCGCCCTCGATCGAAGAGAGCGTCGTCATGGAAGCGCCTGAAGACCTCGTTGATTGGGCTGCGGCATGCGAGTATTGGGAGCAGCTGATTGCCGGCTGCGATCCGCGGCATACCGACGAGTGGCAGCTTGCGCGTTTACTGAAGGCGTATCGGGGCGTGCAAGGGGAGAAAAAGAAACAGGATCGGCGGGGCGGCGTCAGGAGAGACCGGCTAGTCGCATTCGAGAGCTGGTCGTAATACCCCGTTCGGGGTATTTTTTGCGGGTATGCAAAAAATCATCCCGCATGTGTGGTTCGACAAAGAAGCAAAAGAGGCCGCCGCCTTCTATGTACAGGCATTTGGCAATTCGCCGGCCGGCGCATCGAGCGTGAAACACGTTTCCACGCTTCATGACACGCCTTCGGGCGACACGGACGTCGTGACATTCGATCTCGCGGGATACTCGTTCATGGCGATCAGCGCCGGTCCGTACTTCAAGCTCAATCCGTCCATTTCGTTCATGCTCAACTTTGATCCGTCACGGGATGCGGACGCCAAAGCGCATCTTGACGCGCTTTGGGCGAAGCTTTCCGAAGGCGGTACGGCGCTGATGCCGCTCGACGCATATCCGTTCAGTGAACGGTACGGCTGGATCCAGGACAAATACGGGGTGTCATGGCAGCTCATCCTCACCAAGCCCGAGGGCGAACCGCGACCGTTCATCATCCCTTCGATGATGTTCACGGGCGACATCACGGGCAAAGCCGACGAGGCGATCGACTTCTACGTATCCGTGTTCAAGGACGCCAAGCGCGGGATGTCCGCGCCGTATCCGCCCGGCGCCGCGCCGGAGAAGGATGCGAAGCTCATGTTTGCCGAGTTCATGCTGGAGGGCCAGTGGTTCACGGCCATGGACAGCGGCCATATGCACAAGTTCGGCTTCAATGAAGCCGTCTCGCTCATCGTGAGCTGTGAGGATCAGGATGAAATCGACTATTACTGGGACAAGCTCTCGGCCGTCCCGGAAGCCGAGCAATGCGGGTGGCTGAAGGACAAGTACGGCGTCTCGTGGCAGATCGTTCCTGCCGACATGAGCGAGATGATGACACGGGGGAGCCGGGAGCAAATCGCGCGCGTGACGGAAGCATTTCTCAAGATGAAGAAGTTTGATCTTGGCGAACTCCGTCGGGCGTACCAAGGGAAATAGGGGGCGTATCATCGCTGAAAATAAAAACACCTGCAATCAGCAGGTGTTTTACATGGTGGACC
>CAYPUF010000039.1:0-7379 GCA_964413995.1 uncultured Gammaproteobacteria bacterium
CATGGCATACTGCACTTGAGGGGGTACGATCACTGCGACGAGCGCGAGGAAATGCGGATGTTCGGCCTGCAGGAACGCGTTGTCGAATCGATTTTACACTCGTGATTATGCCTTCGATCATCAAGCCCTTCCGACACGCCTTCCGCGGGTTGGCGACCGCGTTCCGCACGGAACGGAGTTTTCGCATCCAGATCGCCGCCGGGCTCGTCATACTCGCCCTGCTGTTCATGCTGCCGCTCGAGGCATGGGAACGCGCGCTGCTTGTGCTTGTTGTGACCTTGATTTTGGTGCTAGAATTGCTCAACAGTAGTTTGGAGCGATTGGTGGATCTTGCCAAACCGCGCCTGCACGCGTATGCCGGAGAGATCAAGGATGTCATGGCAGGCGGGGTTTTGATCGCGTCCGCGGGCGCGATCATCCTCGGCGCGATCATCCTCGGCCCGCATCTGCTCATCCTCCTGCAACGCGTATGAGAGACCGCATCCTCGCCGGCATCGACCTCGGAAGCCACGCCATCCGCCTGGCGGTTGGCCAAGTGACGCCCGGCGCGGAACGCCGCGACGTATTGCAGCTCATCGGCGCGCATGAGGTCCCGTCGCAGGGAATTACGCGCGGGTCCATCCGATCGATCGACGATGCCGTCGCCGCGATTTCGGCGTGTCTCGACGGAGCGGAGCGCCAGATCGGGGTCCCCGTCTCCGAGGCCTATGTCGGCATCGGCGGCACACAGGTCGAGGTCGTGACGACCAAGGGCGTCGTCGGCGTGTCGCGTCCGGACAACGAAATCCAGGAAGAAGATTATTTTCGCGTCATTGATGCCGCCTCCGGCGGGCAGATGGCGAATTTTGACGTCCTGCACCGTCTTCCTCAGCGGTTCACCGTGGACAGCCAGATAGGGATCAAGGATCCCGTGGGCATGGAGGGCAAGCGTCTCGAGGCGGACGTCTGCGTCATCCAAGGCTTGTCCGGACACGTCCGCAGCCTGACAAAAGCCGTGGGCAACGCGAATGTGGATGTGAGCGGCATCGTTTTTTCACCGTTGGCCGCGGCCGAGGCTTCGCTGTCCGGCCGGCAACGCGATCTCGGTGTCGCGCTCGTGAACATCGGCGCCACAACGACGTCCGTGGCCGTGTTCGAGGAAGGGGATTTGCTCCATGCCGCCGTGATCCCGATGGGGGCCGACCATGTCACGCGCGACCTGGCCGTCGTGCTGCGCACCGATATCGACGTGGCCGACAAGTGCAAGCAGATGTTCGTGACGGCGGCGCCGGAGCAGGCGAGCGATACCGATCTCGTGGACCTGCATGATCTCGGCGCGCCGGAGCACGAACTCGTGTCGCCGCGTTTCATGTCGGACATCGCCGCGGCGCGCATCGAGGACCTCTTCACCGCCGTCGAAAAAGAATTGCGAAAAGCGGATCGGAGCGGAAACCTGCCAGCCGGTGTCGTGCTCGTCGGCGGCGGGGCGAAGTTGCGAGGCATCGTGGAAGCGGCGAAGAAGCATCTGCGCCTGCCCGCAAATGTCGCAAGCCAGACTCCCGTCCCGACGCCGCTCACCGAGATCGTGCGCGATCCGGCGTTTTCGTCCGCGATCGGGATCATGCTATGGGGATTCAACCAGGAGCGCGCGGGCGGAGCTGGCGGGCTCGGTTCGATGTGGGGCGGGAAAACAAAAGCCGCGGGCAAGGTGGGAGAGTCTGTCCGCAAAATTTTCAAATCGTTCATCCCGTAGGGGAGGAGAGAGCGTAGGGCGTAACGCATCGCGTCAAACCTAAAAAGTCCGGGTTGTTCCTGAATGTATGTTTTACGTGACGTTCTATGCGCTACGCCATTACCCTTGACGTATCCGTTTGACCCATATCCGCGCGGGACGTACTGTCGTACCGATGATCATTTTTTGTGGTCAACGAACGGGAAAATGAACCTCTGACGTACTCAAAACCATATGGCGGAAGTCAAACCCGAGATTGAAACCTTTGCGAAAATCAAGGTCGTCGGCGTCGGCGGTTCCGGCGGCGCGTCCGCGAACCGCATGATCGCGTCCAAGATCCGCGGCGTGGATTTCGTGGCGATGAACACGGACGTACAGGCGCTACATTTGTCGCTCGCGCCCACGAAGCTGCATATCGGCAAGACCGTGACGCGCGGCCTCGGCGCCGGCATGGACCCGGAAGTCGGCGCGCGCGCGGCGGAGGAAAGCGTCAATGAAATCCGCGAAACGCTGAAGGGCGCCGATATGGTGTTCATCGCCTGCGGGTTGGGCGGCGGGACGGGTTCCGGCGCGAGTCCGGTGGTCGCGTCGATTGCCAAGGAGCTCGGCGCGCTCACGGTCGCCGTCGTGACCCGGCCGTTTGCGTTCGAGGGAACGCAGCGCAAGGGCATCGCCGAGTCCGCGCTCGAGAAACTCGCCGCGCAGGTCGATACCATCATCACCATCCCGAACGACCGCATCCTGCAGCTCATCGACCGCAAGACGACGATGATGGAGGCGTTCGAAACCATCGACGACGTGCTGCGACAGGCGGTGCAAGGTATTTCGGAATTGATCACCAGCCCCGGCCAGATCAATACGGACTTCGCGGACGTGCGCAAGATCATGAACAACAAAGGCGCGGCGCTCATGGGCATCGGCCGCGGCCACGGGGAAAACCGCGCAGCGGATGCGGCCAAGGCTGCGATCGCGTCGCCGCTGCTCGAAGTCTCGATGGACGGCGCGAAGAGCGTGCTTATCTCGATCACCGGCGGTTCCAATCTCACCCTGCAAGAAGTGCACGAGGCGGCGACGCTCGTCACGAAGAGCGCCGATCCGGACGCGACCGTCATCTGGGGTACGGCCATCGACGAGACCATGAAGGACGATATCAAGGTCACGGTGATCGCCACGGGGTTTGACAAGGCGCCGGCAGGATTGCCTTCCAGCCGGAAGTCGGTATCCCCGTCCGTCCCGGCGGCTCCCTACGTCCCGAAGTCCGCGGATCGTTCCGCCGGCGAGCCGCTCGCCCGCGTCCCCATGCAGCAGCCGCGGGTGCCAAACAATCCCATGCCGCCGGGTTTTGGCGTCCCCAGTCCCGCTGCCGAGAAGCCGCTCTCGCCCACGGTTCCCGCGTCGGAGAAGGCGGCGGAACCCCTGCCCAAGGCGAGCGGCATCTTTTCGCGTATCATTTCCTCGCCCGCGGCGGAACCGTCCAAGCCGTCGCCGGTCGAAACGTCCGAACCGCGGACGAGCGCGGCGGCGATCCCCCCTGTGAAAAAAGACGACGAGGACGACATGGATGCCATCCCGAGCTTCATTCGCAAGAAAATGATGTAAGGACAGTGGCCAGTTGTCAGTTATCAGTGGTCAGTAAGATAAATAAATAGTCGGATGAAAAAGAGGAATCAAAATCGCTGGAACTCGCCAAGCAATTTCTTGGAAAAGAAGTCGAGGTTGTTTTTGCTGTTAGCATTGACGGTGAGCTGGCTGTCGTCGGTGAAGTAGGGCGGATGCTGAACGGTTTGATCTCGAGCCTGTCTACTGACAACTGTCTACTGGCAACTGAAAACTGCCCATATGCATTGCCCCGTCTGCAATCACCCCGAATCCCGCGTGGTGGACACGCGCGTCTCGCCGGACGGGACGTCCATCCGCCGCCGCCGCGAATGCGACCGGTGCGAGTATCGGTTTTCCACGAACGAAGTCGTCGAGCTCCTGAATCTCGTCGTGATCAAGCGCGACGGATCACATGAATTGTATTGCCGGGAAAAGATCGAGCGGGGGCTCCGGCGCGCGCTGGAAAAGAGGCCGCATACGGACGCCGATTTCCGCGGACTCGTGAACGGCATCGAGCTTGATATCCAGCGCCTGAATTCGTCCGAAGTGAAAAGCGCCGATCTCGGCACGATCGTGATGGACCGGCTCAAGACCTTCGACAAGGTCGCCTATATCCGTTTCGCATCCGTCTACCGCAGCTTTGAGGATGTGAAGACGTTCCAGACCGAGCTGGACCGCCTCATGGCCACGGGGAAAGCTCGTACGAACGTCGCGCGGAGACGCAAAACAAAAACAAACCGCCGCAAATCCGGCCGCTGATTCGTGCTATACTTGGTCCATGCGGATCTCTCAAGCTCAATTGGTATTGATCGTGGCATGTGTGGCCGCCCTCGGCGGGATCGCGGGCGGCGCGGCCGTGTTTTTTGTCTCCCCGGTTTTGCCGGCGCGGGGGCCGTATGTCATCGAAATGCCGAGGGAAGTAGCGCCGGAACGCTCGGATGCCGACCGCGTGGTGACCGACGTCGTCGAGCGCGTGCTGCCTTCCGTCGTGTCGATCGATATCAAGCAGTCGCTGGAGGAGTTGCCGGCATTGCGCAGCGGCTTTCCGCTCGGTCCGATCAGCGTCGGCGGGGGAACGGGGTTCTTCATTTCCGGAGACGGCCTGGTCGTCACCAACCGGCATGTGATTTCCGATCCGGAGGCGGAATACGTCGTCATTACGCAGGATGGCGAAGAATACCCCGCCACGGTGCTCGCGCTCGATCCGGCCATGGATCTCGGCGTCCTCAAGGTCGAAGGGGACGGCTTTCCCGCGCTCGAACTCGGGGACAGTGACGCGCTCAAACCCGGCCAAACCGTCATCGCCATCGGTAACGCGCTGGCGGAATTCCAGAACAGCGTCACGAAGGGCGTCGTGTCGGGACTGAACCGGCGGCTGGTCGCGGGCGAATTCGGCCGCACGGAACTCATTGAAGAGGCGATCCAGACCGACGCCGCCATTAATCCGGGAAATTCCGGAGGACCGCTCATCACGTTGGACGGCAAAGTGGTCGGTATGAATACGGCCATCACCGATGGCGCGCAATCGCTCGGATTCGCTTTGCCTTCCAATGCCCTGCTGCGCGCCGTGGAAAGCGCCCGCAAGTATGGTCGCATTGTCCGGCCGTGGATCGGCGTACGGTACGTGCCCGTGGATAAGGAGGTCGCGGATAGCGAAGGGCTGGATCGCGAGTACGGCGCGCTGGTGCTCGGAAGCGGCAGCCGGGATCCGGGTGTCGTGCCGGGATCGCCCGCCGAAACAGCCGGCCTCAAGGAACGCGATCTCATCCTCGAGATCAACGGCGAGCGCATCGGCATCCGGCGATCGCTTGCATCCATCGTCGCGCGCTTGCTCCCGGGAGAAACGGTGGAACTCAAGGTGCTTCGCGACGGAGCGGAAATACAAATCCCGATCATGCTCGAGGAACGACCGAGTGATTGATATGAAACGAACCAAGATCGTGTGCACGATCGGTCCGGCGAGCGAAGAGATCGCAATTCTCGGCGCACTGGTCGAGGCCGGGATGAATGTCTGCCGCCTCAATTTTTCACACGGGACGCATGAGAACCATGCCGAGCTCATCCGCCGCATCCATCGCATGCGAGAGATGACCGGCGAACCGCTTTCCATCCTTCAGGATTTACAAGGGCCCAAGATCCGCGTCGGCGAGCTTCCGAAAGAGGGGGTCGAGCTCGTTCCCGGAAAAAGGGTCGTCTTTACGTCCGGAAGAGGAGACGTGCCGAAGACGATTCCCGTGACGTATCCCGGCTTGCATGAAGACGTAAAGCCGGGCCAGCGCCTGCTGCTCGACGACGGGCTGCTTGAGGTGACGGTGAAGTCCGTCAACGGCCAAGACGTGATTTGCGAGGTAGTGACGGGCGGTAAACTCACGTCACACAAGGGCCTGAATCTTCCGGAAACGGAAACAAAGATTTCCGCGATCACCGAAAAGGACAAGGAGGATCTGGCGTTCGGTGTGGCGCAGGGCGTGGATTGGATCGCTCTTTCGTTCGTCCGATCCGCCGAGGATATTCGCGAACTGCGGAAGCTGATCGAAGCTGAAACCCGAAACCTGCCCGCCGGAGGCGGGTCCGCCTCTGGCGGAAAACCCGACACCTCTTTGCCCGGAATCATCGCCAAGATCGAAAAGCCGCAAGCGGTCGAACGCATGGACGAGATCATCGCGGAAGTCGACGGCATCATGGTCGCGCGCGGCGACCTCGGCATCGAATTGCCGGCGGAAAAAGTTCCGGTGATCCAGAAAGACCTGATCAAAAAATGTCTTGCCGCCGGCAAACCCGTCATCGTCGCGACGCAAATGCTCGACTCCATGATCCGCAATCCGCGCGCGACGCGCGCCGAGGTCTCCGATATCGCGAATGCCGTCATCGATCACGCCGACGCGACCATGCTCTCCGGCGAGACGGCCAGCGGTTCGCATCCCGTCGAAGCCGTCAAAACGATGGCGGCCACGATTGCGGAAACCGAGAAGAGCTCGTATGACGATTTGCCGATCCAGACGCGTATCAAGAACGCGAAGCAAGAAGCCGTGACAAATGTTGCGAGTATCCTTGCGCGTATGAGAGATACGAAGGCGATCCTCGTCGCATCCATGGACGGCGCGGCCGCGCGTCTCGTCTCGCGTTATCGCCCCGAAGTTCCGATCTATCTTGCAACGCCGTCGGAACGCGTGGCGCATCGGCTGAACCTTTCCTGGGGCGTGCGGCCGATTATCCTCGCGGACGCGAAAACCATTCCCGACCTCCTGCAAGGAGGCGTCGCGGAACTGAAGCGGCGCAAGCTCGTCGCGGACGGAGACGAGATTGTCGTGGTCGCCGGAGACGCGCTCGGAGAGACGGGGATGGTGCAGTTGGTCGAGCTACGGACGGCGTAGGCGCGTTCGTACGGGCGCGGTCCACTGCTTCACCGGCCGCACAAGCGTTGCGAGCAACGGCGCATCCGTGGCGAGTTCCGGCGTACCCGTCGGAGGGAATTCATTCCCGTCCGGACGATAGTACGTACCAAAGACGATATCGAGGATCGGAAAGAATTGTGCGAAATTCCTGTCGCGATGCTCCGGGAGGATGGAGTGATGGATGCGATGAAGTTGCGGTCCCGTGACGAGGGGGGTCAGCCATCCGAGACGGAGCCGCCAATTCGCATGCGAAAAGAACAGCCAGCCGATGGCCGCGAGCGGAGCCATGGCCGCGGCCGTTGCGTCGAGGCCAAGGAAGTATTCGACAGGCGTGACGATCAGCGCGGTCTGGATCGGCCCCTCGAGCCAGTAGGTGCGCATGCTTGTCGTGGCGTTCAATTCGCGGTCCGAGTGGTGTAGTTCATGGATCGGCCAGAGCCAGCGCCAAGCGTGTTGCGCGCGGTGGTACCAGTAGAAGATCAGGTCGCTTAGGAAGAGGTAAAAAAGCACGACGAGGATCGAAAGCGTGAGACCATACTCCGGCACAAAGCGGGCCGGGATCGGGACGACGGAAAACAGCCATCCGACCACGATCCCGCCCGCGAGCAGAAAGATGCCCGTAAAAAAGATGTTACGTAAGCGACCTTCCGCCGTCTGTCCGCGTTCGGCCGGAA
>CAYPUF010000040.1:0-1547 GCA_964413995.1 uncultured Gammaproteobacteria bacterium
ATCCACCGCTTGCGTGATGATCAGAACTCCCCTGTCGTTGCGAGGAGTCCCGCCAAAGCGGGACGACGAAGCAATCTCAAATTCGCGTGACGGAGATTGCTTCGTCACTTCGTTCCTCGCAGTGACAACAGAGAGGAGCTCCGGAAATTCAAAAACCTTATCTCGCGTTGCAAAGTGCCCTTTTCCTGTCGTGAGATGCTTTTGCCAGCTCGCATCGAACTCTTCCGTTGTTTCAAACGGAATCCTGTCATCTTTTCGGTCGAAAAAAAGGACTTTTTTCTTCGCCTTGATGCTCTCCAGTTGAACGCCGTGACCGATAACCCGTTTCAACGCATCGAAATCTTTTCCTGCACGGCCGGCCTCCGTTTGCGGTTCAATAATCTTGCCCGTAGTCGGCGCGACGAGGATCAGTGTTCCGAATTCCTTCTCTTCGGCGATTTTGATCGCAAAGTAGCCACCAAGCGAATGCCCGATGACGATATCGTTCGGTCCGAAATCTTGTAGCTCTTTACGCAAGAACGATAGACACTCATCAAAATCCGGACTGCATGAGTTGGGCAGCGCTAACATTTTGGGTTCATACCCTTTTTTCTCAAGCTCCGCTTTCAACCAAGGCTTCCAATTGGAGTCGCATTTCCCGCAGAATCCGTCGATGATGGCGATATTCTGTCCAGTCCGAGATTGCTTCGTCACTTCGTTCCTCGCAACGACAAATTCATTCACGCGACGTCCCCTCTCCCTCCACGAATACCCCTTCCCTCTCTCTTTCGAGATTCGTGATTCATGATTCTTGCTTCGTGATTCTGCCAACGCCCGCAAAAAATCTTCCGCGTCATCAGGCTTGAAAAACGTCGCGACGGATTCGTCGAGGACTTCGTGACTGCTTGGCACGTCGCTCGCGATCACCGGAAGCCCCGCGGCGAGATATTCGAATAGCTTGAGCGGCGATGTGTACGACTTTCCGATTTCGAATTGCGCCGACGTCGGCAACATGGCGGCATTCGCCGCGGCAAGCCACGTCAGCACGTCTTTTCTGGATTGATGGCCGACGAATTTCACGCGAGGCGCGTTCCCCGCTTTTTCTTTCACGCGTTCGATGTCTTGCGGATATCCGCCGACGACCGCGATCTCGACGCCATCCGGCAGCTTCGAAAACGCCGGCGCGATCGCGTCCACGCCTTTCCACGGATACAAATGCCCGGCATACACGGCGAGAAACGTGTTTGGATCGATGCCGAGCTTGCGGCGGGCATCCTCGCGTGACGGAAGGTTCGCGAATGCATCCGGATCGAATCCGTCATGCGCGACGATAATTTTTTCTGACGGAACGCCTTGCTCGATAAGATAATGCTTCAGCCCTTCCGAAATCGCGATCCATCCCGCGACGCGCGGGGCGAGCGCGGCGACGTGCGCGTCCGCATTATGTAGTTCGACGAAAACCTGTCGCGCATGCGGAAGCGACACGAGCGTCCCGGCAATGACGGGATCGCGCGTGTACCACGCGTCCGATGCGAGCAACGCAAGTCGCGCGCGACGGATGGAGCGCA
>CAYPUF010000040.1:1647-7250 GCA_964413995.1 uncultured Gammaproteobacteria bacterium
ACGGGCAGCCGGAACACGTCGAAGGAAGACGGGACGCCGTAATATTCGAATACGTCGCGGTCGCCGAGCGGATTGCGCCGGTCCGCGACGAACAGCTGAACCTCGGCGCCCGCCTGCACGAGCGCCTCGCAGGTCTTCATGATCTGGTAGCCATGCGCCTTCTCGGTGGGAAGGCGGGCGTTTTCGAGATAGGCGATTCTCATCGGAGATGCGATCGGTAGGCTCGCCGCCACAGCTGGTATTGCGCGACGGTCCACAGCTCGATCAGGCCGTAGTTCCGGCCCGAAAGGTGGTCGTCGAATGCCCGGCGGACGGCGCGGCCGTTCACCCAATCTTGATCACGAATCGCCTCTTCGATCAACTCCCCCATCCAGTTCTTCAGCCCCACGCGGATCCACTTGGCCGCGGGCGTGATCCAGCCGCGTTTCTCTCCCTTGATCACTTCCGGCAGGCATCGGTCCGTAAAGGCGGAACGCCAGAGGATTTTTGAATGCCGCGCATTCACGAGCCAGGACCGCGGCAGGCTTTGCGCGAATGCGATGAGCGAATTGTCGAGCAACGGAACGCGCGCCTCCACGCCGTGGCGCATCGTGAGGCGGTCGGAGCGGACGAACGCGTCGTCTCGGAGCCACGTGAGACGGTCGAGCGACATGAAACGCGAAACGGGATCGCCGCCCTTTACGTCCGCGAGCAGTTCGCGCCAACGCCCGAGCACGGCCGCATCATCCGACGCAGTTCCGAACAACGCACGGCGGCGGTTGAACGGAAGCGCGTGGAATGTAAGCAAGCGCGCGGCTTCATTGTCCGCTCCAAGCAAATCTTTCCAGTCCCGGTACTTTGGATGGAATCGCGCCAGGACCGTAGCGACGTTACGCGATGCGCGATGCGCGATGCGCGGCCCCGCCCAGCTCCACAATTGATAGCGCCGGTATCCGCCGAACAACTCGTCTCCCCCGTCACCGGTCAAAACCACGGGAACATGCTTCGACGCGAGGCGTGCCGCCGCATCCACCGCCACCGTCGCGCTGTTGTTATGCGGCTGGCCGAGATGCAATGCCATCGCCTCCGCCTGCGCGATCACGTCTTCCGCACCGACCTCGACTTCATGATGCTCGCATCCGTATTTCTCGGCCGTGCGGCGCGCGAGATCGGCATCGATATTGAACTTCGGATCGTCCACGTGATGCTTGAACCGCGTCGTGAACGTTTTGATGGCGCCGCGCGGATCGTGGATGCGCATGGCGGAAAGCACGACGCTCGAATCCAGGCCGCCGGACAGGAATACGCCGACGGGGCGGTCGGAAACGGTTTGCGCGGCGACCGCACCGTCCACGATCTCACGTAACATCTCTTCCGCATCGGCGCGGGAACGCGGCGCTTCGCGCTTGCGCCACACGTCAAAACGCGGGCCTTCGGAAAGCTTCCCTTTGCGGATCGAGTACAGGCGCCCCGGCTCAAGACTCTGCATCCCATCGAAGATGGTGCGCGGACCGGGAACGTATCCCACGGCGAGATACATCGATCGCGCGATCTCATCCTCGTCCCATGCATCGCGCATCGGCAGAAGTCCGCCGACCTCGCTCGCGAAACCGATGCGCCCGCCGACATGCGCGACAAACAGCGGCTTGATGCCGAGACGATCGCGCGCAAGTAAGCAGGTTTCCGTATCGCGATCCCACAACGCGAACGCAAACATCCCGTGGAATTCGCCGAGATCGCTCAAGCCGTGCAGCGCAGCGGACGCAAGCAGGCATTCCGTGTCCGTTTGCGTGCGGAATTTCCATCCGGCCTGCTCGTACCTCGCCCGTAACTCCTTGTAATTATAGATCTCCCCGTTGTAGGCGACCGTGAAACGCCCGTCTTCCGTCGCGAGCGGCTGTCGTCCGGCTTCAGTCAGATCGATGATGGACAGGCGCTTGTGCGACATCGAGACCCCCTCTAGCTCCCCCTTGGCAAGGGGGAGAAAAACCTCGCCGTCCTGGTCCGGACCGCGATGCCGGACGGCCTCCCCCATCCTCCGGAGCAACTCGGGGTCTTGCGGTCCGAAGAATCCGGCAAATCCGCACATATCAGGAAAGCATCTGGCGGATGCGGCCGAAAATCTTCTCGGAGAATTGCACGAAGTCGATCAACGCGATGCCAAGCACGATCGCCGTCCCGCCGAAGATGTACGGAATCGTTCCCTTGAAGTCGCGGGAGGCGCGCATCACGGCATACGCGGAGAAAATCGCGAGAATCGGATAGATCGGCAGGCGGTAACGCGTCGTGATGATGATCGGAATGATCGCGAACGCCGTGAAGAACGCGAACAGCGACAGATCGCGCAACGCCTCGTTGCGCTCGCGCACCCACGTCAGGAGCATCCCCGAAAACGAAAGCGAGAACAACATGAACCCCGCGCCGATGGATGACAGGATGAACAGCATCTGCGGAAGTCCGGTTTGGTAGAACCAGAATCCCATCGGACGGATGAAGCTGAAATATTTGATGAAGCGCCCGCCCGTCAGCTGCGCGTACTCGACCGGATACTCGCGCACGAATTTCTTGAACTCGCCCGTGAAGTATTCGCCGGTCCCCGTCATGCCGTACTGCTTCATGATCTCCTGCATCTGCGGCGGATTGCCGCCTTCGCCGGTCGCGCCGTGGCGATTGCCGACCCACAGGTTGTATCCGGAATTCGCCATCGTCGGGATGAACTTCCCGTACACGTTCCAGTTGCGGATCGTCCACGGCGTCAGCATGAGCACGGACGCGACGGCAAAGCCAAGAAACGGCAGCCATGCTTTGCGTCTCCAGAACCACCACAGGAATACCGGCGCGAAGAGCAGAACGATGGAGCGCCCGAGGATCGCGACGCCGAATCCCGAGCCGAGCAGGATCGAACCGAGCGGCGTCGGCTTGTCGTATTCGCGGAAGAACAGCCACAACACCAGGACGGTCAGGAAGATGAAGAACGTCTCGGTCATGAGCATCGCACCGATCTCGACCAGGTCAGGGTAAAATCCGAAAATCGCACCCGCGATCCAACCTATGGCCTGCCCTTGTTCGCGGAAAATCTTTTTGCAGATCGCGTACAGCATGAGCACGCACAACGCACGGAGGATCGCCTGCGCGACCCACACGGCTTCGCGGTGGTGGCCGAACACGGAATAAATCCCGGCAAGGAAAAATTGGAACGCCGGCCCCTGGTATGTGATCACCTCATCCTGCTCGACCGGGACGTTCAATGTGAGGCGGAAGCCATGGCCCTGTACAATGTTCCACGCGACCGTGTCATAGGCGCTCGCGTCGACGGAAGGACGGATTTGGTACAAAAACGCATACCCCGCGCTCAACAAAAACGTCGCGAGCGCGATCAGGACGATGACTTTTTCCCGCTGAAATAAGCCACGGATATTGGCCAGCAACGGCGTCGCGGACATAGCAGGAGACTACCGTTTTACGGCGAAACCTTCAATGCGGCTTGCAAGGAGGCGCGGATGGCCTCGGCGGTCGCTTCCGGGCCGGGCAACCCCGACACCGCACGGCGCGCCGCTTGGGCCATTGCGGAACGCAGCGCGCCGTCCTTCATGACCCGTTCAAGCGCCTCGGCAAGCGCCTTCGCATTTCCCGGAGGCACGACCAAACCGCTTTTTCCGTCCTTGATGACTTCACCGGCGCATCCGACATCGGTCATGACGACGGGAAGCCCGGCGGCGGCGGCTTCGATCACGGCCAGGCCCCAGCCCTCGAAATGCGAAGGCTGTACGTAGATCCCCGCGCGGGAAAGGTGCTGCGTGACGTCCGATTGGCGTCCCGCGAACAGGACCGCGTCCGCGATGCGCAGCGAACGCGCGAGTTTTTCGAGCGTCGCACGCCGGGATCCGTCACCGACGAGCACGAGCGTCGCGGCCGGAACATTCCGCCTCAACATCGCGAACGCCGAAAGCAGCATGTCAACGCCTTTTTCCGGTTCGAGTCGGCTGATGCAAAGGAGCTGACCCTCAAGCACGCGCGACCGGTCGACAGACGTGAAACGAGAGAGATCGGTGGCGATCGGTACGATGTCGATCTTGGCTTCGGGAACGCCGATCGAGACGAGACCGCGCTTGCCGCGCAAGCTCACGGTGCGGATGCGATCCGCCTTGCGGAAGACGTGTTTTGCGACGGGACGGAGCAGACGCTCGCGCAAACCAAAGGCGGGGCGTCCGAACATGCCCGAGTGATCCTGAACATGCCGTCCGCATTTTTGACGCCGTGCGACCCGAAGGGCGAGCAGACCGGTGAACACCGGCTCTTGCGCGGTCACGACGTCGCAGGGCTCCGCCAAGCGCAGATGCGCCCATGCCTGCATGAACGCGCCGAACTTGGACGCGCCGCCGAAGGTTTTTGCACGGATGCCCGATGCTAGCTCGACGTCTTTCGCGGTCCCGGATGCGACCACGACGATCACCGCCTCATGCCCTGCATACGCCAACACCTGCCGCCGCGCGGCCGCCGAGTGCGGATCGAGAATCGTCCGATCCAGGCTTATCGAGAGGATGCGCATACGTGCAGTTCTTGGCGAGTCTGCTCGACCATCGAATCAACCGTCTGGAAGCGCAGGCGGCCCGGGTCATGCGAGACGAACGGGCGCGACAGCGCTTCGATCCAGGCGGACTCGTCGCGGTACGGAAGTACGGTGACGGCGTGCGGGAACAGGTCGCCCATTTCCCTGTTGCCGGCCTTGTCGCTTACGAAACAGGAGCGTCCCGACGCCAGCGCCTCGACCACGACATGCGGATAGCCTTCATACGCGCTCGCGAGCACGAAGGCGTCCGCCGCCGCGTTCCAGTCCGCGATGACATGCCTCGACACGGAACCGAGGAAGCGCACGCGGCCGGGCACGCCATGCTCCGCCGCGAGCCGTTCCCACGATTCGCGCATCGGCCCGTCTCCAGCCACGACGAGGATCGTCTTGTCGGGAAGCGCATCGAGCAAGCCGATCAGGAAATCCACGCCCTTCCACGGGACCAGTCGCGCGACCGTGAACAGCACGCGCTTGTCCTCGATGCCGAATGCCCGTCGTAGAGTGGCACGGTCGCGCGAAGGCTCCACAAGCTCGACGGCATTGTGGATGACGCGGATCTTTTCTTTCGGCGTCCCCCATCGTTCCACGACGGACGCAAGATATGCGCTCGGTACGATCACGGTTTTCGCGCGGCTGGCGACAAACCTCTCCATCCGTTCCAACATTCCGACGGAACCGCCATGCTTCTGTTCCAAAAACTCATCCAGCAATGCCGTCCCGCCTCGGTTCCTATGCGATTCCCACGCATAATCCCCCACGACTTTCAGGATGAACGGGATGCGTCGAAGAGCGGCCGCGAGGCTGGCCGGAAATCCGTCCGAGGAGGGCGTCATCGCGTACACAAGGTCAAATCGCTTCGCGAGACGAAACACGCGCCAGAACATCTGTGCATAACGCAACGGCGCGGAACCGGTTTTCGCTACGACGGACACGCGCCAACCGTTTCCTCTTTTCGTTTTGTCATCGCCAAACGTCACGAAGCGCACACGATCGCCGCGATCAACGAGGCCCTCCGCGAGCAACGGCGCGTATGTCGCGGGGCCGCCGATCGCGG
>CAYPUF010000041.1:0-2164 GCA_964413995.1 uncultured Gammaproteobacteria bacterium
GTCAGCCACAGGCATCCCGGCGAAAACAACAGCGCCGCCCCGAATCCCATTCGTCGTCTAATCATAGGTCTCTCCTATCAGAGTCCGCAGCGCGCCAATCGCGCTGCGCGTAATGTTTTGCGCCGAGGTCACGCTGACCCCGATCGCCCGCGCGACCTCGTGGTGCGCGCGTTCCCCGCGCCCGTCCAGTCCGAATCGCAACTCCACCGCGACGCGCTGCCGCGACGGCAACCTGTCGATCGCCGCGGTCAGCCGCGATGCAATTTCCCGCGAGATGCACGATGCTTCCGGCCCCAGGGCCGCGTCCTCTGGATCATAGGTCAGAGGACTGCTTTTGGTTTTGGCTGCGGATCGCATGGATCGCGACGCGGTGAACGCGATCGCGCATGACGCATAAGTCGGGAACGACGTTCCCCTCGCGGGATCGTAGAGCGCTGCGGCGCGGCAAAGCGCAACCGCGGCATCGGACCTCGCGTCGTCTTGCGTCCGGCGTCCTTGGCGGGACCGGCCGACGACGCGCCCGACGACGCGCCCGACCATCCAGTCGATCAGGGAGACATTTTCCGCCGCCAACGCCCTCTGCTGGTCTGTCATCCGATATTGGGTTTGCCGCCTCATGTTTTCAGCCTCCGGGATGGAATTTCGCTTCGGTTCCTGTAATCCGCCGGCGTCCCGTCGAGCTTCAGTTCAGCTCGGGAATGGTTCCGTCCTTGCGCGGTCGTGGATGGACTTCGCCGCACCCGGTGCATGCGACCTGTTTCTTCACGACTGCGCCCCCCTCGCGCGTTCCGCCTGCCGCATCCGTCGCACCGCGTACAGCGCCGATGCGTGATTCCTCATTCCGAGCATCGCCGCCGACAGGTTGAACCCCGCGTCGCATCGGTCTAGGAACGTCAACAGCGCCTCGCGCACCCTGACGACGTGCCTCGCGCGTTTCGGTCCGACGAGTTCGTCCGTCGTCACGCCCTCGCGGATGCACAGCTCATCGCGCAGCCGGACGAACTCGAACGCAGCGTCGGGATTCCGCTTGGCGAGTTTTCCAATGGCCTTCGTCGCCAATGCCCGCCGAAGCTCGATCGAGTTCGGCGCGGCGGCGATCGCTTTTCTGAGTTCATTCATCGTCATGCAGCATCGTATGCCGCCTCCATAAATGTCGTTCCGCAAGATAAAATTTGCCGGATGGTCTGTTTACGCCGTCCGGCGCGGCGTTTCATTGCGCCCTGTTCGTCCTGTCGGGGATTAGACCAACCAATTTTTAGGCTCAGCCGACCTCGCTGACCGCATAGGCCCCATTACCCACCCCGATCCTGGTAGGGCCAGGCACTCTCCGAACGCGCTCAGGGCTCCCCCTTGTGTGTGAGAATTTCGCTACCGCCACCGATTGAGATCTCTTGGCCAGTCAAAGTGAATGCACGTATTCCCGTGCGCGTCGTGCGTGTGCCTCGCAAGGCGATCCACGAGCGCGACAAGGGATTCCATTCCGCGATTCAGATTCGTGATGGAGTCTTTAAGGAACTCCATCTGTTCCGCGTTACACATTTCATGGAACTCCTTCGGCCTCAGATTGCATTGTGCTGCTTCGTTCATAACCTCTTCCTTTATGGTTTGCGCCGGTCGTCGCGCTCACCCACCATCAAGCACGCTTCCGAGTTGTCGAAATACTTGCTTGCCGTCTCCAGCATCGTTTCTTGTCTCGCGGTGCGTATTGGACGCCCTTGCGCTAGAGCAATCAAGTCGTGAACGTAGCCTGCAAGTTCAATGGCGTCGTCAAGAATGAATTGCTTTTCGCACCAGGGGCACATCTTGCATGGCTTATGATTTCCGCTTACTGTCGGAACTTCAGCGCGATCGCAAAACCACTGCCCGCCGCACTTATTACACGTCCAGTGTCTCGTTGATAGCGACTCGTATCTGATCACTATCGCATCCCGCTCTTCCGCCGCCGACTTGAAGAGAGAGTTCAGCCCGCGTGAATCGTTGTATTCGAAGCCAAGCTTGCCCTGTAAGTCTCGATACGCAGCTATCAGCCGTACGAGATAATCGTGATTGCACGCGCAGGTTTTTGCGTGGGCCTCCATTTCCGCAACATCGGCTTCCCGAAGCGGTGCGGGTCGATCCTGATTCTCTCGGATTGATTCCATTCCAGGAACGTGTCCTTTCGTTG
>CAYPUF010000041.1:2264-7221 GCA_964413995.1 uncultured Gammaproteobacteria bacterium
CCCCCCTCTTTCTCAGCAGCTTTGCCAGGCGAGTCATCGCCTGCGCGCGGTCGGGAACCCCGTCCTCATTCGCGTCTCCGCCGCCGGAGCCGAGATAGAGGCTCACAGGATGGACCGGAAGAAATCGCGATTCCTCCCGAAGCAGCGCCCGCGACAACATCCCCATCGGCCAATGGTCCTTCCAATCGTTGACCTCGACCTTCGGAGTCGTGACGTAAGCATGACTCGCGCAACGGTCCGCGCCTACAATCTCCAGCATCCGAAGCCGACGCGCATCTTCTCCGTCCTGAAGCATGGGCTGCGCGTCATAGGCAAACACCCAGTGAAAATTCGGTATCTTCTCCGCGATCATCTTGACCACGGCGTCGCGCCGCCCGTCCCAGAGCACGGTTGGATGATGCGCCCAGACTCTCTCATATCTCACCGACATCAGCGACAGCCGTTCGACCCACGCCGACCACCATTCAGAGGATCGCCCGGCCTGCTCCTGCGCCGCGTACCACGACTCGATCTCCATCCACACGTCTCCCGAGTCGCAAAACCTGGACGCCTCCCCCATCGCATAACAGTATCGCGTCCAAGTGCTCTCGTCACCGGACAACAGGGCAACCGGACTTGCCTTCAGACCAGGGCGCTGCCTGACGTCAGGGCAGGCGTTGCGGATCGTAGAGAGGACGCTGTGCCACTGGGACACGCTCGTATGCACGATGACCTCGCGCGTGAACGGTCGCGCCGCATCGATCGCCGCGATGATCGGTCCGAGCGGCGTGAGTTCAGGGTCGTAACACTCAAACATCAATCTTGTCGCGTGCATTCTTTCCTCCTCCAATAGTGCCGCCTTCCGAACTTCTGTCGCTCCGCAGCGCCGCGACGCTCAAGACCTATGAGGATGTTTCGCACCGTATCTTCCGTCAGCGGCGCGCCGTCGCGCAGCTTCCGCGCCGCGAGCATCACGTCGAGCAAAGGACGAAACTCGTCAGTCAGGGCCTGATAGACGGCGATCCGGTTCCGCTCATTCGTGGTGTCGTTTGGCGCGGCGAACGCTCCGCCCTTCTTTTTCGGGCGCGCGCGATCGGCTGCGCCACGGCAATCCGGCGGCAATTGGTAAAATCTGTCGAGATCAAGAAGCGCCTCGCCAAGCTCCGCACGGACCTTGGCGAGCCCGTATCGGTCTATCCCCATTAAACACCGTGCAGCCCGCACGACCCTCGACATTTTGTCGATGGTTTTCAGCAGCCACGCCTCTTTTGTGGTTTTTACGCCCATCACACGCAACGTTCCGCAAGATGTCGCGCATCCAGAAACCACCAGCCAAGCAGCGCCGCATCCCCCGCGTCGTTGTTCCAGTTTTTTTTCACGCGCCCGGTCGGGCTCGGCCACGGAATCTCCGGCCACAAGCCGCGGGCCATCGCGTGACGCCGCTTTTTGGTCCGCATTCCCTTCTGCCAGACCGCCGGCTCGGCGACATACACGCGCCCTCCTCCGAGTGCCACGATCGCGGCATAAACCATCATGCCCACCGCCATCCCGTAGGTCGTCAGCCCGTGTCGGATGTGCGGCGCGTACGACGCGCCGCCCGGAACCTCCAGCACCGCCGCGTCCACGTCCTCGAGCGCCGCGCGCAACGCGCCGACCATATCCAACGCCGCAAGCACGGGACTGCTCGGCTGACTCGACCATACGCCGCACCGCGCCAGGCGGCGCCCCTCGAAGCGCGCGTACCCCGTGCATCGCAGCGATGGATCGACTGCCAGAATCGTTTCCAGCTCCCCCACGATCACCCTTTGCGCTTCCGTCCGCGGCGCGGCGCCGCATCCTCTCCATCGTTACTCACCCTGCGCACCACGCATCGGTCCAAGTGCATCAGGACCACCACGTAGCCATCGACAGTGAAACGATAGCGGCCTTCGTCGTCCGGCTTGATCTTCTGCGCCTCGCAGATGGCGCATACCGCTTCATTGACCGTCCTTTTCCGCTCTCTGGCGGCGTTGCGCTTGTTTTCCGCCTCGGCGGCGGCCGCCTCATAGGCGGCCTGCGCCTTGCGGAACGCCTTGACCTCCGGCGTGTCAACTTCAAACAACACGGGAGCGTCCATTAGATTTGTCTCTTTCGCCACTCAATCTTCCTTTCGTTTGACTCTTCGATTGCGCCGCGACGGCGCGGAGCATCCGAGCTCGATGTAGTGCAGCAGGCGATTCAGTGTGGCCGCCGAGCACTGCGGGATCGTGTGATTCACGATCTTCGCGTCGCCGACGCTGACTGTGATCACAACCTCGCCGCTGAAAATGCTAATGTTTTCGCTCATGTCTCCTCACGGTTCCCGACTGTAGTACCCGTGCCGCGCCGCCCACGACGCCAGCGCGTTGTCATCGAAAACATCCTCCGGGTCTTGTTTTCCAAGCCACGCAAGGAACTGATCCTGAAGCTCGACGAACAGCATTTCGCACGCGGTCTGATAGACGGTGTGATTCAAAACGTCGTCAATCTTCTTTGTTGTGTGGACGTCCAGCGGCATCATTCCTGCACTCCTCGCACACCAGCACACCAATCTCGTTCGCAACGAGACTCCTCGTCGATCTGCACCATCTTCCGTTCCGTATGGCGCGACAAAAAAACCCGGCCACGATCATCGGATCGCGCGGCTTGTGCCCGCCTCGAACCAGGGCCTCTTTCTTCGCGTCGAGATCGTCGGCGAACTGAACGACCGCGGACGTAATCGCCTCAATCACCGCATCGTCGCGATGGATGCGGACGACCGCCGGGCGGATCGTCGGATGGTAGATCACCAGATCCCACCATCGCCGCTGCGCAACCATCATTCCTCCATAGCACTGCAGCGCGTAATCTTCCGTGCTCTGGCGAAGCAAAAAGGACACGTGTTTCGCCGGGCCAAGGCACTTGATTTCCACGCCGCCGTCGTCCCCAACGAGCCCATCCGGCGAGCATCCGATCCGCCCGTCGTCGGTCGTCACGAATCCGACCTCATCGACGCGTTCGCCGGAGTAGTCCGCGTACCATTCGCGCGCCTCCTTCTCAATGTCCGTTCCGCGCGCCATGAACGGCGACTCGATGTCGTTCAGCGGCGCGCCAAGCAGCCATTCCGCAAGCAATTCCGCCGCATACGCCTCAGACGATTTTGACATGCGCAGGTTCTTCGGCGTAAGAATGCGATCGAATCCGGACGCCGACGGCTTCCCGACCTTCAGCGCGGCCCACATTCCCGATCCCTGTTGGCAGCGATGGATTATCACCCGGCGCTTCCAATCCAAGAGAGCAGCAGGTTTCTTTCGCGGTCGAAGGCTTCCGCCGGAATGTCAGCAATGGATGCGATGTTGCGCTTCGCACAGAACCAAGCCTTGAATTGATCGACATCCTTCTTCTTTTTTCCGCAATACTCGATGATGAGGTCATTGAATTCCGCAACCTGCTCGTCGGTGATGACTTCCGGAGCGCCGCCGCCGAACGAATCCTGATCGTTGCCGTCCATATCGCTTTCAGTCGCCAGCCCCAGCACCATGTCGTAGAGGAATCTGCGCAGATATCTCCATGATATTCCGCGGCGCTGCAGCGCGTTCACTTTCTCGTTTCCGCGGTCGTTGGTCTGCGGCTGGAGGATCGGAACGGCGAATTTCTTCGGAGTTCCGTTATGCTTGAAGCCGTCGTCGTCGCCGTAGGTGAGCCACGCGGAGCCGTGCAGTTCGTCGCCCTCGACCACGAAATCCCCGTACTCGACGGACAGGTGCAGGCTGCCCAGGATCGGATCGCACACCGAGCGCAAGTCGTGCTCGTCTGCGTACATCACCGGCACGGGGCACCTTTTGCCGTCCCGGTCAACGCCGGCCTTGGACAGGTATGCGTTAGCCTGTGCGCGCTTGGGTCGGGGCTTGATCGCGTTGAACTTCGCGACCGCCGCCGCGAATCGCGCCGCGCCCTCGTCCGCGAGGCACTCGCGATAGAGGTCGCGCGCCGCCTTCATTCGCTCCAAGTCAATCGTCGGGTCGGTGATGAGAGTCAGTATCGCGCGGATCGCCTGATTCCCGGTTGCGACCACCGGCGCGTCGCCGGAACCCGGAGCGAGATCGGCGCGTTCCGCTCTTGCAAGATCGCCCATGTTCATCCACCTCTTGGCGCGCCCCCATTGACGCGCGACTCACGCGGAGTCGGGGAATCGAACCCCGTCTGGCGGCGCGTGTGTATCTGAGCGACCGGGCCGCTTCACGCCGCACGACAACCATGCTCCGCAAAGTGCCAGGACGATGGCACTCGATTGAATCGTCGAGTGGCCCCCCGTCGCCCTGGCGAGGATCATCCGCGCGACTTCCGCCCGCGCGCCTTCCGCCCGCGCGACTCCATCGCCTCCACCCCGATGCGCAGCGCCTCGTCGCGCGCGGCGGAAACGCTGGTTCCAGCCTGAATCGCGATGACGCGAATTCGTGCATTGATGTCGCTGGGTATCTTGATGTTCACGCTTCCCGTCCTGTTCATGGATGGATAGTAATGAGGATATCGGGACAAGCCGCGCGCCTTCCGCCCGCGCGACGCGACGACTTTCACGAAAGTTAACTTTCGTGAAAGAGATTAACTTCAGTGAAAATAATGACTTACGCGAAATCCGAAAAACCGAAAGAAAATTTTCCTAAAACTGTTGACACGCGCAAACCGATATATATGATGTAGACGTGCGGTGGGGGCAAAACCAAAGGAGACGATGACGATGATGAGCGAAAACGAAAAAAACACGGTGGCGCTGGTCGAGGCGGCAAACAGGGCGGACTCGGTAGGGCTGCGGGGGGCAACGCAGAAGCAAATCGACTGCATCGTTGCGCTGCTGAGGGAGGCGGGGAGGACCTCGGACTCCGTCGGGTTCTGCGGGGGCGCGATGGGGCGAACGGAAATTCTCACGACGAGCCGCGCGTCGAAAATCATCTCGTCTCTTGGCGGCCCGCGCCGAAGCGCG
>CAYPUF010000042.1:0-7011 GCA_964413995.1 uncultured Gammaproteobacteria bacterium
CGCCCGCATCGTCGGTCGGCATCGGGAAGCCCGCGTCGCCCATCGGAACGGGCGGGGGCTCCATGCCATCGAGGCCGTGGTGCTCGTAGCAGCCCGCGACCATCACGGACATCATCAGACACGCGAAAAGGATACGCATGACGTATCCTCCTTTCTCTGCTCTTTTGAGGGAGCGGTTGTGACCCGGAGAGCCGGGTCGTTCGTTGTCGGTGCCGCCACCTTGCGATGACGATCCCGAGTACGAGGCCGACGAAGTATTCGTCAGCCGATGCAGGTCGGAGCGGGGACCTGCGGGACCCGTGCGGCTACTCACGCCATCATCACACGATATGAGATTCGGGCGAAGCCGAACAGAAGTACGCCCTTCGCCAACAGACCGGTGCTCGGCGTGATCAACTCGTTCATCACGAGTACGCCAGCAACCACCAATGCGACGGATGCGAACGCACAGCCGAGCATCCGAACGGCTCGGGCCGCATGATTGGCGTATCGTTCCGCATGAATCTCCATGTTCTCCAGGAGATCGCCGCGGAGGATCTCGTGCTGACGATATGGTCCGTTCGGAGCCTGACGCATCAAGTCCATGCAGGCCACGTACCGCACGCGCGAGCTCAGCGCGAGGCTCGCCGACTGGCATCCTTCGGCGAGCCAGTAGCGGACCTTGTCAAGCACGGGGCTCAACATCTTGTGAGTGACGTAGAGCAGCGACCCGAGGCCGAGGGCGACCACGAGGATCAGGATCCCGGCCGTGATGAGCATCTTCGTGTCCAAAGAGCACCTCCCGCCTTGCGGCAGTATTATCTTACCAGCCGTGAGTCATTTCCCGGCTCGGAGTTCCGATCTGGATCGGACTCCCGAGAGGGAGCGCATCGCAAGAAGCGACGCGCAGCCTCGTGTGTGAGTTTCACCACGAGGGTGAAGGAGCGATCATTGCTCGATCGTGATGTGGCGCGCGATCGATTCGTTCCCGCGGATGCGATCCATGGGGACGAACTCGCCGGTGTCGGCGAAACGCGCGTCGAGGAGGAGCTGGCCCGCGTCCCCCATCCCGACGATCACCGAGTTGTCGGCGTCCGCCAGGATGTTCGCGCGGAGCACGAGCTCCATCTCGTCGCCCGGCCCGAGTCGCACGACCTCGTCGTAGGCGACGTAGTCCACGGCGCCCGCGTTGAGCTCGCCGTCGACGGTGCCGAGCATCGTCCCGTTGCCGTCGTCGTAGGCGACGAAGCGGAACGTGGAGCTGAGTGCGGTGTCGAGACGTCCGTGGAAGGACGTCGGCGGCAGGCCGAACTCGATGGGCCGCGCGGTCGTGTTGCGGATCCGCGCGGTCATGAGCACGCCCCGGAGCGTACCGGGCTCGCGCGTCGTCTCGGACATGTTGCCCGGGACGATCGAGAGCGCGCCGGTCTCCTCGACCGCGACGCCGTCGGTCTCGGTCGGAGCCGGGACCTCGAAGGCACAGCCGACGAGCTTGAACGAAAGGACCATGATCGCGAACGTAACGAAGATGTGACGGTACACTGAACTTTCTCCCGCCCCCGCCGATGGCGGGGTCAAACGTTGTGGCACCAGGATGCTGTCTCCCGGCACAGATGCTCGTTTGCACGAGAACCTGTGAGGGAGCCGCACTACGTACTTGTGTACTTCGTGCGGCTAGCCTCGTGTGTGAGTTTCACCACGAGGGTGAAGGAACGTGTGCGGAGTTCAGCGGTACTCGACCGAACGCGGGAAGGGCCGAGGATGGCCCGCGCAGAAGAACTGCGGATTGGGGTAGGGCGACGCGGAGGTCGAAGGCGCGATGACGACGCGGCCGCTCGTGAGGGGGAAGGTCCGGACGCCCGCGTCGACGCGAGCCCGGATCGTGTATCCGCTCGCGCACTGTCCGATCTCGCTCTCGAGCTGCGCCTCGTCGAGCACCTCGACGACCGTCGCTCCGTTCACCATGCTGACGCGGATGGCGTTGCTGTCGGCGCGCGCCGGGATCGCGAGGACCACGCTGATGACGGCGACGAGAGCGAAGATGGCATTGAAGGTGGTGTTCATGACCGTTCTCCCGGTTCTTCCGATTCAGACACTTGTGCCGTTATTGGCCTCCCCACGAAACCGATCGTGAGGAGTTGGCCGAAAAGCGCGAAGGTTTCACATTTTTTGGCCAAGAATCTTCAGTTGTGACGGTCCGCCCATCTCATCATTTCAACAAATATACTATAGCATAATTTATTACTTTTGTCAATATTGTGAAACATTATTTTTACTTTATCTTAGCCAAATAATTTTGGCTAGTCTTAGCTAAACTGACAAATTAGCGAAGAATCGTGTTTCGATAAATTGGCTAATTTTGAATGAGTTGAAAGATAGCCAAAATTATTTGGCTAACTTCAGTGTCGTTGCGAGGATCCGCCAGTTGGCGGAGACGAAGCAATCTCGTTCGTGATCAACGCTTCGTGTTTGCAGAGAGGGCAACGCCGCCCTCTCTGCACTCTCCTGCGCACCCTGTCCTGCGCTTCTCGATAGGGCGGTTTGTGGGTTCCGTTTTCCGGTACTCGGGAGGGTGTTTGCTTTCCCATCGCGCCTCTGAGGATCACAAGCGCGGCCCATGAGCGAGGCCGATGCGGATGCCTGCTGTTGAAGCGAGTGAATCAAAAAATTGAATGTTGAACGAGCAAGTTCAGGCATCCAGGCCGAGCGAGATGGCTTGCCGCGCGAGAACCGCAAGTCAGGCGCGAGCGGGAGGGTGCAGGGAGGGTGACGACTCACCCTCCCTGCAAAGAAAACAACGTTTTCTTTATCTCTTGCTATAATCAATTCATGTTCCGCGTTTTTGACGTGCTTACGATCGGATCTGCAACGCAGGATGTTTTTGTGAGATCGCATGCGTTGGAAGAGCATCATGATGATCAATCCCCCGACGGTATCGCGGCTTGCTTCTTGATGGGATCGAAAATGCCGATCGACGATCTCACGTTCGCGACCGGGGGCGGCGCAACGAACGCGGCCGTCACATTTGCGCGGCGAGGACTGCGCACGGCCTGTCTCACACGCGTCGGGATGGATGCCATCGGTCAAGAAATCCTTGATGACCTGAAGCGCGAGAAGATCGACGCGCGGTTCGTCCAGCGCGATCCGAAACGGAAGAGTGCGTATTCTATTATTCTCTTGTCCGGCACGGGCCATCGCGCGATCTTCACGCATCGCGGCGCATCGCAGGCGCTCGATGCAAAACAATTTCCCTGGCATCACTGGACGAAGAAGATGGCGCACATGCGCGTCGCCAATTGGATTTATCTCACGTCGCTTGGCGGGGACATGAAGGCGCTGAAGGACGTATTCGCACACGCACAACGGACCAAAACCGGAATCGCGTGGAACCCCGGAAACAAGGAGCTGGAAAAAGGCCTGAAGACCTTGGAACCCTATCTGATGCAATGCGACGTCTTCAGCGCCAACCGCGAAGAAGCAGCGGCGCTTGCAGGCGTCGATCCCAAGGAGACGAAGGCGATCTTGAAGATTGTTGGGGATATGCCACGCGTCGCGTTCCTCCTCACCGACGGCAAGCACGGCGCATACGTGCGAAGCGGCGGCAAAACACTATTCGCGCCCGCGCTTCCGGGCGAACGCGTGAACACGACCGGCGCAGGCGACGCGTTTGGCAGCGGATTCGTCGCGAGCTGGATGAAGCATGAGGATATCCGGACCGCGCTCGCGGACGCGATGCTGAACGCGCACGGCGTCATCACGCACATGGGCGCGAAGGCGGGCATCCTGCACGGCGATCCGGCCGGGCGCGAACGACGCAAGGTGCGCATTCGCTGATATGGCCTGGCCGGATCGGATCAAAAATCTCCTGCACAACAACCAAATCATGGTGGTGTTGCTCGGCATCGTCCTGGGTTTGCTTTTCCCAAACACGTTCTCGCCGCTCAACGAGTACACGACGCAGCTTCTCATTCTTGTCTTCTTCTTTTCGAGTCTCCGACTCTCGCTCGACGAAATCATCAACTACGGCAAGGACTGGCGGCTGCTCTTCGTGACGGCGTTCTACATGCTTATCCTGATGCCGTTTGCGCTCTTCCTCCCCGTCCGCGCCTTTGCGTACGACTGGTCGGTGGCGCTCCTGATCATGGGCGCGATGCCGACCGGCATGACCATCGCGCTGGTCGCGGAGTTCTTTGGCGGCAAGACATCGCTCGCGCTCGTGATCACGGCCGTCACGTCGCTGCTTGCGCCGGTCACCGTGCCGGTCGTGACGAAAATCGCGCTCGGACAGGCCGTGCCCATCCCCATGCTCCAGATGTTCTGGTCGTTGTTTCTCACCATTGTCGTGCCATTCATGCTCGCCATGGTGCTCAAAAAGCGCGTACCTAAGCGTATCGAGGCGCATGACGCGCTGTGGCGCAATATCTCGGTCGCGGCGTTCGGTCTCCTCATCATGGGCATCACGGCGGCCAGCGCGAGCGGTACGCCCGTGACCTTTTCGTGGCGCGACGCGGCCGTGCTCGCGTTCACGATGCCGTGGCTCGCGGTGCTCATCTGGGCCGCGTATCACATCACGCCGTGGCGCCGGGCATCCGAACGCATGACCGTTGCGCTGTGCATGTTGTATCTCAATAACACGCTCGCGCTGTACGTCGCCGACAAGTTTTTCCGCGATCTCAACGCGACACCGAAGCAGATCATGCTGCTCATGGTGGTAAACGCGCTCCTACCCGGCGTGAAGATCGCCGCGGCCCGTATCCTCAAAAAACAGCCCGCGGGGTAACATGCCCCGCATATGAAGGTCCTCATCACCCGTCCCATTCCGGACGAAGGCATCAAGCTGTTGCGCAAAGCCGGCCACCGGCTCGACATCTACGAAAAAGACGACGTCATGCCGCGTAAGGAATTATTGAAGCGCGTCAAAGGCGTTGATGCATTGCTCTCGCTTTTGAATGACAAGATCGATGATGCGGTGTTTGCGGCAGCCGGGGCGAATCTCAAGATCGTCGCGAATTATGCCGTCGGGTTCGACAATGTCGACCTTGCGGCCGCAAAAAAGCGAGGTATTGTCGTCACGAACGCGCCCGCTCCCGAAGTCTCGGAAACCGTGGCCGAGCACACGTTCACGCTCATGCTCGCGCTCGCGCATCGCGTCGTGGAATCGGACGGCTACGCGCGCGCGAAGAAATACAAAGGCTGGGGACCGAACCTGCTGCTCGGCACGGACGTGTACGGGAAGACGCTCGGCATCGTGGGACTCGGGCGTATCGGGATGGCGGTCGCGCAACGCGCCGTGAAGGGATTCCGGATGCGATGCGTCTATGCAGACATGAAACCGAACAAGGAGTTCGAAAAAGCGTTCGGTGCGAAACGCCTGCCGCTCGACAAACTTCTTCAGGCCGCGGACTTCGTCACGCTGCACGTCCCGCTGCTTCCCTCGACGCGGCACCTGATGTCCACGGAGCAGTTCGCGCTCATGAAAAAAACGGCATTCGTGATCAACACGGCGCGCGGACCGATCGTGGACGAGAAGGCGCTCCTGCGCGCACTCAAGACGAAGCGGATCGCGGGGGCTGCGCTCGATGTGTTTGAATGCGAACCGTCCATCGACTGCGATCTCACGGACAAACTCGAACTCAAGGCGTTTCCGAACGTCGTGCTCACGCCGCATACGGCGAGCGCGACGATCGAGGCGCGGCAGGCCATGTCAAAACTCGCCGCGGAAAATATCGTCGCCGTGTTGTCAGGCAAACCCACGCTCACGCCGGCGAAATAAAAACCCGCGTCGTCAGCCGAGCGGGCAGTGATATTCCTTGATCGCGAGGAGCGTTCCCGTTTGCGCGTCGTCGGCGCGGCTCAAGCGCAACGCGGCGGCGGATCCGAACCGGGCCAAGGACGGTTCGTCGGGCAGGACGCATTCGAGCGTCAGCGTACTCTCGATGACTCGCGCACGCTCGATCGCGAACGGCGGATCTTCGGCCCCGTCGAACCCGATACGCAGACCCCGCCGAAGCGGTTCCCAGTCGCGCGGATCCTCGACGCGATCGTACATGGGGCCTTTGAGCGGGACCGAGATCCAGAGCAGGCTCACGCCGGACAGAACCCGGATCCGGCAATCGCCGCGCACATGCTCGATGAAGTTGCGCGGCGTGAGCGCGGGGAATTTCCAGTCGCGCTTGAGGCGCGGCCGCCGGCGCCGCATCAGAACAGCCTCGGGACATGCCTCGCGCGACCGGGCGTGAACCCGATCTCGCGGCGCGGGCGCTTGCTCTTGGCAGTCGGCGCGGGCGTCTTGCGCGCGAGCACCACGCGCATGGCTTCGCGGTCGGACTCGAGCCACCCCGCCGCCTTCCGTTCGAAATCGGTGCGGAGATACAGCGTGCGGCCGTCGGCCCACGTTCCGGAGGGATCCGCCGCGAGCGTGACCTTGCCCGCCGGCCCCTCGATCCGGATCGAGAGCGCCTGGCCCTTCGGCCGGAAGTCATGGAACGGCTCGGCGAGGTCGTACCAGAAGATCAGGTATGCGTTGTCCTCGCCGTCGAACCAGCCGACGTTCACCCCGACGATGCAGCGCCAGAGCCGGTCGAAGTTGCTCTCCGGCGGCCTGCGCGGCGCCTCGAGGCCCGGCGCCGGGTTCTCCGGAACTCGCACCGCGTCAGCGCCGTCACGCCGTCGTTCGGGCAAGAGCTGGGTCGCGAAACCGCCAGCGTCCGGCCGGCGCTCGTGGCGCGGCGGGAGCGGGACGCGCGACCGTTCCCGGCGATGCAGGTTCACGGTCGGATTGTATTTGAATCTACGAGCCGTTTCGGTCACTCAACACCTCCCTGACCGTCTTGCGGTCGGTCGCGGTATATCGGAATGTGGGAGAGTTGTAAAGAGTCCAAGGTTCTGCTAGATTGCGCCCGTCCAAGGGCCCTTAGCTTAGTTGGTAGAGCGCCGCCTTTGCAAGGCGGAGGTCGTCGGTTCGAATCCGACAGGGTCCACCACGCGAGAAGACCGCGCGTCATGGCGTTTCCGCCGCGCGCGGTTTTTGCG
>CAYPUF010000043.1:0-1652 GCA_964413995.1 uncultured Gammaproteobacteria bacterium
GGTTGGCGAAGGTCAGCCGGTTTTCGTGATCGCGGAAGCAGGAGTCAACCACAATGGGAGCCTGGAAACGGCACTCCGGCTCGTGGATGCCGCGGCCGATGCCGGCGCGGATGCCGTCAAATTCCAGACATTTAAAGCCGAGGAGCTCGCCGTCGAGGCGGCCGAGATGGCGGACTACCAGAAGACGAACCTCGGCATGCAGGAAAGCCAGCTTGCGATGCTGAAAAAGCTCGAGCTCGCGGAACGGGACTATCCGGCCATTATCGCGCGTTGCCGTGAGCGTAATATCTTGTTCATGTCGACGCCGCATAGCGGGCTGTCGAGCCTCGAGTTCCTCATGGGTTTGAACGTGCCGGCGGTGAAGTTCGGGTCCGGCGAGATCACCAACCTGCCGCTCCTGCGGTCCGCCGCGCGCTATGGCCGCCCGCTCATCCTCGGGACGGGCATGTCCACGCTGGACGAAGTCAAGGAAGCGTACGACGCTATGACGGAAGCCGGTGCGCGCGAGATCGTCTTTTTACATTGCACGTCCAATTATCCCTGCCGCCTTGCGGAGGTGAATCTGCGCGCGATGCGCACGATGGCCGAGTGCCTGCCGACGCCGGTCGGCTACTCCGACCATACGCTCGACATCCAGGTGCCAGTCATGGCCGTGGCGATGGGCGCGTCGGTGATCGAAAAGCATTTCACGTTGAGCCGTTCGATGCCGGGCCCCGACCATGCCTCGTCGCTCGAACCGGAGGAACTCCGACGCATGGTGCTTGCCATCCGCAAAGCGGAAGTGATACTCGGCCACGCGTCGAAGCGTCCAAACCCGAGCGAATTCTCGACCATGGCCGTCGCGCGCAAGAGCCTGGTGACGACCGCTCCCGTCCGTGCCGGAGAACGGTTTACCGCATCCAATGTCGGCATCAAGCGCCCCGGCACCGGTTTGCTTCCGAAGCAATATGATCGCCTGCTGTCCCACGTCGCCAAGCGCGATGTGCCCGCCGGTCATGTCCTGACACCGGACGATGTCTCCGGGTGGGGCGTCTGACGCGTATGTCCGGACGGCGTGTGATTGCGTATGTCACCGGGTCTCGCGCGGATTTCGGGTTGATGCGGCCCGTGCTCGACGCCGTGCGACATCATGCCATGCTTTCGCTTGCGCTCTATGTCGCGGGCGAGCATTTTTCGCAGATCCACGGTCGGAGCGTCGATGAGGTCGCGCGTGCCTATCCCGACGCCATCCCGCTCGACGCCGAACTTCGCGGGGACGCGCATGCCGACCATGCGCGCTTCCTTTCCGAGCTCCAGCGCGCGTTGACCGAACGGTTTACCGCGTGCCGTCCCGACGCCGTGCTCGTGCTTGGCGATCGCGGCGAACAGCTTGTTACGGCCCTCGTCGGCACGTATTTGCGCATTCCCGTCATCCACCAGCACGGCGGCGAGCTTTCTTCGACGCTCGACAATGCCGCGCGCTTCGCCGTGAGTCGCCTTGCGCATTTCCACATGCCCGCGGTCGAATCCGCCGCGACGCGGTTACGCGCGACGGGCGAGCATCCGGACCGTATTCGTGTCGTGGGCGCGCCCGCCCTGGACCGCATCCACCGGATGGCCTGGCCTTCGCGCGCGGACCTGTTCGGACGCCTCGGCCTCGATCCCGCGCGCGA
>CAYPUF010000043.1:1752-6929 GCA_964413995.1 uncultured Gammaproteobacteria bacterium
CGCGGCGCGAATGTCATCGATGCGATCGTGGACGTCGACGCGATTATCGCGGCGGCCGAATTCGCCCTAAAAGACGAAGCGTTTCGTGCACGCGTCGCCGAACGCCACAGCCCATGGGGAGACGGACGGACGGGCGAGACCGTCGCGAACCTGCTCGCGACGCTCGATCTTCAGGACCTCGTGAATAAGTCGTTTGATTTTCCTGTATAGTGATTCCACTATGGATCCCCGTTTTTCCGACTGGAAACCGCCACAGATCGAAGACGGCAAGCTGACCAAATGGAATTGGCTGGTTCAAAACGTGGCGAACCTCGAGCTTGGAGCCCGCACGGATATCGGGGCATTCACGTACATCAACGCCAAGCACGGCGTGGTCATCGAGGACGAGGTCCAGATCGGTTCGCATTGTTCGATTTATTCCGTCTCCACCATCGACGACAAGCAGGGGAAAGTGATGCTCAAAAAGAATTGCAAGATCGGTTCGCACAGCGTCGTGATGCCAGGTGTCACCATCGGCGAGAACTCCATCGTCGGCGCATGCTCCTTCGTGAACAAGGACATCCCGCCCAACTCCGTCGCATTCGGCGTGCCGGCGCGCGTCGTCCGTTCGCTATGAAGACCTATCCCGTCAGCTTGCCGTCCATCGGCGCGGAAGAGGAGCGCGCGGTGCTTGAGGTCCTGCGGTCGGGACATTTGAGCCTCGGGCCAAAGCATCTTGAGTTCGAAAAAAACTTTGCCGATGCGATCGGAACGAAATTCGCCTGTGCGGTGAACAGTGGGACGTCCGGACTGCATCTTTCCATGATCGCGGCGGGTATCGGGGAAGGGGATGAGGTTATCACCACGCCGTTTTCGTTCGTCGCGTCCGCGAATTGCATCTTGTATGTCGGCGCAAAGCCGGTGTTCGTCGACATCGAACCGAAGACATCCAACCTGGATGTTTCCAGGATTGAAGCGGCGATCACGGACAAGACGAAAGCGATTCTCGTCGTGCACATCTTTGGCCAGACCTGCGACATGGACCCGGTCATGGAGATCGCGAAACGCCGCAATCTCATCGTCATCGAGGACGCGTGTGAATCCGTGCTTGCGTCATACAAGGGGAGGAGGGCGGGCACGTTCGGCCAATCCGCCGTGTTCGCGTTCTATCCCAACAAGCAGATGACGACCGGCGAAGGCGGCATGGTCGTCACGGACGACGAACGCGTGTTCAAGCTGTGCAAGAGCCTTGCGAACCAGGGACGCGCGGAGAACATGCAATGGCTCGACCACCAATATCTCGGATACAACTATCGCCTGGACGAGATGAGTGCGGCGGTCGGCATCGAACAACTGAAGAAGCTTCCGACGTTCATCGCGGAGCGCAAGCGCATCGCGGCATGGTATGACGCAGCGTTCGCCGGAACGGAGATCACGACGCCGTTCCTCCATCCGGATAACGACCATACATACTTCGTATATGTCGTGCAGCTTCCGGAACGCGCCGATCGCGACAAGATGATCGGGCTTCTGAAATCCGAAGGCGTGATGACCAAGCCGTACCTGCCTTCGATCCATTTATTCCAATTTTATCGCGAACGCTTCGGTTTCAAGGAGGGGGATTTCCCCGTCAGCGAATCCGTGAGCCGCCGGAGTCTCGCGCTGCCGATCTATATCGGCTTGACGCAAGAGGATGTCCGTGAGATCGTCGCGCGCGTGAACAAGGTCCTGCCGCAGAGCTATGTATAAGAACGAATTCGAAGGGAAAACGATTCTGGTGACCGGGGGAACCGGTTCGGTCGGTTCGCAAATCGTGCGGCATCTTTTGACATTCAACCCGAAACAGGTGCGTGTGTTCAGCCGTGACGACTCGAAGCAGTTTTACCTGTTGAAGCGCCTGAACGACGATCCGCGCCTGCGCATGCTTCTCGGCGACATCCGCGACGAAAAGCGGCTTTTGCGCGCCATGGAAGGCGTGGACATCGTGTTCCACTGCGCCGCGCTGAAACACGTGATCGCGACGGAGAATGACCCGTCGGAAGCCGTGCTCACCAACGTGATCGGCACGCAGAACGTGATCCACGCGTGTCTCGTGCACGGCGTGGACCGCATGGTCGGCATTTCCACCGACAAGGCCGCCGACCCGACCAGCGTGCTCGGATGCACCAAACTCCTCTCGGAAAAGCTCGTGACCACGTCCGTGCTGTACAAAGGTCCCAAAAAAACGCGGTTCTGTTTCGTGCGCTTCGGCAACGTGATCGGCACGCGCGGATCCGTGATTCCGCTTTTCATCCGCCAGGTCAAGCATGGCGGACCGCTCACCCTCACCGATCCCGAGATGTTGCGCTTCTTCATGACCGTCGATGACGCTGTACAGCTGATCTTCAAGGCGACGCGCCTCATGCGCGATCGCGAGGTGTTCATCCTGAAGATGCCCGTGATCCGCATCAGCGATCTCGCGCGTGCCGTGATCGACACGTATGCGCCCCGGTTCGATCGCAAGCCGGAGGACATTTCGGTACAGATGATCGGGCGGCAGATCGGCGAACGCATCTACGAGAAACTGCTCGGCCGCGAAGAAAGCGACAACGCGCTCGAACTGGAGGACATGTTCGTGATCGGGCCGCATGTGGATCCGCGCTGGGATGCGCCGTTACAAGAGGAAGATTATCCGGGCGCGAAGCGCGTCGAGAAAAAGGAGTACACGACCGAGTCGCATGTCGATCGGCTGCTCGACGCGGACGGCATCCGGGAGCTGCTTCGTCGAAGCGAGGAATACATCAACGAAGCGCTTTGGTAGGGTGGAGGTATGCGCCTCATCGAAGCCGAAGGGAAACGCCTGTTATCGGAGATGGGAGTCGAAGTGCCCGCACAGGCCGGTGATGGGCCTTTTTACGTCAAAGCGCAGGTGTTGCGCGGCGGCCGCGGGAAAGCCGGGTTGGTTCGTCGCGTGGAACGCGCGGAGGATATCGAGCGGGTGAAGCGCGAGATCGGCGCCGATTCGTTCCTGGTCGAACAGGAGGTCCCGCATGTCCGCGAATGGTTTTTGTCGATCGACCTCGACCGTGCGGCCGGAGATTGGCGTGTGAATATCGGCGAAGGGGGGATGGATGTCGCGTCGGCGAACAGCCAGCCATTGATCACATTTCAAGATCCGAAATTTTCTGGCCTCGTGAAGAAGCTGGGTGAGGGGATGCGCACGCACAAACTTCAGAGCGTGGAGATCAATCCGCTTGCGGAATGTGAAGACGGAACATTCGTCGCGCTTGATGCGAAAGTCGTGACGGAAGATGATGCCGCCGTTTCTTCCGTCGATCTGGACGGCGACATCGCGCTCATTCTCTCCGGCGGCGGCGCGAGTCTGGTCGCGATGGATGCGCTCATGGCCGCGGGCGGAAAGGCGGCGAATTTTGTGGAATTGTCCGGAAATCCGGATCCCGAGTTCATCAAAGCGACGGCGTCGCGCGTCCTGTCAAAACAGGGCTTGAAGGCCGTGTGGGCGGCCGGGTCGTATGCGAACTTCACGGACATCGCCGTGATGCTGTCCGCGATTCGTACCGCGTATGACGAGACAGGGCTCTCGATCCCGTTCGTCGTGCGCCGCGACGGCCCGAATGCCGACCAAGCGCAAGACGAGACGCTCGCATGGGCGAAAGAAAAGAATATTCCGTGCCTGTTCCACCGTGCCGACACGGACCTGGAGGACTCCGCCAAAGCGCTCATGCAACTTCTATGAAGATCCTTATCCAAGGCATGACGGGAAAAGAAGGGTCACGCATGGCGCGTTGGATGATGGCGTCCGGTTCGAAGATCATCGCCGGCGTGACGCCGGGAAAGGGCGGACAAGAGGTTGAGGGCCGTCCGATTTTCGATTCGGTGAAGGAAGCGCCCCAAGCGGACGTGAGTTGCATCGTCGTGCCAGCGGCGCATGTCCTATCGGCCGTTCGCGAGGCGCTGGAAGCAGGCATCCGATTTATCCACGTGCTTACGGAAAACGTCGCGTTGCATGATGCCGTCGAGATGCGCCGTCTTGCAAAAGACAAAGGCGCGATGCTTCTTGGGCCTGCTTCCGTCGGGTATCTGCATTTTCCGGATGTACGCATCGGCTACTTGGGCGGAGAGCATCCATTTTCCGGTCAGCTCAAGGAAGGAGACATCGCACTCCTTTCGACATCCGGTGGCATGACGAACGAACTCATGGCGGCGCTGTCCCGTGCGGGACTTGGCATCCGTTTGGCCATCGCGGTCGGAGGCGGCCACGTGGTCGGTACGAATCTTACCGAAGCGATCGCGATGGCCGAAGCCGACGCGGATGTGAAGCGCATCGCCGTGTTTGCCGAACCGGGCCAGCCCCTGCTTCGCGAGTTGCGTCGCGGTTGGAAACCCGCAAAACCGTTCGTCGTGATGCTTCCGGGAACGGCGCTCGATTTGCTGCCCCGTGGTTTGCCGTATGGGCATACGGGGACTATCCTCGGGGAAGACGAGCCGAGCGTGCGCGAAACGCGCGAGGGGATCCGTGCGCAGGGAATTGCCTGCGCCGCGACGGTGCCTGAATTCGTATCCCTGATGAAACAAACGTATGTCTGAACGCACGACAATCGGAAAAGAAAAGAAAGAGGGCTACGAGCTGCGCGGGACGCCGCTTGCGTCGTTGATCGGCGGTTCGTTCGCGGCTGCGGCGTTTTTGGCATGGTTCGGCCGCGATGCGAAAGAAGCCGAACTTGTGGTGTTCGAGGCGTGCCTTGTTGCATGCCTCGACCATGGCGCCGAGCCTCCGAGCGCACAAGCAACGCGTCTCGCCTCCGGATCAGGGAAGCCGCTTGCGCAAGCCGTGGCTGCCGGCATCGGGGTTTTGGATACAAAGCATGGGAATGCAGGCAGTGCTTGCGCGAAGTGGCTGCGCGAACATCTCGGCCAAGATCCGAAAGAAGCGGTTGAAGCGGAGTTGAAAGCGGGGAATCGCCTCTTGGGATTTGGTCACCGTTTGTATGAACGCGATCCGCGCACGATCGCCTTGCAACGAGTTGCAAAAGACCAGGCGTTGGACACACCACATTTCGATTACGCGCTCCAGATCGCCGAAGCGCTTTTCGCCGCAAAAGGGAAGACGATGCCGCTGAACGTCGATGGAGCCATCGGTGCATTGTGCGCAGATTTGAGTTGGCCGGATGACATCGCGGACGCGCTGTTCATCCTCG
>CAYPUF010000044.1:0-6843 GCA_964413995.1 uncultured Gammaproteobacteria bacterium
GGGGGGCTTTCTTGCCACGCATATTGGATAGAATCAGGAATCTGGAATCAAGAATCAGGGTGTTGTGAAAATCATGCTTCGTGATTCATGATTCTTATTTCGCTTCTTTCGGCTTGCGAGCGCCATAAAGCGAACGGCCCTTGCGTCGGTTCTGGACGCCCTGGGTGTCGTACACGCCGCGCACGATGTGGTAGCGCACGCCCGGCAAGTCTTTCACGCGGCCGCCGCGGATCATCACGATCGAATGTTCCTGCAGGTTATGCCCTTCGCCCGGGATATACGCCGAGACTTCGGTGCCGTTGGAAAGGCGGACACGGGCGATCTTGCGGATCGCCGAGTTCGGCTTCTTCGGCGTCATGGTCGTCACCTTGGTGCAGACGCCGCGCTTAAAGGACGCCCCCCGGCGCAACGGGGTGCGCTTGCGATGGAGCGTGTCCATCGCGTATTGGAGCGCGGGGCTCTTGGACTTCGCCTTGATCGGCTTGCGCGATCGGCGGACCAGCTGGTTGATCGTAGGCATGTAGGCGGAACATCATCCCGAAAACGGGAAAAGTGCCCGTAATCTAGCAGCGGGCGGACCAAGCCGTCAAGCCCTCGATGCTCTTCGGAGCCTGAACGCTAGCTGAAAAAACGGAAGAGACCGGTCGAAATCCAGGAAATCCACGAAAAAAGTCCGAAATTAAACAAAATTTCGAGAATAATAAGCATGAACAGGATGCTGGGCCCCTGGGTTTCCAGCACAAAACGGGCGCGGGCATGCTGCGGACCGGCCAAAAACGCAAGCAAGGCTTTCGATCCGTCAAGCGGCGGAACAGGCACGAGATTGAAGGCCATGAGGGCGAAGTTGATCTGGCCGAGAAAGAGCAGCGTCAGCGTGAGTAAATTCGCCTGGCCGAGCACGGGAACAAGCCAGCCGTATGACAGGGCGCAGACCATACCGAACAGAAAATTCGATCCGGGACCGGCCGCGGCGATGAGCGCGGGACCCCAGCGTTGGTCGCGCAAATTATAAGGATTGAACGGAACGGGTTTGGCGTAGCCGAACCCGGCGAAGAGGATCATCAGCGATCCGAGCGGATCGAGATGCGCGAACGGATTGAGTGTCAGGCGCCCCAGACGCTTGGCGGTCGAATCGCCGAGCAGATGCCCGACCCAGGCATGCGCCGCCTCATGCACCGACAGGGTGAATACGAGCGCAATGACGAGTACGAAAAACGCCAAAGGTTCCTGAAACAAGAGGGAGATGAGACCCATGCCCCCATCTTCTCACATCTGCCACCCTTTACAAAGAACGCCGATTCAACTATCCTTCCGGAACGAAAAACCAACTCCCAGTCGCCGGTCAGTCTGGAAACTGTTCACCGGCAACTGTCAACTGCCCCAACTATGTCCCGCATCTGCGTACTCACCGGCAAAGGCGCGAAGACCGCGAACTCGCGCAGCCATTCCAATATCGCGACGCGTCGGCGCCAGCACGTGAATCTCCAGACCGTCCGCATCAACGGACGCCGCGTTCGCGTGGCCGCGAGCACGCTGCGCACCCTGCGCAAACTCGCCAAGGAGGCGCATGGAGACTTGCCGACCAAACGCCAGAAGAAGGCGGCCAAGAAAGCCGCACTGGCGCAAGTCAAGTAAAAAACATCCCCCGATGGAATCGGGGGTGTTTTTTACAGCACGCGTTCCGGGGTTTGACGGATGATCTCGTATGCCTCATCGACAGAATCCACGACGCGAAGAATCTCCAGTTCGAAGGGCTCGATGAAATGGTTTTCATCCATCATGTTCTTACGGATCCATGCGAGCATCCCCTCCCAATAGTCCCTCCCGAAGAGGATCACGGGAACGTGGTCCGACATTTTGCCTGTTTGAATGAGGGTGACCATTTCGAACAGCTCGTCCATCGTGCCGAACCCACCCGGAAAGAAAATATAGGCCTGCGCGGAAGCCGAGAGCATCACCTTGCGCGTGAAAAAATAGTGGAAGCCCTTGGATTGCTTCACGTATTTGTTGCGGCGCTGTTCGGTCGGAAGCTGGATGTCGAGCCCGACCGATTCCCCGCCCGCCTCGAAGGCGCCGCGGTTGCCCGCCTCCATGATGCCGGGGCCGCCGCCCGTGATGACGGTGAATCCTTCCCGGCCCAAACGATGCGCAAGCTCACGCGCTAACTTATAATATTTGTTCTCCGGCATGGCGCGCGCCGAGCCGAAAAAGGTGACTTCTTTTTCGAGCCGCGAAAGGAATTCGAATCCCTCCACGAACTCCGCCATGATCCGGAAGATGCGCCAGTTGATGTTCTCGGTGAAACTCTCCTGCTCGACATAGGGGACGCAGGTGTTGTTGTCGCTGCACACCCAATGCCGGAACCGATGCGCGGCCGGCGATCCCGCCCCGGGGCCGGTCCAGCTCGGTTCGGGAAGGAACTGCGTTTCCGAATCGCGATGATACACGCCCGCGTCTTTCAGGCGTTTGGGCGCGGATATCTTTTTCCCGTTCGTCGGTTTGCTCGGCATGGAGGTAGTGTATCACGCGAATGATGACATCACCTGACGTGTTCCACCAGCTTGCATTCCCCCGTCGCCTCTTCGATGGAGGCGAAAAAACGCTCCAGGTCGCGGCGACGCCAGAACGGACCGAGGGCAAGCCGATGCTTCGTTCCGTCAGGCTCGCGAAACACGGCGGAGATGATCCCGCGTTCCTGGTTCAGCCCTTCATGCACGACGAGCACGTCCGCCATGGCGCAGGCGTTGATACGCGTCTTCGGGCGCAACCAAGAATCGAATTGCACGATGCCGTTCTCGAGCGATAACGACTCGCTCCACGCGTCAGCGGCATACAGGGCAACGGCGAAGAACAGGAAACCGAAGAGCGCGGATTGGATCGACGCCGGGCCGGCTTGCGCCGCGATCCACGCAAGCGCGCCAAGCACGAGCACAATGCCGGACAGCATGATCCCGCCGGACGAGGCGGGCGAGGCGCGGATCACGAGCTTCTTCATGCCCATACGGTATCGAAAAAAGAGAGGCTATGCACGCCTCTCTTTTTTGAACCAGCGGTGCGGATTAGAGCACCGCGTCCTTTGCCGCCTTGGCGACGCGGAACTTCACGACCGTCTTGGCCGGGATTTTGATCTCTTCACCCGTGGCCGGGTTGCGGCCCATGCGCGCGGCGCGCTTCACCTTCACGAGCTTGCCCATACCGGGAAGCACGAATTCGCCGTGCTGCTTGACGTGCTTGAGCGCCATGTCGACGAGCGTCTCGACATACATGGTCGCCTCCTTCTTGCTCACATTGAGCTTTGCCGCGAGCTCGGACATGAGCTGGGACTTGGTCATCTTCGCCATAGATCAAATGGATGAAAGAACCCGGGTTATGAATGAAAAAAGTCGGGTTTGCTTCGGTATTATGGGCCTCTCGCGCCATCGATGCAAGAAATCCTTAGGAAAAGGTCAAGGGCGAACGCAAAACGACCCGCCATCGCGAGTCGTCTTGGTGGTCGGGCTAGAGGGACTTGAACCCTCGACCTCTTGCACCCCATGCAAGCGCGCTAGCCAACTGCGCCATAGCCCGAAGCGGAGGGAGCGTACCCGTTTTCCTCTCGTAAGACAAGCGTTCGGATCAAGCTTGCCAAACCGGAAAAAATCCGCTATCCTCTATCCATCGGCCCGCGAGGGCCTTTTAAAGAACACCATTCACTATGAAAAATCCGATGGCTTCGTTGATCGAATATGTCCGCTCGTCCAGAGCCGAACTCGAAAAGGTGACCTGGCCGACCCGCCAGGAAACCATCCGGTACAGCCTGCTCGTCGTCGGCGTGAGCCTCGTCACGGCCGCGTTCTTCGCCGCGCTCGATTTCGGTCTCGGCCAGGGCGTCGATCTCGCGCTCAAGGGCCGTCCGACGCAAACGCCGCCCGCCATCCCGGACATCGAGGCCGAGGGCGGCCTGACGCCGACGGTGGAAGGTATCGACGCGGAAGGCAACGTCGTCCCGCTCGACATCACTCCGTTGCCGATCGAAGGAAGCACCGAGGGCGGGTTCACCGTCACCGAATAATATAATATGGCTAAGCAAACCGCCGGATACGGCCGCCGCTGGTACGCCATCCATACCTACTCCGGGTATGAGGAAGCGGTCGCCGAATCCCTCAAGCAGCGCATTACCGCGCTCAACATGCAGGACTTCATCTTCAACGTGATGGTCCCGAAGGAAAAGAAGATCAAGATCAAGAACGGCAAACGCCGCGTGATCGAGGAAAAGATCTATCCCGGCTACGTGCTCGTGGAAATGAACGTGACGGACGACTCCTGGTACGTGGTGCGCAACACGCCGAACGTGACGGGCTTCATCGGTACGGGCACGACGCCGTCGCCGCTGTCGCAGGAAGAAGTGGACGCGATCATGAAACGCGCGGTGACGAAAGAAGAACCGACCGTGATGGTGGACCTGCAGCCCGGCATGGCCGTCAAGATCGGCGACGGGCCGTTCAAGGGCTTCGAAGGCAAGGTCAACGAGATCGATGCCCAGCGCGGCAAAGTAAAGGTGCTCGTCTCGATGTTCGGCCGCGAAACCCCGCTCGAACTCGATTTTACCCAGGTCAAGAAGATCTAAGGAAAACCCCACGTTGTCACCCCCGCGAAGGCGGGGGTCCAGCCTGGATTCCCGCCTGCGCGGGAATGACACAGAAGACTTGCCAATTGGCAAGTCTTCTGTTATAACCTGCGCACTGTTACGCAGTTAGGCGGACGCTTCCCCGCCGCACAGCATTATTGAATTATGGCTAAAAAGATTAAGACCCTGATCAAGGTCCAGGTGATCGGCGGCAAGGCCACTCCGGCTCCCCCGCTCGGTCCGGCCCTCGGCCAGCATGGCATGAACATCGCCGAATTCTGCCAGCGCATCAATGCCGCGACGCAGGACCGTATCGGCGAAGTCGTCCCGGCCGTCATCACCCTGTATGAAGACCGCTCCTACGATTTCATCCTGAAAACCCCGCCGGTTTCCGCTCTCCTCATGAAGGCCGCGAAGATCGAGAAGGGCGCGGGCAAGCCGAACGTCGAAAAGGTCGGCAAGGTGACGAAGGCCCAGGTCCGCGAGATCGCGGAAAAGAAGATGCCGGACCTGAACTGCCACGACGTGGAAGCCGCGATGCGCCAAGTCGAAGGCACGGCCCGCAATATGGGCATCGAGGTGACGGCGTAAGAACAAATCCGGCATCCGCCGGGTTTTTCTTTTGTCTGACGTTCGCAAAATTTGGAGAATAATAAATTTTTTGCTATACTGGAGAGGTATGAAGCGCGTGTTCACGCTCCTTGCGGGCGCGGGGTTTTTGTTTCCGCTCGCCGCCCTCGCTCAACCGACCATCAGCTCTGTGACACCCGTCACGGCGACCGTCGGCGTACCCGTAACGCTACGGGCAACCGTCACTTCCGCCGTCCCGATCCGGCAATGCGACTTGTGGGTCGACCTGGCGGAAATCGGGCCGATGACCGTTTCGAATGGGATTGCCAGCCGTTCGTATACGTTCACGAGCGGCGGCGCGCGCATCGCGTTCGTCTTTTGTCGCGACACGCAAAACGGGATCAATTCGGGTCCGACCACGGGCATCAACGTCGCGGGCGCGACCACGGTCTCTCCTCCGTTGAGCACGCCAAGCCCGACGCCTGCACCGAGTCCAGCTCCCGAACCGGCGCCTGCCCCCTCCCCAGCGCCAAGCATCTCGCCGGCACCGACTACAACGGCTCCGGCGTCCGAACCCGCCCCGGCTTCAGAACCGGCAGACACCCCGGCTTCGACCGAACCCCTGGACGCGTCTCCTGACGCAGGCAAGCTTCTGAAACTCCCCTGCCCCGAACAGACAGGCCCGGATCATCCTTGCCGGTCGGTGTACTACGTTGGCAAGGACGGTAAACGCCACACGTTCCCGAACGCACGCGTGTTCATGAGCTGGTATCGTCACTTCGACGCCGTGGAAGAAGTGCCGCTCGAGATCCTCCAGCAATATCCGCTCGGGTCGAACGTGAAATATCGCGCGGGCGTCCGCATGGTGAAATTCGCAACCGACCCGAAAGTGTATGCCGTTTCGCGAGGAGCGGTGCTGCGCTGGATCACGTCGGAAGAACTCGCCCGCGCCTACTACGGTGAAGACTGGAACCGGAACATCGATGACATGCCGGACACCTTCATTTCCGACTATACATTCGGCGACGATATCGAGGAGGTTTCCGACTATAACCCCGAAGCCGAATTCATCCATTCGACGGAATAAACATTTTTGACGCGCACTCCCTCCGTCATACCCGCTTCGGCGGGCTTTGGTTTGTATCCACATATCATTCCGCGGTATCATCCGCACATATGAAGCACTTTCTTTCCAAGCTCGGCATCGCGTTCGGCGCGTTCGCGATCTCCGCGTCGCTCGCGCTGCCGGCCGCGGCCATGACGGTGCGCGGTGGCGACACGTTCATCCTTCCCGAAGAAGAAACGCTGAACGACGACCTGTACGTCGGCGGCGGCACCGTGATCCTGAACGGTCGTGTGAACGGCGACGTCTCCGTGGCGGGTGGTACCGTGATCCTGAACGGCGCCGTCGCCGAGGACGTCATGGCCGCGGGCGGCAACCTGACGGTCGCGGGCGAGGTCGGCGACGACTTGCGCGTGGCCGGTGGCAACGTGTCCGTCCTGAACGCCGTCGGCGGCGACGCGATCGTCGCGGGCGGCAACGTCCTGGTTTCCAAGGACGCGGCGATCGGGGGAGATCTCGTCGCGGGCGCGGGCACGCTCGTCTTTGACGGCGCGGTCAAACGCAATGCGCTCGTGGCCGGCGGATCAATCCTCGTCAACGGCAC
>CAYPUF010000045.1:0-6813 GCA_964413995.1 uncultured Gammaproteobacteria bacterium
AGAGCCTATGGCCCGCATCATTTCGATCGTCAACCAAAAAGGCGGAGTAGGGAAGACGACGACGGCGATTAACCTCGGCGCGTATTTGGCGGAGATGGGAAGATTCGTTCTGATCATCGATCTGGATCCGCAAGCCAATGCGACATCCGGCATCGGCATCGACCATCGCATGCTGAACGGCGGCGTGTACGAGGCGATTCTCGGACAATTGCCCATGAAAGCCGTTGCGCAACCGACGGCGCATCAGGGATTGCACATCGCGCCGGCGACCACCGCGCTGGCGGGATTGAATGTCGAGCTGGTGGAGATGGAGCGCCGCGAATTCAAACTGCGCGAGGCGCTGCTCGAGATCCGCAACGATTACGACTTCATTCTGATCGACTGCCCGCCGACGCTCGGCATGATTACGCTGAACGGCATCGTGGCGGCGGATGAAATCCTGATCCCGGTCCAGGCCGAGTACTACGCGCTGGAGGGCTTGGGACAGCTGCTCGAAACCGTGAATCTCGTGAAGGAGAACATCCGGCCGGACATAGACGTGCTGGGTGCCGTGATCACCATGTACAATTCGACGACGCGGCTTTCGGACGACGTCGTCCAGGAATTATACAAATATTTTCCGAATAATATTTTTAAAGCGATCATCCCTCGCAACGTGCGCCTCGCCGAGGCGCCTTCCTTCGGCCGGTCGATCGCGCACTTTGACAAGCTTTCCAAGGGTGCGAAGGCCTACGAGTATCTCGCGCAGGAGATTCTCGAACGCGAGGCGGGCGGCTACGCCATCCGGAGCGTCTAACCATCCACGTCGCGTATGATCCTTCAAAGACAATCGGGATTGGGCAGGGGGCTGGGAGCGATTATTCCGCAGAAGCCCGCGCCTTCGGCGAGGGTAGAGCATAGCGCGCAGAGCGGAGAGCCGGAAACTTCCGACGCTACGCGTAATGCGCTACGCGATACGCAGGTCGGACAGCGTGTGATGGATATTCCGATCGCGAGCATCGAGCGCAACCCGCATCAGCCGCGCGTACATTTCGACCATGGCGAATTGGAGGACCTGATCTCCAGCATCCGCGAGCATGGCGTCCTGCAGCCGGTGATTGTCACGCCGAAACCGGACGGGACGTACCAATTGATCGCGGGCGAGCGCCGCCTGCGCGCGTCCACGATCGCCGGGCTGAAAACGATTCCCGCGCTGGTGCGCGAAGCGACGGAGCTCCAGAAACTCGAGCTCGCCATCATCGAGAACGTGCAGCGCGCGGACCTCAACCCCGTCGAGGAGGCGAAGGCGTACATGCGCCTCATGGACGAGTTCGGGATGACGCAGGAAGAGATCGGCCGCAAAATCGGTAAAAGCCGCCCGCAAGTCGCAAACATCGTCCGCCTCCTCCAGTTGCCGGACGAGATCCAGCAAGCGCTCGTCGAGGGCAAGATTTCTTCGTCCAACGCGCGTACGCTGCTGTCGCTCCCGACCGACAAAGAGCGTACGGAGCTCTTTCGCGCCATGCTCGCGGGCCAGTTCACGGTCCGGCAAACCGAGACGCAGGTTTCGATGCGCAAGCGCGTTCCCGGCTCCAAGGATCCGAACGTCGCGGAAGCCGAGTCGCGATTGCGCGAGGCGCTCAAGACCAAGGTGAATATCAGCCGGTCTGCGCGGGGGACGGGTGACATCAAAATCCGTTTTGATTCGGACGAAGAGCTTTCTTCGTTGATCAAATGGATCACGCAGAGCGTCGGGCGTGGGGCGTAGAGCCGGACGTTATGCGCTACACGCTGCGCGTTGAGCTTATTTCCCCGGCAACATCCCCTTGATCCAGGAACTCAAACTGGATTTGGCCGTTTGGCGGATTTTGGATTTTGCGTGGCGCGTTTTTACGAAATTCGCCCAATCCGGATTCGGTCCTTTGCGGGATTTGTCCACCATGATCTCGACCATGTCACCGTTCTTCAGCACGCGGTCGAGCGTCGCGACTTCCTCGTTCACCTTCGCGCCGACGGTCGTATTGCCGATCTCGGTATGGATCGCATACGCGAAATCCACGCACGTACTGTCTTCCGGAAGGTCAATGACGTCGCCTTTGGGCGTAAACACGAAAATCCGGTCCTTGAAGACGTCGATTTTGAGATCCTCCAATGACTTGATGTAGGCTTTGCGATCTTCCATCTCACGCTGGATTTCCGCGAGCTCGCGCACCCACTCCGGCGGGCGTCCCTTGGGACTGACGCCCACCTTAACCTTCCCGCCTTCGTCGTAGGACCAGTGCGCGGCGATACCGTATTCGTTCATCGCATGCATATCTTTCGTCCGGATCTGGAATTCGACGATTTCACCGTCCTCGCAAAAGACGGTCGTATGCAGGGAACGGTAGCCGTTCGGCTTGGGCTGGGCGATGTAGTCCTTGATCCGTCCCTTGAGCGGCGTCCATTCCGCATGGATGATGCCGAGCGCCGCATAGCAGTCGGCCAGCGAATCGACGATGACGCGCACGGCGATCAGGTCGTAGATACGGGCGATGTTGCGATCGTTTTTGATCAGCTTGCGATACAGCGAATAGAGGTGCTTGTTCCGTCCCTGAACTTCCAGGTCCTTGAGACCGGCGTCCCGGAGCACGTGTTCGGTTCGTTCCATGATGCGCTTCAGGTACGCTTCCTTCTCCGCGCGTCCGGTCGCGGCAAGGGTTTTCACCCATTCGTACTCCTTCGGCAGGACGTATTTGAATGACGCGTCCTCAAGGCGTCCCTTCATTTCGCCCATACCGAGCCGGTTGGCGATCGGCGCGTAGATCTCGAGCGATTCGAGCGCGATGCGGTACTGCTTTTTCGGCGGGATGGAGTCGAGCGTTTCAAGGTTGTGCAACCGATCGGCAAATTTGATGAACACGACGCGCACGTCGGCGGCCATGGCAAGGAACATCTTGCGGAGATTCTCGATGTACCGCTCCATGCCGCGATACTTGATTTTGCCGAGCTTGGTGATGCCCGCCACCATGTTGGCGACATCTTCCCCGAACGCGTCGCGGACCTCTTCGAGGGTGCGTGGGGTATCCTCCGGAACGTCATGCAGGAGACCTGCGATAATGATCGGTGCCGGCAGCCGCATTTCGGCAAGATGCATGGCCGTGGCGAGCGGGTGGATGATGTACGGTTCTCCGGTGGCGCGTTTTTGGTCCTTGTGGGCCTCTTTCGCGAATGCGTAGGCCCGACGGATGGTTTCCGCATCCGCGTTTGCGTCATACAAACGCACGCGCTCTATGAGCGTGTCGATGGTTTGCGCGGCGGCTTTGGGGGACATGAATCCAAGCATAGAAGGGCCGGTGGCAAAGGTCAAAGAACCTGCTATCATACGGGCTGAACTATGGCTCTCCCCGCCAAAAACCTTCAGGAAGACATTGCGCCGTCGGAAACTCGGCAAGAGGCGCCGCTTGCACCGGAAACCCGAACGGAGAGTCCGGTCGAGAAGGCATTGGAGCGGGGGCCTGAAAACGTCGTCAGTATTTTTCGGGGGCGTGCGGAAGAGGAGAAAAAGGCCTTGGAGCGCCTCGGCAGCCTGGAGCCGGAGGAAGCGGAGGCGGTGCCGGAAGCGACGGAAAAAATCGAGGCGGCAAACCGGAAAATGGCGCAGGAAATCGCGGAGGTGGAACAGTCGGCTCTTACGAAGGTCGAATCGCTGCTCGGCACGCCGCCGGCCCCGCCTGCCGAAGCGGTAAAGATTGCACCGGTTGTGGCCGTGGGAGAAGCCCCGAAAACGGAAACGCTGCCTGCCGAAGCGGTAAAAACGGCTCCGATCAAGACCGTGGGCGAACAGGCGCCCGCGGCACCGGAGGCGACGGCGGTCAAGGTTATGCCGACGATCAAGGTCGGCGAGACGGCTCCCGAACAAACGGTTGAGAAATCGGAAGAGGCACTCGAGGCGGAAGAGCAGCTTCAGCTCGCGGAAGAGGTCATGAAGGAAAACGCCGAGGCGCTTGCGTCCTTCTGCGAAGAGCATCACGTGCCATTCGACGCGAAGAGGATGAAGATCCAGGATGCCTCGAGACTGACGAAAACGGAACGGTTCTATCTCCAGACCCTGATGGGGAAGCACGAAGCCGGCCTCGCCTCGAAGCGGCACGCGGAAAAATTGCAGGAGGCATACGCCTTCTCCGAAAATGACCCGCGCCGCGCGGCGCTCCTGCAGGAAGCGGAGACGCTCGCCAAGCAAGCCGCCCTCAAGGAAAAGGCGGCCATGGTGATGCAACAGAACTACCTCAACTTACCGGAGATCGCGGCGCTTGTCGGAGGGAGCGGGACCGGAGGGTCCGCAGGCGGAGCGGATTTCGAGGCGCAGCCGTCTCCATTCGGTCCGGGAGAACCGCGGGGACCGGAAACTCCTTCGACCGGAGGAATGGGCGGTTTGTACGACGGCGGCGGCGCTCCCGGTTCGGGGCTCACGGAGGTCAAGGCGTATAAATCGCAGGCGGAGAAAGTCGACAAGCCGAAGCCGAGCCTGATCGACCGTTTCGTCAAGGGGAATGTCGGAAAAATCAAGGACTGGTTCGGTCAATTCGGGCCGGAAGAGAAGGGGAGAGAGTAGATTGCGTAGGGAGCGTCACGTTACGCGTTGCGTTTTTTACGAGTCTTCTTGCCGGCTTTTTTCTTCGCGAGGAGGTCGAGCGCGACTTCCAGCGTCACGTCGTCCGGCTTCAGCTCTTTCGGCAATGTCGCGTTTACGGAAGCATGCTTCACGTAAGGGCCGAACTTGCCGCTGTGCAGGGTAACGGGCTTCCCGTCTTCCGGGTGCTTGCCGATCTCTTTGCCGGACGACGGCCGGCCGCGTCCGCCTTTGGGCATCGCGAGCAGCTCAAGGGCGCGGTCGAGGCCGATCTCCAGTACGTCATCGTCTTTCTTGAGCGAACGGAAATCTCCGTCATGAACGATATACGGACCGAACCGGCCGAGCCCCGCGCGGATCTCCTTGCCGGTACCGGGATGCGAGCCGAGCAGGCGCGGGAGCGAGAGGATTTTGAGCGCCTTTTCCCGGTCCAGCGTCTCCAGAGGGATATGTTTCGGGATGCTCACGCGCTTCGGCTTGATTTTGACGGGCTTTTTCTTCCCTTCGGGAGGCGGAACCTCTTCCTCCTCGCCAAGCTGTAAGTACGGACCATACGAACCGGTGCGCAGGAAGATGGTCTTGCCCGTTTCCGGGTCCTCGCCGAGCGATGTCGGGCCTTTCTGCGCCTCGTCCAGCACCGCCTGGACGGCGTCCTCGTCCATATCGCCGGGCGCGATCGTGTCCGGCAACGACGCCTTGATCTCCGCCCCCGTAATGGGCAACGAAGATTCCACATACGGGCCGAATTTTCCCACCTTGACGCGGTAGTTTTTCAATGTGGGAATGTCGAGCGTCTTCGCTTCTTCGGGAACGATGCGCTCCAGCTCGCGCTCGATCTTTTCACGCAAGCCGCCATGTCCGAGAAAAAAGGCGCGCAAATACGGAAGCCATTCCTCCTTGCCTTCCGCGATGTTGTCGAGCGACTCTTCCATCTTCGATGTGAATTTCACGTCCACGAGATCCCCGAAGTGACGTTCAAGCAATTGCGTGACGGCCATGGCGGTAAAGGTGGGGATCAGCGTATTTCCGGCCTTACGCACATAGCCGCGATCCAACAGCGTGCTGATCGTGGACGCGTAGGTGCTCGGCCGGCCGATCCCTTCCTTTTCCATGTATTGGATAAGCGCGGCTTCCGTAAAGCGTGCCGGCGGCTTGGTTTCGTGCATGTACGCCTCCGTCGAGACGCACACGGGCGTTTCCCCTTTCGCGAGGGCGGGTACCGGACGTTCCTTCTCTTCCAGTGCCTGCTCCGCGTTGTCCGCGCCCTCCACGTATGCGCGTAAAAAACCCGGGAACACGATACGCATACCCGTGGCATGGAACGTCGCGTTCGCGGCATCGAGTACGATGGTGACCTGGAGCTGCTCGGCGTCCTTCATCTGGGAGGCGATGGTCCGCATCCAGATCAATTCGTAGAGATTTTTTTCCGCCCCGGCGAGATCAAGATCCTGCGGAGGGGTAAACGCGAGCGACGGCCGGATGGCTTCGTGCGCCTCCTGTGCGCCGGCTTGCGTCGAAAAGGTCCGAGTCGGACCGAGGTATTCCGCACCGTACTTGTTCGCCACCAAGCCGCGGATGTTCTTGACCGCCTCGCTTGAAAGATTGACCGAGTCGGTGCGCATGTACGTGATATAACCACGCTCGTATAGCGACTGCGCGACGCGCATCGTTTCGCGCGATGAAAGACCGAGCTTGCGGTTCGCCTCCTGTTGGAGCGTGGAGGTCGTGAACGGCGCCGGCGCCTTGCGGCGCGTCTCCTTTTCGTTGACTTCACGCACGGTCCACGCCGCATCTTTTGCACGCTGCGCGATGTCTTTCGCCGTGGCTTCGTCCAAAAGCTTCACCTCGCTCCCGGCCTTCAGGGCGCCCGTGTTTTCATCAAAATCCTTGCCCGTCGCGATCCGCTTTCCGTCAACGGCCACGAGTTTCGCTTCAAATGTCGTATCCTTCTCCAATGCCGCGACGACATCCCAGTACGCGCCTTTCTTGAACGTAAGCCGCAACCGCTCGCGATCCACGAGAGCCTTGAGCGCGGCGGACTGTACGCGACCGGCCGAGAGCCCGTACGCGATCTTTTTCCACAGGACGGGGGAGACGGAGTAACCGACGAGACGGTCCAGGATGCGGCGCGTCTCCTGTGCACGCACCAGCTTCTCGTCGATCTCACGCGGATGACTCAAGGCGTCCTCGATGGCGGATTTCGTAATTTCGTGAAACACCATGCG
>CAYPUF010000046.1:0-6806 GCA_964413995.1 uncultured Gammaproteobacteria bacterium
TCAACATCCAGATCATCCGCACATTTACGAAGCTTCGTGAGATGATTTCCGAAAATGATTATTTACGTCGAAAGCTGGAGGCGATGGAAAAACAGTACGACGAGCAATTCAAGATTGTGTTTGATGCCTTGCGACGCATTCTGACGGAGGATGAAGAACCAAAACCGGAGATCGGGTTTCAGGGTTGACGAAACCTCTCATTTAATATAAGAAGTCGTCACCGCGCCGTGCGGATCACGGCTTGCTCCTCCACCGAGCTTCGCTCGGCACGGATGACAGGAGACGCACCATGGAAAAGAAGAAGCGAAAGGCTTCCAAGGCCCAGCGCAAGCGGATCGCGAACATGCTCGAGTCCGGTCTCATCGACCGCGACGAGGCGCAGGAGATCATCGAGAAGACGCGCGTCGGCCGAGATAGATACGACGTGCAGTTGCCGATGCTCTTCAACGAGTGGCCCTGAACGTGCTGCCATCTGACGCGACGCAAAACCCACCGGGTCTCGGTGGGATTTTTCTTATCTCCCTCTCCTTACGAAGCCCGCCCGCCTCGCTACGCGAAGCGTTGCGGGCGGGGAGAGGGCCGGGGGTGAGGTTACGCTCCCTTACTCTGCTGATCCCTCTTCCTCTCGAAATCTTTCAGGAACATCTTGCGGATGCGGAGATTAACCGGCGTGACTTCCAGCAACTCATCCTCCCCAAGATATTCCAGCGACTCTTCCAGGCTCATCGCGCGCGGCGTTTCCAGGCCTTCCGCGACGCCATCCCCCTTGGAGCGCATGTTCGAGAGCTTTTTCTCCTTGCACACGTTCACGATCAGGTCCTCCGGCTTCGCGTTCTGGCCCACGACCATGCCCTCATATACCTTCACGCCCGGGCCGATGAACAACTTGCCGCGTTCCTGCGCAGCGAGCAGGCCGTACGTGTTGGCCTCGCCGGTTTCGTGCGAGATGAGCGAACCGTGCGGGGAGCCGTCGATCGCGCCGACGAACGGGCGATAACCGAGAAACAGAGAATTGATGATCCCCTGCCCGCGCGTGTCCATCATGAATTCCGTGCGATAGCCGATCAATCCGCGCGTCGGAATTTCGAATTGGAGATACGCGATGCCGTTTTCCACGCGCATGTCCTTCATGTCGCCCTTGCGGCGGCCCATCTTTTCGATGACCGAACCGCTGACGCCTTCCGGGCACTCGATCGAGACTTCCTCGAACGGTTCCATCTTCTGCCCGTTGTCTTCCTTCAAGATCACTTGCGGGCGCGACACTTGCAATTCGAACCCTTCGCGGCGCATGCGTTCGATCAGGATCGACAAATGCAACTCGCCGCGGCCGCTCACGATGAACGAACCGTCGCCCGAACCGGGTTCGACACGCAACGCGACGTCATTCTGCAATTCACGCTCGAGACGCTCCTTGATATTGCGCGAGGTCGTAAATTGGCCTTCCTGTCCCGCGAACGGCGACGTGTTCACGGCAAACGTCATCTTGACGGTCGGTTCTTCGATCTTGATGACGGGGAGCGCCTCGGGTTGGTTCGCGTCCGCGACGGTCTCGCCGATGTTCAATCCTTCGATGCCCGCAAACGAGACAATGTCTCCGGCCGGCGCTTCCGCCACCTCGGCCTTGCCAAGACCCACGAACGTGAAGACGTTCGTGATTTTCGCGGGAGTCGCGATGCCGTCGCGGTTGATCCAAGTCACCGGACCCGGGCGGAACACGCCGCGCACGACGCGGCCAAGGCCGGTCTTGCCCTTGTAATTGTCGTACGAGATGTTCGCGACCGATACCTGCAACGGGCCGTTCGCATCCGCCTTCGGTGCCGGAATCTCCTTCAGGATCGTTTCGAACAACGGTTTCACATCCGTCATGGCGCCGAGGTTGTTCTCGAGTCCGGCCTTGGCCTGCTTGGCCGACGCGTACACGACCGGGAAATCCGTTTGCGCGTCCGACGCGCCGAGCGTGACGAACAAGTCGAACACCTGGTCCACGACCCAGTCCGGCCGCGCATCCGGTTTATCGATCTTGTTGATCACGACGATGATGCGGTGGCCGGCCTCGATTGCCTTCTTGAGCACGAAGCGCGTTTGCGGCATCGGACCTTCCTTCGCGTCGACGAGCAAAAGCGCGCCGTCCACGAGGTTCATCACGCGTTCCACTTCTCCGCCAAAGTCGGCGTGTCCCGGCGTGTCCACGATGTTGATCTTCACGCCGTTGTAGGCCACCGCGCAGTTCTTCGCCAAAATCGTAATACCGCGCTCGCGTTCGAGCGGGTTCATGTCGAGGATGGTTTCGCCTTCCAAACCCTTCTCGCGGAACGAGTCGCTCTGTTTCAAAAGCGCGTCGGCCAGGGTGGTTTTCCCGTGGTCAACGTGGGCGATGATGGCAATATTGCGGATGTCGGCCATAGGTCATGGTAGGGGCAAGGCGCGCCTTGCCCAAGGTTCGCGAAGGATACGCAAAAAAGCGCATTCCGTCAATCCCGCTTTACTTTATGGCCGACGCTCCTTAAAAAACGCCTTTCCCTTCTCCCAAAATTCCGGATGCCCCTGCGTTTCCTTCATCCAGAGCCACCATTCGACGCCCCAAAAATCCACGGCCGGCAAGCCGAGACGGGTCGCGTAGCGGAAACTCCGTTCCATCTGCGCGAGATCGAACGTCTTGAACTGATCGAGAAGCGGCGTGTTCTGGATCTCGCGCAGCGTCCAAGGTTCCATCTGCATCTCGCTGATATACACCTCGCCGATGAACGGCTTGAGCAGCTGCGCCTTCCGCCAGTACAGCATCGGCGTGATGTACCAATGTCGTAACGTACCGAAATATTTCGTTGCGACCGAGCGATAGACGCTGACGCCGACGCCGTCCGTCTCCCCCGCGAATCCGACCCACAGGGACCACTCGCCGGAGTCGGTGGTGTACACGGGCCGCGGCCGGTCGCGTTTCGCTTCTTCGCCCCGGACGTAGCGCATCTCATCCAGCACGATGCCGCGCGTGAGACCCGGACAGGCGGCGTAATAATCGAAGAAGGATTCGTTCTCGACCTGCCAGGCCGCGACCGCCGGATGGTCCTTGTAGCGTTCGTAGAGCGCCTTGAGATACGCGAGCTGGACGCGGTGCCGTTCGTTGACGTCCGCGAGGCGCGCGGCCCAGCCGGGCTCCCAGCACTCGGGCCAGCGCGGCACCCGCGAGCCGACAGCGAGGATGACGGGCGTCTCGAACCGCGCCGCGATGTCGAGCTGGCGGTCGAGGGCGGAAAAGTCGTACGTCCCCCGCTCCGCCTCGATCTCTCTCCAGTAAGCGGGAATGCGGATGCGGTCCGGGGTCAGGTCCCGCAGCGCCGTTTCCAGTCCGCGATCGGGATCAAGTCCGAGCGTGCGCGCATACGTGATGCTCCACGTGAAGCCATACTCGGCGTCAGTCGGAGGCGGCGAACCGGCGAAGAAAAAACACACGACCGCAAGGCCCGCGAGGATCGAAATCCAGACCGGCAGGGACCAGCGGGGCATACGCGAGAGCAAGGAACGTTTCTTCATGAGCACAGGATACTATGCGACGGGCAGACCCACCAAAACGAGGCCGATGCCGACGAGCGCGATCGCGACGCCCTTGAGTACGAGTGTCTTGCGCGAGAGGTCCTCCTTGAGCAGGCCGGACAGGCGTTTCCCGCCGAGCCACGCGACGAGCACGATCGCCGCGTACTGCACGGCCTGGAGCGCGTTGACGACCGTGGCGCTGCCGAGCGAGATCGCGTATTGCACGCCGACGAACCCGACGGCGCCGCTTGCCTGCCCCGCGGCCATGAGCAGGACGTGGCCGGGTTGCGGACCGGTCGGATGGCGGCCGGGGCGCAGCAACGAGGCGATCTCCCGGCGCGCGCGCGGCGACACGATCGGGATCGCGGCGGCGAACGCGAGTGAAAAGAGGCGCGAGAGGACGAACGCGTCCAGGAACGGGACGTGCTCGAACGCGTACTTGCCGCTCACCGATGACGCGGCAAAGAGAAAGGCGGCCGCCACGCATAGACCGGCCGTCGAGACGCGCAGGCGGTGCCCGCGTTCGCCGCCGCGCGTCAGCAGGACGGTCGCCCCGATCAGGAACACGAGGCCGAGCAGCGTGCGTATGGGCAGGCGCTCGCCGAGCACGGCGGCGGAATCAACGAGTGTGAAGACCGGCACGAGCGAGCCGACGATGGGGACGATGCGGCTCGCCTCGGCGCGCGACAGCGCCTCGAAAAAGGCCCATAACGCAAGGACGAACACCGATCCGAAAATCCCGACCGCGAGCCATGCGCCCGCGTCAAGGTTCCAGGAAACGGTTGGCAGGAAGATGAGGATGGACGCCGAGATCAGGCCGATGACGAATGCGTACGTCCCGCTGCGTTTGAAGGCGGCCGTGAGGAGCGATTTGTCGATGATGAATGCCGCGGCGTTCATCAGGTGTCCGCCGACCGCCGCGAGAAGCCAGGTCATACCTCCACCGTGTCGGCGTAATGCGGCGCGACGGCCGGGATGCCGACATCATTCTGGAAATGCGTTGCGAGCGCGACGGCCGCGGCGTCTTCCCCGTGTGTGACGAGGATGCGTTTCGGCTTCGCCTCCGCCGTGACGACCCACTCCTCAAGTTTCTTCTGGTCGGCATGTGCGCTGTAGGCGCCGATACTCGTGATCGTCGCGTTCACATGGACCTGTTCCTGCAACACGTTCACGACCTTCTTCCCTTCGTACAAATCGCGCCCGAGCGTGCCCTGCGCCTGGTAACCGACGATGAGCACGGTCGAGTTCCGGTCCGAGAGGTACCGCACGAGATGGTGCTGGATGCGTCCACCGTTCATCATGCCGGATCCCGCCAAAATCACCTTGGGCTTCGGCGCGTCGTTGATCGTCTTGGATTCGTCGCGCGTGCGCGTCAGGACCAGGCCGGGAAAATCGAACAGGTCGTCGCCGCTCGCCGCGAGCCGCTGGGCCTCATTATTATAATATTGCGGGTACGACTTGATCACCTCCGTGGCCTTGATGGCCATGGGGCTGTCGAGGTAGATCGGGACTTCCGGCAGGACGCCGCTCTCGACGAGATGGTTCAGTTCGAACAAGATTTGTTGCGTCCGGTCGATGGCGAACACGGGCACGACGAGCACGCCGCGTTCCTTGATCGTCCGGCGGATCACGTCGCGCAGCTTGGTCTCGCGCGTACTCTCATCCTCGTGGACGCGGTTGCCGTAGGTCGATTCGATGACGAGTGCGTCGACGGCCGAGAGCTGCGCGGTCGGTTTCAGGATCCGGCTGCCGCGGTTGCCGAGATCGCCCGAGAACGCGGCGCGCTTCCCCTCCCCGTCCTCGAGCTCCCAGAACGCGCTGCCAAAGATATGCCCGGCATCCCGCGGCCGTGCGACAAGATCCCCGACCTTCACGTCGCGGCTATAGTCGACCGCCACGAAGCGGGATGTGGCGCGTTCCACGTCGCGCTCATCGTAGAGCATCGCGATCCCCTCGCGCTCGAAGTCGTCGCGCATGATTCCCACGGCGTCCATCATGACGAGCGTCGCGAGTTCGACCGTCGGCGGTGTGGCGTACACGTTGCCGCGGAACCCCTCTTTCACGAGCTTCGGGATCCGGCCGCAATGGTCCAGGTGTGCATGCGTCAGGAACACCGCGTCAACCGTCTTCGGATCGAACAGCAATTCGCGGAAGTTCTTGACGTCGCAGGTGTTGCATCCCTGGAACATGCCGCAATCCACGAGCGCGCGCGTCCCGCCGCCGGATTCGACGAAATAGCATGAGCCGGTCACTTCGCGCGAGGCGCCGTAAAAGGAAATCTTCATGGCCACAAGGATAGCAGACCCGCGCTCAACTCGTGAGCCAGGCGACGAGGAGGAGGACGGCGAAGAGCGCGAGTTTTTCGCGGACCGGCAGGACAAGCAGTCCGAAAAGGCCGAGGAGTGACGCGATGGGCAGGAAGCCCGCCGCAAAAAAACCGCGCGCCACCGCCAAGACCGGCCCCGATCCGCCGCCGGCGAGCAGCGCGACCGCCGCCAGCAGCGCGACGAAAGCAGCGCCCCAGGAGAGGACGCGCACGATCGGGACGAACGTACGTCCGAAGGCCGTCCGTGCGGCCTCGGTCGCGGATTCCTCGCGCGGCGGTTCCATGCGTCCTATCGTGCGCGGCGTGCGAGCGTACGGTCAAGATAGCGGCAAAACTCCACTTCGTGCGGTTCGGGATCGCGGCAGGTCCGTTCGAACACGATCCCCATCAGGTTCCGTTCCACGTTGCCGGAAAACAGCATCACGAGCACGGCGCTTTCAAGCAGCAGGAGGATCGCGCCCGTGGTGACGGCCAGCCGGAAGGAGAAATCCGGCTGGTCGAATCTCGCCTTCCATTTCGGATCGAACATCCACAGGCGTCCCTCCGTGATCGAGTTGGCGAACAGCACGGCGATCGAGGCGAGCATGCCCCACACGAAGGAGCCGAGTTGGGAAAAGCCCATGCCCGCCGTGACGAGGATGGCAAGCGGAAAGGCGATGATGGTCATGAACGCCCAAAAATCGGCCGTGCCGTTTCCCTTCCTCGTCCCCAAAGAGCGTTGGCGTTTTTGTGTTGCCATACCAAGGGCAGTATACAGGATACAGCGAACGGTTAACAGCTCGAATCAACGACAAGCTGTTCACTGTCATCTGTTATCTGTTCACTAGGTTTCCGCTTTCACGCTATCCGGTCCCAGGATCGCCTCCAGTTCTTTCGCGACAAGTTCATCGAAGGCGATGCGGTAAGAGGAGAGGATTTTTTGCTGCCCGCCTGCATTGTCCACGCTGAAGTA
>CAYPUF010000047.1:0-1803 GCA_964413995.1 uncultured Gammaproteobacteria bacterium
CCGATAAGCGTTACGGTCCCGTGTTCGACGAACGGCAGGAGCGCGTCCTGCTGGCCTTTGTTGAAGCGGTGGATCTCGTCGATGAACAAGATGGTGCGCGTCCCGTGATACTTCTCATCCGCCTCGGCATTCTTGACGGCGAGACGGATATCCGAAACGCCGCTCATGACGGCGGACAGCTCGACGAACTTCGAACGCGTCAGCTGAGCGATGACCTTCGCGAGCGTTGTCTTTCCGGATCCGGGCGGGCCCCAAAAAATCATGGAAGGCACTTCGTCGCGTTCGATCAGCAACCGCAATGGCTTGCCCGTGCCGATCAAATGGTCCTGCCCGACGATCTCATCCAACGTCAAGGGTCGCAGGCGGTCGGCCAGCGGCTTGTAGGCATCGCGCCGTTTTTTCGCGGCGGCATCGAACAAATCGCCCATGACGCCACATTATCGAACAGAATCAGAACAGGCAAGGTTGGGCATTATTCCAGATGCATCTCAAAAACGGCGCGATAGACGGCCGTTCGAGTGATGATGCCGACGAGGCGACCGCCGTCCATGACGGGCATGCGGTGGATGCCGCGCGCGAGCATGATGGCGCCCGCGCGCATGACCGGCACGTCCGGCTCGATCTGCCAGACCCGCGCCGACATGATCCGTTCGACCGGGTGATCCGCGATATCGGCCGCCTTGGTTTCTCGCGCTTCCAAATCGCTGTAGAGCTCGGGATGTTCGTAAAAACTGCGGTAAAACGGGTAGAGCACGCGAAAGAGGTCTTTCTCGGATACGACGCCGACCACATTCCCCTCCCCGTCCACGACCGGCGCCCCGCTGATCCCTTTTTCCCGCAAAAGCGCCGCCACGTCCCGGTACGCCGTTCCGACCGGGATCGTGACGACCTCCGTCTGCATGACGTCTCGTACGCGCATACATTTCAACTATCACACAACGCGAAGCGCGTCGCAATAGGCGACCGCAAAGCGTAGAGCGTAGGGCGCGGCGTCAGACGTTACGCGTTACGCTCTTCGCGTGACGCCTCACATGCTAAACTACCCCCATGCCCTCATCCATCAAACTCGCATCCTGGAACGTCAATGGCATCCGCGCCGCGGAAAAGAAGGGATTTCTTGATTGGTTCCATGGCCGGAAATACCATGTCGTCGGCCTGCAGGAAACCAAGGCGGAAGTCGAGCAACTCTCACGCGCCCTCACGCATCCCGATGGATACGAATCGTACTGGAGCTCGGCGGTAAAACGCGGATACAGCGGCACGGGCGTCTATACCAAGGTTTCGCCTATCTTCGCGGAAACGACCTTCAGCGACCCTTTTTTGGACGGCGAAGGACGCATCGTCCTGCTCGAGTTCGACAAATTCTATTTTTTCAACGTGTATTTTCCGAACGGCAAGATGGGGCCGGAGCGGCTGAAATACAAGCTGGAGTTTTATAAACGCTTTCTCGACCTGATCGAGACGTTCCGCAAGAAAAAACCGATCGTGCTCTGCGGCGATGTCAACACGGCGCACACGGAATTGGATCTTGCGCGCCCGAAAGAGAATGCGAATATCAGCGGGTTCTTGCCGGTCGAACGCAAATGGATGGATAAGCTCGTCGCGGCCGGCTACCACGACACGTTCCGCCTCTTCGAAAAAGATGGCGGCCACTACTCCTGGTGGGACATGAAATCCCGCGCACGCGAACGCAATGTCGGCTGGAGAATCGATTATTTCTTCGTCAGCGACGAGCTGAAGAAACATGTGAAGCGCGCCTGGATCGAAAAAGACATTATGGGCTCGGACCATTGCCCGGTGGGA
>CAYPUF010000047.1:1903-6674 GCA_964413995.1 uncultured Gammaproteobacteria bacterium
TCGTAAAAGTGCATGTAGTTTTGAGCGATCGCTTCGCTCGCCTCTTCGCGCGTCGCTTTGCCTTGATGGTAGTACTGCAACGCGTCCCAAAAGATCGTCCGTCCAATCGCGAATCCGACGACGCCTTCAACACCGCGTCCCGCGCGCAGCCATCCCTCCACCTTTGATGCGTCCTCCGCGCGCCCCAACACCACGAGACTGACCTTGCCGCGTTCGTCGATACGCGCCTGCTCGACCGCGCGCCGGTAATCATCCGGCCGTTCCATGCCCTCGATTTTCCAGATGTCCGGTTCGACGCCCGCTTGCTGAAATTGCCGGATCATTTCGACGGTAAGCGCGGGACGAATATCCCGATCAAACACCTCCTGCCCAAGCGTCGCCTTCTCTTCGTCGGTCGGCAGCACGAGCGGCTCGGCCAAAAATCCGCGTTCGTTCGCGTGACACCAATCGCTTAACGTCTTGAGACGTCCAAGCTGGAGCGCGTTTTGTGCCGCATCGCCGTCCGGCCGGTAGCGGACCAGCGCTTTCGCGAACACGGGCTGGATCGCTTCGATATGTGCCGCGAACTCGTCGCCGTACTGGAATTCGAATATGTCTTTGCCGCTCTTTTCCGTCGTGAGGATATTGATCAGTCCGCGCTCATGCGCATCGCCGTGAATGTCGGCACCATACTCCTCGTCAAGCAAAATCGCGGCCGCGTCTTCCGGAACGCCAAGCTCGATCCCGCGCAGGAAACCCGCGTAAATAATTTGCTTGAACTCTTTGATGAGCGAGCGCTCGTCCTCCGTCAGGCCCTCCGTTTTTCCGAAGAGGTTTTTTGCGAAAAACGATCGGTGGTCGAAGGCGAGGATGTACAGCGGTCGGTCGTAGCCGGGCATACGCTTCGGAGTATACTATTCCCCCTTAATCACGGCGATGGGCCGCAAGCGCGCGACACGCGACGAGAGACCCGCCTCCTCGACCACGCGAACGACTTCGTCCACGTCCTTGTACGCAACCGGCGCCTCCTCCGCGAGGCCGGCGTTGGAAAAGCACCGGACGACGATCCCCTGCCCTTCCAGTTGCGTGCGCAAGTCAGGCCCGGAAACGGCCGCTTTTGCCGCATGGCGGCTCATGCGCCGGCCCGCGCCGTGGCAGACGGTCCCGAAGCTCTGTTTCATCGCGACCTCGGTGCCTCGCAGAACGTAGGAGGCGGTTCCCATCGTACCGGGGATCATCACGGGTTGGCCGATGCGTCGATACGGCAGCGGTACTTCGGGTCGATTCGGTCCGAACGCGCGCGTGGCGCCCTTGCGATGGACGAGCAGGCGCATCTCCGTACCGTCCACGTCATGCGTTTCGATCTTCGCGACATTGTGCGAGACGTCGTACACCGTCTTGAGTTCGCGCGCCTCGCCGAAAAGCAGCTTCCATTCGATGCGGATGTGATGCGCGATGACCTGGCGGTTCGCCCAGGCGAAATTCGCGGCCGCGGCCATGCCCGCGAGATACCGCGCGCCTTCCGGCGAATCCGCGGGCGCGCAGGCAAGCTCGCGGTCCGGCAGCGAAATGCCGTAGTCCGCGAGCGTGTTCACCATCTCGCGCACCGAATCGGTGCAAAGCTGATGCCCGAGTCCGCGCGAACCGCAATGGATCATCACCGTCACCTGGCCCTTGAACAGACCGAACACCTCGGCCGCTTCTTCGTCGAAAATTTCGTCCACGCGCTGGATCTCGAGAAAGTGGTTGCCGCTGCCGAGCGTGCCAAGTTGGTCGCGTCCGCGTTTCTTCGCCCGCACGCTCACGACCGACGGATCCGCACCCTCCATGCATCCGTTCTCCTCGACACGCTCGAGATCCTCCTCCGTTGCGAGTCCCGTGCGCACGCACCAGCGCACGCCGTCGGCCAGCACGGCGTCGAGTTCGGCGTCCGCGAGCGTGATGCGCCCGCCGCGTCCCGTCCCGGACGGCACCGCACGCATGAATTGCGACGCCACGTCTTCGAGCCGCGCCGCGACGGCATCGGCCGTAAGATCACTTGCGAGCATACGCACACCGCAATTGATGTCGTACCCGACGCCGCCGGGCGAAATCACGCCATGCGGCAATTCCATGGCCGCGACGCCGCCGATCGGGAACCCGTACCCCTCGTGCATGTCCGGCATCGCGAGGACGTGCTTCACGACTCCGGGGAGCGTGCTGACATTCAACAGCTGCTCGACGGAACGATCGGAACTCACTTCCTCAAGCAGCGCTTCCGAAATAAAAAAGCGCGCGGGTACGCGCATGCCGGACCTCGTCCCGACGGGCGCTTCAAAGAGGTGCGTGCCTATTTTGTTGAGAGGAATCATATCAGGTCAGGCATCGAAGGTGATGACGGCGTGCCACGCGCCGTCCCGATGTTCCACTGCGAGATCGTGATAGGTTGCGGCCTTGATCTGCGTGCCGAAGCGGCGCACGGCTCTTCCGATGAAATGGCCGGCGGCTCCCCGTTCGTCCGCGTGTTCGATGATCACGTCGTCATACGCCTCATGCAGCGCGTCGGACTCCGCCAGCGCCTCGCTCAATACCGCGACGACGAGATCCTCCGGGTTCGTCGCCTCGACGCGGAACGGCCGCTCCACGCGAGCGTCCTCCACCCATTCCGGCTCCGCCGCCTCGAACATCCCGATCACGGCTTCGCGCAGCAACGATGGAAGATCCTCCCCTTCGACACGGAGACGGATATCCGCGGTGTGCGGAAGAAGTTCATGCGAGGCCATAGTAATGTTACCCGGGACTCGCAAGATAACTTCCGCCCGGCCGCACGAAATGGCACGTGTAACCGCCGGGGTTCTTCTGCAAGTAGTCCTGATGATACGCCTCGGCTTTCGTGTAATGCTTCAGAGGTTCCACCGAGGTAACGACCGGATCCTTCCAGCGCCCAGACGCGTCCACGAGCTTGATGAACGCTTCCGCTTCCCGCTTTTGTTCCTCGTCGGCATAGAAGATCGCGGAACGGTAGGAAGACCCGACATCGTTCCCCTGCCGGTTCAATGTCGTCGGATCATGGATCTGGAAGAAAAAATCGAGCAGGTCGCGAAAACTCGTCTTGGCGGGATCGTACGTAATTTTCAGGACTTCCGCATGCCCGGGGTGATGTTCATACGTCGGATGTTCGTTTGTGCCGCCCGCATAGCCGGCTTCCGTGTCGATCACGCCGGGCTGTTGGCGGAACAAATCTTCCATCCCCCAGAAACACCCGCCGGCAAGCACCGCTTCTTTGGTCTGCATACCGCCCCAGGGTAGCACGAACCGCCCGTAGAGAAACAAGACTCCGGCCGGAGTCTTGTTTGCGTAGGTAGGGCGCGGCGGACCTCGTTACTTCTTTTTCCCGGTGTCCTGGCCGTTTCCGTCCGTCATGGGCTTTGGCTTGTTGTCGGTCATACGATGTGTGGCTCATTAACTTGAATTAGATAATGAACGCAGGTCGAACACGTCGCGACGTCCCCGTGCCGCCGTTGGGATCCTCGTCGGCAGGGCGCATCCATCATGCGGCGGCGGCCGTCCCTCGGCAAGCGGGGAAATAATGAGATATGCACAAGCCGAAACATGGCTTGATTCAGCGATGAAACGGCTTTGATCGAACAAAAATAATCTAATACATATCTTTCACGACGAATCCTCCCGCGGATCCGGGTCGAAATCTCGCCTGGATTTCGAAAAAAAATCGCCGGGCGATCCGCGGCCCATCCTGTGGATAACGCTTGACCCGACCGGTACGCCGTTGATAGCGTGCGTCGCGCACCCTCCAAAAAAGGAGAAAGCCCGTGAGAAACAGCAAGGAAACGGTGCTCCAGGCGGCGCAACATCTCGCGTTGCGGCTGAAGCAGGACGTGACCGGCAACCGCGTACCAGACGTCGCCCTGGTCCTCGGTACCGGATGGGGCGAGGCGCTGCGGCTCGAGCATGAACACCACGCCAGGCTGGATCACTTCTCGGCCTTCAACGGCCTGGCCGCGCTCGAGGGGCATCGCCGCATCGTCGCGTGCGGCGACGTCGGCAGCAAGCGCGTGATCGTCCTGCGCGGCCGCGTGCACCTGAACGAACATCCAGCCGACCCGGATCTCGCGATGCTCGTGCGCCTGCAGGTGCAGATGATGCTCGAACTCGGTGTCCGGCGCTTCATCCTGACGAATGCGGCCGGCGCCCTGCGCGACGACGTGCGTGTCGGCGACATCGTGATCGCCGACGGATTCGTGACGCTCTGGGCGCCCGTCATGCCGCTTTACGGCGGCGAGTTCTGCTCGCCGGAAGACGCCCTGCCCGGTGCGAGCGCGCGCGGCGACGCGCGGCATCTGTGTCCCTCCGCGCTGACCGCCCGCTTGGGCGGATACGCGATGGTCCGAGGTCCGTTCTTCGAAGGCCGCCGCTACGACAAGACACTGCTCAAGGCCACGGGCGCGGCCTGCGTGGGCATGAGTACCGTGCCCGAAGCCTGCGTCATCTCCCTCTATCGCGGCGCGAAGGCGCTGTGCCTCTCGTTCATCACCAACGACGACAAGGAGGAGCATTCGCACGAGACGAACGTCTCGCGGGCCGCGGAGAAGTCGGCGTATCTCGGCGAATATCTCGAACGGCTCATCGCGGCTCTCCCCTGACCGAGCTTTGCCCGGTCTTTTTTGTTACACTCCCGCCATGCAATTACCCAAGCGCCGGTCGCAGATGCTGCGCGACCACGGCCCGGAAAGCCGCGAGCTGACGCCGGAAGCGCTCGAACGCCTGAAGCGCACGCTGGAACGACTGCAGACGC
>CAYPUF010000048.1:0-5281 GCA_964413995.1 uncultured Gammaproteobacteria bacterium
TGGCCGCTCGTGAAGCCGATAAACCTTCATACATCCGCCATCAGGAGTCCGGGTTTCCCGAAAGTCTGTGTTTGACCGAAAACGGTGTTTTGCGTTTCCACACGCTCCGTGTCAACATGCCCGTCGAATATGCAAACGGAAATCGAGGCGAAGTTTACGGATATCGACATGGATGCGATGCGCGCGAGGTTGAAAGAGCTCGGCGCGACGCTTGTTTATCCCGAGCGATTGATGAAGCGCGTCAACTACGACTTTAAAGCCGGAGGGAATGCGTGGGTGCGGATCCGTGACGAAGGCGATCGGGTTACGATGACGTTCAAGCGCGTTCTGGATCGAACCTTGCACGGTACGCAGGAAGTCAATCTTGTGGTGGACAGTTTTGAACGAGCCGGAGAATTTTTGGACGCGATCGGTATGACGGGCAAATCACTGCAAGAGACAAAGCGAGAGCTTTGGACATTGGACGGATGCGAAGTCGTACTCGACACCTGGCCATGGGTGCCGCCGTTCATCGAAATCGAAGGACCGACCGAGGAGGTCGTACGCGCCGTTGCCGACAAGCTTGGGATGGATTGGAGTGGCGCGTTGTACGGAAGTGTCGAGGTCGTCTACCAGCAACATTATGACGTGACCGAGGAGGAGATCGATTATTGGCCGTCCATCGCTTTCATTCCCGTCCCGGATTGGTTGGAGAAGAAGCGGAAGAAAATTTAAGACGGGGTTTTGCATCTTAGGATTGACAAGAGCCGCTTTTTACGTCAGGGTTTCGCTTATCCGCATTGTCGGATAGGTATGGAGGATTGAAAAGTGAAGAAACAGATCAGGTTCGTCGGTTCCTATGAGAACGTGTGGCCTCACCCGCCCGGCGAGATCGAGGAGGCGCTCCGGCTCTGGTTCCGCGTGAGCGGAGTCACGGAAGAGGCGACCTACTGGATCGAATGGGTGGAGGAGGTCGAGGAGAAATCTGCGGATGCCTTCCCCATCGTTTCGGTCGTGAGCTGCGGCGGGACGGAGTCTTACTACCAAGTCGACCTCCGGCTTCCGTGGCGCGGCCGTCCGGCTTCTTGGCGGATTCGCCTCACGATCAACGATCTTGCCTCGTTGCGTGAGTCGTGGGCGATGGAACGAGCTCTTGATCTCCTGCAGGAGGATCCCGCGCTTGAGGATGGCAAGATCCACAAGCGAATGCGCTTGCTGTACGAGATGCTCCACGGACGGGACTTCCTCGAGGATGCGCTTTCCATCGTGTGGCTTGCGCCGGATGCCGGGTTCGAGACGCCACGGGCTCTCGCGGCCGGGCTGCGCTACCTTGCGGAGAAGGGTTGCTACGTTTCGTATCATCCCAAGGCGGACGCGGAACGGCAGCGGGACGGCTTCGTCTGGACCGAAGCGTTCCACGTCTACATGGAGACCGTCTCCGAACTCCGCCGCGAGGAGCTCCTTGCTCTGTCGCCGCTGACCATCGCGGAGTTCGTACAACGGCTGGATGACGGCTCATGGGAGATGTTGCACGAGCTCGGTCGACTCAAGCCCCAGATGATGGATGCGGGTCCCGAAGTGCGGATTCCGAACAACTACTTCCAGACCATCGGCAGCCATGCGGATCGCTTCGTCGGTTGGGCTGCTGCCGCGGGCATCTTCGTCGCCGTCGGCGACAACCCGAGCGGTCTTCTCGGCAAGACGTGGCGTCTCTCGTCTCGTAAGTACGACGAGGCGCTCGAGATGTGTGCCGCCATCACGCGAGATCGTGACGAGGAGTACGAGCGTCTGATCTCCTCCGCGCCGGAGACGCCCGAGCTTTCGTTCGAGGCGAAGCTGGCGAAGGATCTCGCAAGCTTGCGAGCGAGCCTCGCATTCGCCACCCGGGAGGTTGCCCGGTGCGAGAAGGAGCTGGGTGACAAGGATCGTGAGATCGAGGATCTCATGTACCGTCTCGCCGGCGCGAAGCGCGAGCGGGAAGCACTCAAGGGGTGCTTGGCCGAGCACTCCCATAGCGTCTCGTGGGTCACCGCTCGCATTCACGACGTGGAGCTCGAGCAAACGGCGCTTCAGGCGCTCATCGACGATGAGGCGAAGGAGGTGCTGGAGATGCTCGAAAAACGCGCCCATGCCGCCAACCTCGATCCCGCCAGCCTGCTGGAAGCGTTCCAACGCGCGCTCGCCGCCAAGCGGCCGAGCTGATCCCTGCACCCGCCTCACGCGGGTGTTTTTGTGTTTAGAACCGAACCGAACCGACTTGACGTACCGAAAACACGGCATTATAATAGCATTATTATGCAGCGCAAACTCATCAAGGTCGGGACGTCGGCGGCGGTGCTCGTGCCCAAGGAAGTGCTGGAAGCCGAAGGAGTAAAGATCGGCGACACGATTCATGTCGAATTTTCGAGCACCGCGAGAGAGGCCCCGACGATCGATCCAAAAGTCATCCAATGGACGGACGAGTTTATTGCCGAATATCGTCCGTTGCTTGAGAAGCTGACGAACGCTTAATTGATGCGGTATTTGCTCGCGGAGGAGATTTTGGCGATCCACGACCGCGTGATCGGGGAGTTTGGTGGCATCAAAGGGATACGAGATTTAAATTTGCTAAACTCGATCTCAGAACGTCCAAAGATGGCGATGATGGGAAAAGCATTTTATCCGGACGTGTTTTCCAAGGCCGCAACCTACATGGAAGGATTGGCCACATATCATGTTTTTTCCGATGGAAATAAGCGTGCCGCGATTACGGTCACCCAAGTCTTTTTGCGTGCTCAAGGTTATACGTTAAGACTCGAGACGGAAGAAGCTTATGAGTTCGTCTTGGATGTCGCGCAGAAGAAGCATACAATTGAAGCAATCGCGAAGTGGTTGAAGAAGAAGTCGAAGAGGCTTCGCTAAGGCGAGTGTTTTTTGCCTTTTTCTCCCTTATTTGCTAGTTTTTCAGGCGTATGACAAACGGCTTTTATAACGTCTTGTTTCGTGAAGAGCCGGAAGGCGGTTTTACGGCCATTGTCCCGACGTTGCCCGGTTGCGTCACGTATGGCCGCACCTTGGAAGAGGCGAAGCGGATGGCGTCAGATGCGATCGAAATCTACCTCATAAGCTTACGCAAGCACGGCGAACCGGTGCCCACAGATGAGTCAACGTTCTACGCGCCCGTGCGATTAAGACCCCGGACAAACATCAAGAAGAAGCGTAAGGCGTATGCCTCCTAAGCTTCCGTTGAGATATCGGGAGATCGCGAAAAGGTTAAAACAGCTCGGGTTCGTAGAAGATCATGCGACCGGAAGTCATATCGTATTTTTTCATTCGACGACGGGAAGACGAGCTGTTGTCCCAAAACATGCAAAGGAATTACCCAAAGGCACGGTCCGGTCGATCATCCGCGAAGCAGGCATCGATCCGAAAGAGTTTTCAAGAGACTGAGGCGGTTTTTTTCCATCCGTATGAAATTTGAGCAGCCATCGGGGAAGGAGCTAATCTTCTTGTTTTTGCTGCTCATATTCCGAAAAAGCACTTCAAAACACCCGACGAAAGCGGGTGTTTTGCGTTGAGCAGATTGACAGATTCGATGAAATGAGCCACGCTCCGGACGTTGTGGAGGAGGATGAGATGAAGGACAACAAGCGTATCTTTTTCCTGTGCGCCATCATCGCCATCGTGGCGGGCTTCCTCGCATGGCGACTTTGGCCCGACGCGGTCGAGACGGACGCGGATCAGACACCCGCCGTCGTCGATGCGGGAGCGCCGGATGCGTTCGCGCGCTGGGCCGCGTACGACGACGTCGATCTCGCCATCCTTGGCGAGACGGATCCCGAGGCATTGGAAGCACTCCGTGCGCGTCATCGCATCGCGCCATCGCGCTTCGCTCCGGCTGCACCCATCGATGCGGAAGGGATATTGGCCTGTCTTTGTACGCCTCCGCCTGACGGCGGTCCCGTCGTACTCGAGTACGCGCCCGAATGCTGCCGGTGATCTGCATCCGCCTGCGCGGGTGTTTTGTGTTTTTGGGAAGTGCGCTACGGTGAACTTGTATGAACTACATTCAAGCGCTCGGAGACGCGTTTGCCGGGAAAGTGGCATCGGCGTTTAGCGGGGAACTGCAGGCAGAGCTTCATCGCGACCGCGAGGAGATGGGCCGCGACGGTTTCACGCTCGTGATCGAGCCCTTGGAGGATGTGAAAGAAAAGATCACGCCGGTCAACCAAGGCGGAAAGATGATCGAATACAAGGGCTCGTTCCGCTATGCTTTCCGCACGCGCGACGGCCGTTACGTCGAGGCGCCCGTCGAGAGCGCGCGCGAGGTCTCGCACGAAGAAACGACGGAACGCGGCATGTTCGTCTTTTTTGTCGATGAGAACGGGACGGTCGTCTCGTGGACCGATACGCTCACGGGAAATACGCACGGAAAAGGGATGCCAAGAATTCGCGGTGAGGGAGCGATTGAATTCAAAATGGCACTGGTGTGGATTGCGGTCGCGATACTCCTCATGGCGGGAGGGTTTTACATCGCTTCGCGGTTTTGATCCCGTATGACCTTCGAGCAGATGGAGCGCCACGTCGCGGCGGCGTTGGAGGCGATCCCCGGACGGTTTCGCGATGAGCTTTCGGGCGTCGCGTTTGTGATCGAAGACGCCGGTGATCGCGAGCTTGAGGTGTTCGGGGAGGGAGAGTGCCTCGGTTTGTATGAGGGCGTGCCGAAATCCGAGTACGCGGGTGATCCGACGGGGCTGCTGCCCGACAAAATCACGTTGTTTCGCGACGTGATGTTGGACGAGGCCGAGGCGACCGGCAAGGATCCGGCCGAGATCATCCGTCACACGGTTTGGCATGAGGTCGCGCATTTCTTCGGCTTCGACGAGGAAGATGCGCAGCGGCTCGAGACCAAGTGGGAAGACCGTTTTACGGAACAGGCGCGCATTGATGCATGAAAAAACCACCCGTCGGGTGGTCAGCGTGGCGATGCTTGATCGCGCAGCCGCTCGGCTTCCTCGCGACCGCGTTCCGTCAGCGTGTAACGGACGCGCGGTCGTCCGCCGCGAGTCGCCGTGTTCCGGTGATCCCGCCGGGAAGTGAGTAAGCCCTCGTCCTCGAGGAGCCGCAGCGTGACGTAGACGCCCACGCCGAGTTTGCCCCGGGAGAGATCCTGCAATTGCAAACCGTAGGTGTCCGGGTGGTCGAGCAGCAGCTGTAGGACGCGGCGCCGGTTCTTGTCCTTGGACCGCAGTCCGATGAGCCAATAGGACAGGAGGAGGATCACCGCCGTGAATATGAGACCCAGGAAGATGTGCATTTCTCG
>CAYPUF010000048.1:5381-6563 GCA_964413995.1 uncultured Gammaproteobacteria bacterium
ATGGACCGTTCTCAAGCCGAGGTTGTGGCCATGGAGCGACAGGTGCATGAAGCGAAGTTGATGCTGGAAAAAGCGGGCATCACCAAGGCGAAGTTTCCGGATCTCTATCTTGCGATCGAGGAGGCGATGGATGATGTCGAGGAGGAGACATACCGGAGGCGCTCAGGATCCGCGGGGAATTAATATGACCGACAACAGGACCATCGACAAGTACTTCGAGCAGGAGGATCTCACGCCGAGACTTGCGGAGATCACGCGTGCGATTTGCGATGAGACGGGTTTCATCCTCGGTGAAGAATTCCATCGCCGGTTTCTCTACGACCGCGACAAAACGTGGCGTGTGAAATATGCGGGGACGTTTGAAGACAAGCCGGCCGTGTTGCTCGTCGTGGGCATGAAGCCCGAGGAGGATGAGGAGGGGATCCGCGAGGCGTTCCGCGCGCAGGCCAAGGGCACGCGCGTGCGGCCGCCGCATACATACGTCCACCGGCCATTCGACGAAGGGAAGGGATACGGATTCATGATCGAGGAACGCGTGGACGCGCCGCCGCTCTTTGACGTCGAAGGCGATCCGGTCGCGGCCGCACGCGCCTTTGCGTCGTTTTATCGCCAATTACGATTGGCCGTGGCCAAGCCGTTTTGGGACAACGAGCACGGGTCATTGCGCGAGTTTACCGAGCGGCAAGCCGAAAAATGGATCGAGCTCGCGAAGCGAAAACACCCCGAAGCGTTTGCGCGCGTCGAGCCTCACGCCCTGCATCTGCGCGACGCGATGCTTGCGGCCCTGCGTGATACCGGACACCTGCAATTCATGCACGCGCATCTCGCGCCGGGGGACGTGCGGCATCTTTCTTCGGATGAGTACGTCGTGTTCGCGAATCATTTTTGGTCGTGGCGACAATCCGCGTACGACGTTGCGTTCGCCGTCTGGCAGCAATGGATGCATCTGCCCGTCGGCCGCCGCACGCCCGAGGATGTGGCGCGGATCACGAATACGTGGCGTGATGAAATCACCTCTGCCTGTCCCGAATACGTGAGGACCGAAGACTTGCACGCCATGTTGCTCAATCGCTTGCTCGGTTCGCTCATCCTCGATGTACCCGCCAAGGAACGTCTTGCGCCGGAATCGCCCGCCACCGTCGCGCCCCTGTACGAGGCGTTTGTGAAGGAGGGGAAGCGCCT
>CAYPUF010000049.1:0-6495 GCA_964413995.1 uncultured Gammaproteobacteria bacterium
CGAACAACCTGTACCTCTCGCGTAACCGGTCGGGACTCGTGGCCGAGGCCCTGCGGCTCGTCGCGCCCGGCGGACATCTGCTCGTGATCGAGTGGCAGGCCTGTCGGACCGCGATCGGTCCGCCGCCCGAGAACCGCATGGCGCCGGCCGAGGCCAAGCGGTACTTCGCGGACCCCGAGCTCGAACTCGTGGACGAATTCGACGCCGGCGATTGCCATTACGCGCTTGCGTACCACAAGACGGTTCCGGACCACGGCCACGCGGTCGTGGTGAACACGCCGGCCGACCTTGCGGAATAACGCGCGGGCTGGTAGATACGTCCTGTCTATGAATTGGATCCTGCCGCTGTTCAAGCCATCGTTCTGGTTCAACCTTCAGGCCGTGCCGTTCATGCCCTGGCTTGAGCGGTTCCTGCCGTTTTTCATGGCCGTGCTGATGGTCGCGGCGTTCGGCCTGGTCGCGTACGTTCGCCGGGCCAAGCTCGAAAAGGATGCGCGCCGCTTCCTGAGGCGCGTGTCGGCCTGTGCGGGATGGGCGGGTCTCGCGGGTCTCGTCCTGTACTTCTTCCATTGGCAAGACGTCCCGTATCTTTCTATGCGCGTCCTGTGGCTGTTCTGGATCGGCGGGTTCGGCTATTGGGCGTACGACATCTGGAAGGAGCACTTCCGCCTCCGTCCGGCGGCGCGTGCCAGGCAGCGGGAGCGCGCGGCCTACGAGAAGTGGCTGCCGAAGCCGGGCGGCCGGTAGGGGATTATTAAAATATTCTATAATAAATTACAAATAATAAAATAGAGAATATTTAATTATGTACGATGCGCGCAGGGCCGACGGCCGTCTCGGCGAAGACCTGGCCGCGTCGTTTTTCGTCGAACGCGGGTTCCGGATCGTGGCGCGGAACTGGACGCATCGACTCGGCGAAATCGACCTCATCGTGGAACGTGACGGCGAATACCGCTTCGTCGAGGTGAAATATCGCAACACCCTCATGTTCGGGCATCCGGAGGGGGCCGTCACGGGCAAGAAATTGCGCCACTTGGCCCGGGCCATCGAATGCTGGATCGGCGAACAAGCCCGTCCGCCGGAACGCTATCAGGCCGATGTGATCGCGATTACGGCTCTTCCCGGCTGTGAGATCGAGTATCATTGGGTCGAAAACGTGTACGGATAAAGCTTTATCTTAGCCAAAATACGATGCAGCCGCATTGACAAAATGCGTCTTTTTTGGTATGAACAACCGTTCGCCTTACTTCTCATATGGTGATCGCCATGATCGGTCAAAAGGGCCTGCCGGCGCGTTCCGGCGGCATCGAGCGTCACGTGGAAACGTTGGCGTCCGGTTTGGCGTCCCGCGGGCACCGGGTCATCGTGTTCGGCCGCGCGTGGTACGTGGCGGGCGCGAGCGCGCCGACGGGCATCGAGCAGATGCTTACGCCCGGCATCCGTACCAAGCATTTGGATGCGATCACGCATAGCTTTACCGCACTCCTGGCCGCGCGCCGCCTGCGTCCGGAGATCGTGCATTTGCACGGCGCGGGTATTGCGTTGCTTGCGCCTCTGGCTCGGCTTTTGCACCCGCGCGCGAAGGTGGTCGTCACCTTCCATTCCATTGATCGCGTGCTTTCCAAGTGGGGCCGCTTTGCCCGTTTCGTGTTCAGGGTCGGGGAGTGGATGGCCTGCCGCGTGCCGCATCGCACGGTGACGATTTCGCAGGTGCTTGCTTCGTATTGCCAGCAGACCTACGGCGTCCAGACGTGTTACGTAACGCATCCCGTGGCTTCGCCCGAAGTTCCGAAGAATGTGGATAACTATCTGCATCCGCATGGCTTGACTGTGGATAACTATTTCCTGTTTGTCGGACGCCTGATCCAGGACAAGCTCGCGCATGTCCTGATCGAGGCCTACGGCAAGGCCCGCAACGAATTTCCGGAATTATTTGCACATCGTCCGCTTGTCATCGTCGGCGGCGCGGCCTGGACCGATACGTACGCCTCCTGGTTGTGCGGTCTCGCGAGCCGCACGCCGGGCGTGCTGATGCTCGGCCAGCGTTCGGGCAAGGAGCTGACCGCGCTGCAGGCCGGCGCGCTCGCCCATGTCTTCCCGACGGTGAGTGAAGGCTTGTCGCTTGCGGTCGTCGAGGCGTGCCAGTTGGGCCGTCTCGTGATCGCGACGGATATCGCGGCGAATGTCGAGGCGACGGGCGGCTCCATGCTGCCGGTGCGTCCGCGCGACCTCGACAGTCTCGCGAACGCTTTCATCGTCGCGGCGCAAATGGACGTGCGCGATCGCGCCCGTTTCACGGAGGCGGCGGCGCGCCACTCGATGGCCATGCATGACCTGGACGACCGTATCGACGACATGGAGCGCTTGTATCGCGAGGCTTGCGGACAACCGACGGCACTGACGACGCCGGTCGCCATGCGCGCGTAATCCAGAACGAAAGAGCAGACAACAAAGGGCCGTTCCCAGACGGGGCTGCTCTTTTGCTAACCTTCGCAAAGAATCATCAATTTTCCTTGAAAAAAGAGCGCTATTTCGCTAGGATCGGAGGTACTGCGCAATGGAAGTGACGGCGGTTTGCGATCCATGAATCAACTCGTTGATAGGTTTTATGTCTATCGAATCCGCACCCATCGGGATGCGGAGGCCTTTGGCCGCCTGTACGATCGATACGTCACGCACATTTATCGCTTTGTGTACCTGAAACTGCCGTCAAAGGAGGCGGCGGAAGACGTGACCTCGGAGACCTTTCTCCGTTTCTGGCAATACGCATTAGAACAGGCGGACATCCGGAACGTCCGCGCGCTTTTGTATAAATTCGCGAGAAATCTGGTTGTTGACCATTATCGGAAACGCGAGCCATCCACTCCCCTTTCTTCGGTTGTAACGGAATCGGGGGTTTTTGCGTCTTCTGATAGCGAAGGCGTTTTGTCCGACCAAAACCGGCAGCGCGCCGTCATCGAAGCAAAGGCCGATCTCGGCCTGGTGCTCGAAAAAATCGGCCGCTTGAAAGAAGATTTTCGGGATGTCCTCACGCTCCGGCTCGTCGACGGGCTGGGGTATCAGGACATCGCGCTCATCCTCGACAAGACGCCCGGCCATGTCCGCGTCATTTTCCATCGGGCCATGAAGGCGCTTGACGCCCTGGACCGATCCCAACCCACGCCATGAGCAAGCGCGATCTCCTCCGCAAGCTGCGATCCGTCCGTTCGACGGAGCGCGGAATCGTGCCCGACCAGGCGTGGGTTTTGCGTACGCGCGCGGGCCTGATGGAGCGCGTCCGCTCGTCCGAAGCCCTCTCCCCCCTGCCCGCATCCCTTCGGTTCCGCGAAGCCGCACGCGCGTTCGTTCCCGCGAAGGTCATGCAATGGATGCGCACTCCGGCGCTCGCCGCCCTGTCGGTGCTCGTCGCCGTCCTGGGCGGGTCCCTCGTGAGCGTGTCGGCGTCCGAGCGCTCGGTGCCGGGCGATTTCCTGTATCCCGTGAAGATCGCGGGCGAGCAGACGCGCCTCGCGCTGACGCAGGGCAAGGCCGACCGCGTGCGGCTGAAGGCCGAGTTCGTGGACCGCCGCGTCGAGGAGATCAAGACGATCGTGAACACGCCCGAGAAACAGAGTCCCGAGCGGCTGCGCGAGGCAGCCATCGGATTGAAACGCGATCTCGACACGGTGAAGAACCAATTGAAGGAAGTGAAACAGGAAGCGTCCGCCCCCGAGACCGCGGAGCTTGCAAAGCTGGTCGACCGCACCACCGAACAGGTGTCGCAGGAGCTGCAGCAGGTCAAGACCGAGGTTGTCCGGCAGGACGTCAAGCAGGCCGTGGTCGAGGCGCAGGCGCAGGCCGTTCAGACGAGCATCGCGGCCGTGGCCGTCCTCGTCGAGACCAAGACGTCCGGCACCGAGGCGCAAAACGCGATCACGGACGAGGAAGTGACGCGGACATTGGAAGGCAAGATCCGCGATTTGCGCGCCTCGCTCGACGGATCGGCGGAGCGGTTGATGGCGATGAGCGCCTCGGGTACCCTGCCGACCCAAAACGCCTCCGGAACCGCCCCGTCCATGCCCGCCACTTCCACGATTCCCGAACTCGCTTCCGCCAGCGCCACCTTGAGCGAGGCGACCTCGTTGCTTGGCGAGCAAAAACTCGATGAAGCCACGACCAAACTCGCGGAGGCGCTCCGTGCGACGGTCGTCGCGGTCGCCTTGGTCGACCAGCTCGTCGCGAGCTCCACGAGCGCGACCGTTCCGGCGGACGGGTCCGGCGAGGTTCCCGCGTCGAGCGCCAGCTCCTCGGAGCCGGCGGACGGGTCCGGTGCGGCCTCGTCCACGCCCGCGGACGCCGGCGCATCACCGCCATCGTCTTAACTACTGATGACGGTTCCCCCGCGACCAGGGCGACCCTGCCTTGCAGAGGCGTCCTGACGAGCGGGAGAACCCTCCGTCCCCACCGGAGACTCGCTTTCGCTCGTGCCCGATCCCCACGCCACGGTTTGGCGCGAAAGGTCGATCCCGACTCATCTCGGGAGCCAACCGGTCTACTCATAACAGCTAGAACCGCCTTCCACGGATTCTCAACGGATCCCGGAAGGCACGCAGCCCGCAAGGGCTACCCTATGGGTACTATCCTTAAGAAAATTTTCTCCAGCTTCGTCGCCCTGACGACGATCGCCTGGTCGGTCGGTATCGGCACCATTGCCCTTCCGACGGCGGCTCGCGCCGCGACGGCCGGTGACCTCATCAAGGCCTCCGGGCCTGCGGTGTATTACTTCGCCGCGGACGGCAAGCGCTATGTCTTCCCGAACGAGAAAACCTACTTCTCGTGGTTCGTGGACTTCTCCGGCGTTCGGACCATCTCCGACACGGAATTGGCCTCGTACCTCATCGGCGGAAACGTCACGATCCGCCCGGGCACCCGCCTGGTCAAGATCCAGACGGACCCGAAGGTGTACGCCGTCACGCTTGGCGGTGTCCTTCACTGGGTCGAATCCGAAGCACTCGCCACCTCGTTGTACGGCTCCGCGTGGGCCCAGCGCGTGGTGGACGTGCCGGACTCGTTCTTCGTGAACTACACCATCGGTTCCTCGGTCTCGACGCCGGTTCACCCGGACGGCACCGTGGTCCAGTACGCCGGCAGCCCGAACCGTTACGTGGTGGATGGTGGCATGAAGCGCATGATCGCTTCGGACGCTGTCTACGCCGCGAACGGCTTCAACCCGGCCTTCACGATCACGACGACGATCACGTACCCGGACCACTCGTCCAGCGTGACCTCGCGTGAGTGTGAGTTGGCCGACGTCATCGCGATTTGCGGCGGCGTGACTCCGGTGGGCGGTAACCTCCAGGTGACGCTCGCCTCCGACACGCCTCCGGCCCAAACCGTTCCGAAGAACGCCGCGAGCGTTTCGATGGCCAAGTTCAACCTGACCGCCGGCTTCGCCGCGGTGACGGTGACGGGCCTTCGCATCCGCCGCATCGGCGTCGGTGCCACGGGTGACTTCTCGAACGTCTACCTGTACGACGGCAACGGTAACCGCCTGACGACGGGCCGCACGATCAACTCGTCGACCAACCTCGTCGAGTTCCACGGTCTCAACATCAACGTCGCCGCCGGCGCGACCTACTCGGTCGTGATGGTCGGTGACTTCTCCATCTCCAGCCCGTCCCCCACGGGCGGCCAGCACGCGTTCGAAGTCTCCGACGCCGCCTCCGTCGTGATCAGCGGTACCGGCACGGTCTCGGGCAACTTCCCGGTCCGCGGTAACGTGTTCACGGTCGGTACCACGGCGGCCGGTCGCCTCGATGTCCAGAAGGGCACGACGCCGACCAACCCGAACATTGGTGCGCAGAACGCCGAAATCTCGAACTTCAAGTTGATTGCCAACACCAACGACATCGAAGTCCGCCGCATCACGCTTCTGCAGGCCGGTTCGGTCTCCAACACGGACCTCACCAACCTTGAGCTGTGGACCGGTTCGACCAAGGTCGCTTCCGCCGCCGCGCTCGTGGGTGACAAGATCGTCCTGAACTTCGAGCCGCCGTACGTGATCCCGAACGGCACGACGCGCACGTTCTCGCTGCGCGCCGCGATCGCCGGCCGTGCGGACCGCACGATCAAGACCTACGTCGAATACACGACGGACGTCTATGCGATCGACCAGCTTTACAACGCGGGTGCCGCGGTCTGTATCGCAGACACGGCCACCGGCGGTTGTAAGACTACGGGTCAGGGTTCGTTCGACGGTGAATCCACCGATTCCAACTACATCGAAGTGACGACCCAGGGCGGCCAGCTCACGGTCTCCTTCAACGGTCCGACCGCGGGCAATATCGCGAAGGGCAGCCAGGATGTCGTCCTGTACCGCTTCTCGATGGCCTCGCCGGACAACACGTTGGAAATTCGCAACATCGACCTCAAGATCCAGGGCAACACGTCCTCGGACAAGGTCATCGGTTCCTCGGGTACGGAATACTTCCGTGACATCAAGATCAAGAATCTTGA
>CAYPUF010000050.1:0-6409 GCA_964413995.1 uncultured Gammaproteobacteria bacterium
TTCTCGCATCCGGCGTCTGCCGCCGTTTGTGCCTTCGCCAGTGTCGGGAATAACGACTTTAATACGGCCGGAAACTGGACATGCGGCGCCGTGCCTACCTCCGCCGACGATGTGTTCGTCCCGTCGGCGACGACGACGAACTTGTCGGCCAGCGTGACGGTCGCGAACCTGTCGGTCTCCGGAACCGTCAGCGCCGTTTCCAGCCTGCTCCAGGTCACGGGGACGACGACCATCGAATCGGGAGGCACCGTGACGTCCACGAGCGGCATTCTCGCGCTGAACACGGTGACGAGCACGGGAAGCCTGGGCACCGGATCGGGCATCATCACGGCCACGAGCACCGTGCAAAATAACGGGACGTTTGACATCGGCGCCGGTACCGCGACCACGACGGGCGCGTTTACGAACGCCGTCAGCGGGACGCTGAACGGCGCGAACGGGATCCTGGCGTTCCTGGGCGATTTCACGAACAACGGAACGTTTAACGCCCAATCCGGGACGGTGCGTGTCGGCGGCACATCGGACCAGACCATCGCGGGCGCGCTGTACAACCTCTTCGTGTCGCTGAAGAGCGACGGCACGGCGACGTTCGCGGCCAGCACGACGATTTTGAGCACGTTATCCGCCAATGGCGCCGGGGGGACCGTCTCGGGCGGCTCCGCCAGCCTGACGGTGGTCGGAGCGGCGACGATCTTGTCCGGCGCCTCCGTGAGTTCCACATCCGGGACGCTGACCTTCAACGCGGCCGTCAGCTCCACCGGCTCGTTCGGGTCCACCTCCGGAAATATCAAAATGGACTCGACCCTGCAAAACAACGGATTGTTCGCCGTCGGCTCGGGCACCGCGACGACGACGGGCAACCTCACGAACGCGGCGAGCGGCACCATCAACAACAATACGGGCACGCTCGTGCTCGAGGCCAACTTCACCAATTCGGGAACCTTCAACGGCAATACCGGAACCGTGCGGCTGCACAGCGGCAATGCCCAGGATCTTGGCGCCGCCACGTTCTACAACCTGACGGTGCAGAAAAGCGACGGCACGGTCGCGACCATGACGGGAAACAGCACCGTGTCCAACGCCTTCACGCTCGTGACGGGAATCTTCTCGGTCAACACGCGGACCTTCACCGTCTCGGGCACCTATGCCAACAGCGGCGGACAGGTGACGATTTCGAGCGGAAGCATCGTGCACGCGAATGAGTCGCTTGCGTTCACCACGTCATCCGGTGGCGCGACGTCGACGGCCAGGATCACGTTTACGTCCGGCGGCGGCCTGTATGTGACGCTGGAAGACCAGAACCGGAACCTCTCGGCCACCAACACGGAAACGTTGACCGTGACCGTCAGCGTGACCTCCGCCGCCGGTTCCGATAGCGAAACCCTGACGCTCACCGAAACGGGAGACGCGACGGGCGTCTTCCGCAACACGACCGCGTTGGCCCTTTCCTACTCGGCAAATGCGACGGTCAGCGACGGCACGCTCACCGTCAACGCCTCCGATACCGGCACCGTGAGCTACACGGATACCTATGACGCGACCGATACGGGGACGGACACCATTACGATTACCCTCGCCTCGAGCTCGTCTAGCAGCTCCAGTTCCGGCGGCGGTGGTGGTGGCTTGGGCTCTTCCCCGGCGCTTCCCCCCGTCTCGACGGAATATCAGGAAGTCCGGGTCGACGGCATCGTGATTCCGGTGCACACGCTCGTGAAGCTGCCCTGTCCTGCCGGGGCCGACGTCAACCACCCGTGCAAGGCCGTGTACTACGTAAGCTCGCAGGGCAAACGCCACGCATTCCCGAATGAAAAGGTGTACTTCACGTGGTATGAGGATTTCTCCGGCGTGCAACTCATCAATGAAACGCAGATGGCGGGCATCGTCCTTGGAAACAACGTGACGTACAAGCCGGGCGTAAGAATGGTGAAGTTCACGACCGATCCGAAGGTCTATGCGGTGGAGAAGGGCGGCGTGTTGCGCTGGATCACCACCGAGGCCGTCGCCACGGCGCTGTACGGCGCGGCATGGAACACGATGATCGACGACATCAACGACGCCTTCTACACCAACTACCAGTTCGGTAGTAACATCAGCTCGACGTCCGATTTCAATCCGGTGACCGCCGAAGCGTCCGTGACGTATCCGAGCGATAGCTTGCAGCCGTAATCCGCTCGGTCGATTCAATGAAAGACCGCGAATCCCGCGGTCTTTTCGGTCATTCCATCACGTGCTACCCTAGCTCGGACTCTATGAACCGCACGAATGCCATCCGGCTTTTCAAAGCGCTGACCTACATCGGAATCTACGGCGGCCTCCTGGTCCCGCTCGTGTTCATCCCGACGGTCATTTTCCCGTTCGTTTTCTCGAAACTGGTCTATTTCCAGATCCTGATCGGCCTGACTTTTCCGGCGTATCTCGCCTTGGCGTGGATGGAACCGGACTATCGTCCCAAGAAGCACATTCTCTATTTCGCGGTCCTGGCATATTTCGCGGCGCTGACGCTGTCCGTCGTCTTCGCGATTGATCCGTTGCGGGCCTGGTGGGGCAACCAGGAACGCATGAACGGCCTGTTCACGCTGCTGCATTTCCTCGCCTGGCTCACGATGGCGGTCGGTACGCTCAAGACCTGGAACCAGTGGAAATGGCTCCTCAACTATGAAGTCGCGTTGTCCGCGGTAATGGCGATCGTAGCCATCATGCAAAAGTTCAATCCGAACCTGCTCCTGTTCACGGCGGGCGACCGCGTCGGCGGCCTTTTGGACAACCCGATTTACATGGCGGCGTACCAGATTTTCAACCTGTTTTTCCTGGCGCTCCTGTTCTGGCGCAATCCGTCGAGAAACTGGCGCATCGCGTATGCCATCATCGCGGCATTCGACATCACCGCGTTCCTGCTCGCGCAGTCCCGCGGCGCGCTCGTCGGGCTGGCGGCGGGGTTGATCGTCTTCGCGCTGTACGTCGGCCTGTTCAGCAAGAACAAGAAAACCAAATACGCCGTGTTCGGCGGATTTCTCGCGCTGCTCGCGGCATACGGGGTCCTCTTCGCGTTCCGTGATACCGAGTTCGTGCGCGCGACGCCGTTCAACCGCCTGACGGATTTTCGTTCCACGATTTCCACGCGCCTCATCGCCTGGGATATCGCCTGGCAGGGGTTCATCGAGCGGCCGTTGACGGGATGGGGTCTCGACAACTTCCACATCCTCTTTAACCAAAAATTCAATCCGGAGTCGCTACGCTTCGGCACGTATGAAACCTGGTTCGACCGCGCGCACAATACCGTGATGGATGTGCTCTCCATGACGGGGCTGCTCGGTTTCCTGACGTTCTTCGCCATCTATGTCGCGATTTTCTTCTCGACCTGGCGGGCGTATCGCCGCGGCTGGATAGATCTTCCGATCGCCGCCATCCTCTTCTCGCTTCCGATCGCCTACTTCGTGCAAAACCTCTTCGTCTTCGACCACCCGGCCGGGTTTTCGATGAGCTACCTGCTGTTCGCGCTCATCATCGCGGCGACAAAGGGGGAATTCATCGGGGAAAAGGAACCGGCAGCGGAAAAGAAGGAGCAGGCGCCCGTGAAGCGCGACGCGCCGTGGATCCTGTTCGCCGTGCTGCAAATCCTCGCCATCCTGCTGGTGTATCGGACGTCGGTGCTACCGTTCCGGGCATCCGTGCTCGCCTTGAAAGGAAACGCCGTATTCGGATTCAATCCCGCGCTCGCGTTCGAATACGCGAAGCAGGCGGCGGACGTCCCGACCATGTACAAGGACGAGCAATCCTTCCTGATGTCGCGGAACATCATCGGCGTGATCGGCTCCGGACAGTTCCAGCGTTTCCCGCAATGGCAGGAAATGTACCAGCTGGCGAAATCGTTATCCGAGGAAGAGATTTCACGCCATCCGCGCAACACGCATCCGATTTACATTTATGCGCGTCTCGCGCAGGAGGCGATGCCGCTCATCCCGTCCGAGGCGGCCGTCGCGCTCGACCTGTACCAGCGCGCCATTGAAACGAGTCCGAAGCGCCAGCAGCTCCACTACGGATTGGCGCGGCTGTATCTCCAGCTCGGACGCCTGGATGACGCCGTGCAGGTATTCAAGACGGTGCGCGATTTCGATCCGGACAACGGCATTGGTTCCTGGAACTACGGCCTGACACTGATGTATGACAAGGGGGCCCAGGATCCGGCCTTGCGCGTGCAGGGCGCCGAAGAAATCCGCGCCGCACTGACTGCCAAGTACCCGTACACGCTGCAGAACCCGCAGGAAATCCAAGGCGTGTTTGACGCCTATATCGTCCTGAAGGATGCGGCCGGGCTCCAGCGGACGGCCGAGTCCTTGTCCAAGCTGCCGCATGGAGATGCGTCCATGTACGCGCAGCTTGCCATGAAGATGCACACGATCGGCCTGACGGACCTGCGCGATACCATCCTCGCGCAAGGCGAACTGATCGCGCCCGGAACGGCGGAGGCGTTCGACACGCTCGTCGATCCGACGGATCCGGATGCCGTGACGCTCACGGCGCCGGAAGAACCGTCCGGAGCGGTCGCGACAAACACGGGAGCGGGGGCGCGACGGTGAAGGTTCTGGGGTTGCTTCGCTCCGCTCGCAACGACACGAGCTAACCTATCAGCGCCTTGAGATTTCCTTCGTACGTTTTTTGCAGCGGAAAACGCGTTTCGACCTGTCTTCGCGCTTCGTGTGAAAGGCGCTCGCGCAAAGAAGAGTCGCGCAGGACGCGGAGCATGGCTTCGGCGAGGGCCGGCGGATCCATTTTCGGGACGACGAGTCCCGCATCATCTAACATCCATCGCGCGGCACCGACATCCGTGGCGATGCAGGGGAGACGGGCGGCCATCGCCTCGAGCAGGGAAAACGACATGCCTTCTTTCGAACTCGGCAGGACGAAGGCGTCGAATCCCGAGAGCAGCGTCGTCGCGTCGTCGCGCGCGCCGGGCAGGAGCACGACTTCGTCCAGTCCGAGCGCGTGCCGCTTCGCTTCGATTTCCGCGCGTTGTATCCCGTCGCCGAGAATCAGGAAACGCGCATCCGGTTTCGCATCATGGACGATCTTGCAAGCTTCCATGTAGCGCGGAAGATCTTTCGGCGGATAGAAGTTCGATGTCGTGCCGAAGAGGAAGTCGGTAGGGGCGCAATTTATTGCGCCCGTACAGAAAACGGCACGGGCGGCGTCGCGGGAAAGGAGTTGCGCGTCGAAGCGGGGGAGATCGATGCCGTTCGGCACGGCGATCACCGCTTCTCGCGGTTTGATGCCGATCTCGTTCGCGAGCGTCACATCATCCGGATTCACGCAAATGATCACGTCCTTGAGGCGCGCGGTCCATTTTTCCAGCGTGCGATACAGCCAGAGCTTGTGCGCGGGCAACGCTTCGCGGAACGACCAGCCGCCGATGCGGTAGACGATGCGTGTTAGTCGGTAGTCGGTAGTCGGTAGTTGGTAGCTTGCTAAAGAGCCGATGACGCTCATTTTTGTGCTGTTCAGTTCAACGGCATCCGGCTTGAGGACTCGCAGGACGCGTCGCAGTTCCATGACGGCGGCGGGGTCGCGCAGGGGGTTGATCTCGCGTCCCATGTTGCGCAGGCGGATGAACGGGATGCCCCGCTCTTTGCAACGCTCTTCAAGCCACGCGCCGTCTCCGGCAATGACCGTCACGTCATGCCCTTGGGATTTCAGCCAAGACGCAAAACCGGCCAGGAATTGCTGGACGCCGCCCTGTTCCGCCAAGGTGACGGCGAGGGCGATCTTGATTTTTGCGCTTTCCATAGCGATAAGATAGGCTTCAGAGGTCAAAAACGTCAATAGATTATGTGCGGAATCGCCGGCCTGATTGCAGTCCAGGAGCGGCCCGTGGACCGGGACCGTTTGCTTGCGATGTCCGGCAGGATCGCGCATCGGGGGCCGGACGGCAACGCCGTCTGGATCGAGGGGCAGGCGGGACTCGCCCATCGCCGGCTCGCGATCGTGGATTTGTCGCCGTCCGGCGCCCAGCCGATGCATTCCGCTGACGGGCGCTTTACCGTCGTGTTCAACGGGGAGATCTATAACTACCAGGAACTGAGAAAACAGTTGACAGATGACAGAGAACAGTTTCGATCGAGCAGCGATACGGAAGTGCTGTTGAAACTGTTTGAACGCGACGGCGAGAGGATGCTCGGGAAGTTGCGGGGAATGTTCGCGTTCGCGATCTGGGATAAGCAAAAGAACGAATTATTTTTCGCGCGCGATCGCATCGGCAAGAAGCCGTTTTTCTGGATGAACGACGCGCGCGGATTCGCGTTCGCGTCGGAGGTCGGCGGGCTCGCCGATTCGACGAAGCCGGAGGTGGATTGGAAAGCCGTGCGCCTGTTTCTCGGTTTGCAGTATGTTCCGTCACCGCGCACGGGGTTTGTCG
>CAYPUF010000051.1:0-6216 GCA_964413995.1 uncultured Gammaproteobacteria bacterium
CCGCGCGTGTTCCGAAATCGGCCATGGCCGGTTCCATCCTGCTCGGGAGCTTCGTGCTGGCGCAGGCCGTCGCGGCCGTCGGGACGTACCGCTCGGCCATGCCGGAGTTCCGCGCTCGCCAACCGCAGGCGGACCTCTATCGCTGGTTCAACGCGAACGCGGAAAAGGATTGCGTGGTCCTCATCGCCGGATCGGACGAGTTGCTCGTGCGGCCGCTCACGGCGTTCACGCATTGCAACCTGTACGTCGTGCCGTGGGTGATCAGCGGCGTGCCGCAGGAACGCATCTTCCACAATTTTCTCGTGTTCATGCGCTTACTCGACGTGAAGCCGGAAGAGGCGGAAGCATGGCTTCGCGAGAACCACTCTTTCGTGCGCGGCTATTTCTACGAGGACTGGAACCAGATGTTCAAGACGACGCAGGACGAATGGTCGGACCAAAAAGCCAGAGAACTTTCCGCCGCGTACGCGGATTTCACAAGTCGTCCGTTGCTTGCGGAGTTGCGGAAGTACCGTCTCGATTATCTTGTCACCGAAGGGCCGATCAATCCGGAACTCAAAACCCAGCTTGATCCGCTGGTTGCTGTCGAAACGTTCGGATCACTTCACCTCTATCGCTGGGAAGACGCGCCGTGAGAGCTTGGGCCAGCGTGATTGCACGAACAACGCGAGCGAGAACACGACAAACCCGCCGATGATGGGTTGGATCGCCGCGGAAAAACGGACGACGTTGTCGAGCGGGGAGTGGATCGCGAGCAGATAGACGTATGGGACGGCGATCACGAAGCGTTCGCGGAAATATTTCCAGCCGAGATAGCATCCCGCGACGCCGCCGATGAGCCAGATCAAATTCATGATCGCGGCGATGAGCAAAAAGAGGACATGCTTTGCGCCCAAACGATCCAAATGCAGGAACATCGGTTCCATGGTGCCCCACGGCGTCGAGAAGGAGGGGACGGAGACGAGACGGATGTCGTCGATGAGCGTCCACGCGGCGTATTTCGCGAACGATTCCGGCGAGCGGAATATCATCTCCTTCGCCTGTTCCATCATCGCGTCATCCACGCGCATGTCGGTGGATTCGGTGCCGAGCTCGCGTGCAATGCGTTCACGCTCGATGTCGAGCTGGGCGGTATGCTGGCGGTCGATGGGACGAAGTCCCGGCGCGACGGCTTTCAGGATGGCGTCGCCCGTGAACGTGCCGAGCAGGCTTGCGCCGTATTGGCCCCAGCTCGCCTCCGTCTTGAGCGCGCGGGCGTGTAAAACGAGTCCCGGACGGCTCGCGATGCCGCCGGAATTCAGCACGAGGGAGTTCCGCGTCATCCAGGCGGCCGGAAGCGCGATCGAAGAGACGATGAACAAGAGCGATCCGACGAGCAATACCTTACGCTTCGCCACATCCTTGAATTCGCCGCGTGCGTACCAGAGCACGAAAGCGATCATCGGGATGAACAGGAACAGGAACACGCCGCGCGTGGTCGCGAGCGCGCCGAAGATCAGGCCGGAAAGCGCGGCGAATCCAGGTTTGCGGTCGTAGGCGAAACGGAGAAAAACGAGCGTGCCGAGCGCGAGCAGGAATCCGATCAGGACCTCGTACGCGTGTTGGCGCGCGAACAGCCAATAGCCGTAGGCGATGAACGTGCCCCAGGCGCCGATCCAGCCCGTGCCGGGCTTGATGCGTTCCCAGACGCGTCGCCAGAGCAGCGCGGTTCCGATCGCGAGCAGGGCTTGCACGAACAGGACGACGGCCGGCGTGCCACCCACGAAATACACCATCGCTCGCATGAGCGGATAGCCCGGCTCGCGGTACATGCTCGGCACGCCCGGTTCGAGCGCGTACTCGCCGCGCAAGATCGATCGCGAGAGGAGTTCAAACTGCGTCCCGTCGTCCCAGATGGGGAGCGGCGCGAATGTCACGAGCGCGAGAGTGATCACGCCGATCAGGAGTTCCGGCAGGTATTTTTTCATGCCCCAAGTTTAGCGTGCTTGGACTTTTTTCGCGATCGCTTCCGCCAAAGGCTTCACCCCTTCCATCTTCTTTTCAAATGACGGCTCATCCATCCAGAGATAATGCAGGTTCAATTCCGCCGAATCTTGGAAGAGAGCGGTCAGGAAGGCGAGCAGCTCTTCCTCGTCGTGTTTGTCGTGCTCCAACCGGTCCTTGATGATGGATGGAAGCTGTTCCATGCGATCGCAATAGCTCGTCATCGAAAGGCGGTTGTAGAAGACGTGTCCGAAACTGATGACGGGTTTCTTGAACATGATCGCTTCCCAGCCTACGCTGCCGGTGATCGTCGTGATCAGCTTCGCGCGCGGCGTGATGAGAAAGCTGCTCACGGACGCGTCGATAAGTTTCACGTTCGGGTTGCGCTTGATCGCCTTGTAGAACGAGCGCGGGCGGTATTGCGCCATTTCCGGATGGTCCTTCACGTACAATTTGTATTGTACGGGGAGCGAGCGCGCGATTTGGCGGATCAGGTTCACCTGGTCGGTCTGGAACGGCGCTTGCAGGAGCAGGGCGATTTCCGGTTCGAGGTGCAGCGGGAAAAACGCGAAGTCGTCCTTGTCCGGCGTGAATTCGTCGTAGAGATCGTCGAGGCCGACGAGGTTTCGCGTCTTGCGCTTGATCGCGTCTTTCCAATACGTCCACGGGCTGATGTAGGAGTATTCGTTTTCGTGCGAACGCGAAAAATGTTCGCGGAGATTTCCCCAGAGCACGCGGGCGGTATTCACGCCGTATTTCGGATTCAGGAATCGCAATTGCTTTTTGCGGCCGACGGGTTGCTGGGACGGCGCAGACTTGTCGTAATAGGGCGCCGGGCGACTGCGGAACTCCTCGAGAAACGCCTCGGCCTGTTTCCATTCGGGCGAGGCCTTGAGCGCGGCGCGGTCGCCGTGGAACAGCGCGTCCACGCCGGTGAACGAATCGTATGTCTCGCCGACGATGTATCGGTTTTTGGTGCTCGCCATTTGCACGACCAGCGTCCGGATGCCGCGCTTTTTGGCCATGTGATACAGCAAGAACGCGCTTACGGTGCAAATCGCGGAAAAGAACACGAAATCGGGACGCTCCTTGTCGAGAAATTCGGTGAGCGCCTTGGCGTGCACCTGAAGCAAGCGCAACATGTCCTCATGCGAGTAGCGCGGCCAATCGTACGGATATTCGCGCACGAGCTGGTTGGACATGACGATGCGGTCCACGGCGAGCGAGGGCCACAACGAGGGAAGGCCGTATTCCTCCTCGAGTTTTTTCAGATACTCCGGATCGATCGTTTCGTTTTTGTAGCGCGCGTGGATCTCCTCGTCGTAGAGGAGCGTGGTGTACGAAAGGTCGGTTTGCGCCTGGATGAAATCGAGGCTCGGTTTCGTATACACGATGCCGCAGGCCTCCTGCATCACGCCCATGTCTTTCAGATGCCGGGCCGTATAATGGCCGAGAAACGCGAAACGGCGGTGCAAAACGAAACAGCCTTTCATAGATGGATACCTTTATATAGGCGCGATCGCGCCTTTTGGCAAGGGAGCCGGCTTTGTGCCAGAATGCGATCATGTCTTCGGATCCGGGTATCTACAACCGATCGGTGCGAAGCGGCGCTTGGTACATGTCGAGCGTCTTTTTTCAGAAAGCGTTCGGCTTACTGACGTTTTTCGTCCTCGCGCGCCTGCTCTCGCCAAACGACTATGGCGTGATCGCCGTCGTGCTACTCGTCACGGGGCTTCTGTCGCAACTCACCTCCATCTCGTTCGGCGATGCGCTCACCCAGCGCCAGACCGAGATCGAGACGTACATGAATCCGTTGTGGACGTTCGAGCTTGGTCGTACGTGTTTGCTCGCGCTCGGCGTGTACGCGGCCTCGCCGTGGCTCATCGATTTCTTCCATGTCGACGCTTCGTTTGCCCCGCTGGTGCAATGGGCCGGCGTACTTCTCGTCCTGCCCGCCCTGTCCAACATCCGGCAAATCTATCTCTTCAAGGAATTGCAGTTCAAAAAACTGTTCTACCGCGACGTGGCGGGACAGCTCGTGTTCACGTTCACGTCGATCGGCTTCGCACTTTGGGTCCGCGCCGACGCATGGGCGCTTTTTTCCGGCTATGTCGCGCAATATGCCGTTGTCGCCCTCGTGAGTTATGCGATCTACCCCGCGATGCCGGGATTGTCCGCCGCGATGACGCGCCTCAAGGATTTGTTCGGCTTCGCGAAATGGGTGTATGGCCAGGAACTCCTGGAAGTGATGGTCGCGCAGCTCGACAAGATTCTCGTCGGCCGGTTGCTCGACACGACGCAGCTCGGCGTCTACTCGAAGGCAAAGGACCTCGCGTCCACCGCGACCGTGACGCTCGCGTCGCTCATGCAAAAAGTCGGTTTCGCGGCGTTTTCGAAATTGCAGGACCGCCTCGACAAGGTGCAGGAAGGATTCCGCAAGTCCGTGGACGTACTCATGCTGACCGCCGTTCCGATCGCGCTCCTCCTCGCGCTGGAAGGCGGCGCGGTCGTGAACGTGCTGCTCGGTCCGAACTGGTTCCCGATCGTCGTACCGCTCAAGATTTTCGCGTTCGGCAACCTGTTCTACGCGTTCGCGAGCCTGGTCGCACCGGTTCTCTCCGCGCTCGGCAAGCCGGAAATCGTGTTCCGCATGAACGCCATCCGCATCATCCTTCTCATTCCGTTGTTGTACATCGGCATCACGTGGGGCGGCGTGATCGGTCTTGCGTGGGCGATCGTTGTCGCGTGGATCACGACGTTGCTGTACGTCGTGTGGAAAGCGCGCGCCATCTTGCAGATCCCGAAATGGGATTTTTATCCGGTGCTGACGAGCGGAGGCGCGGCCTGTCTCGCCGTATTTTGTGCGGACCTGCTCTTCCGTTCCACGCGAGACGGGTTTGCAACCGTTCCCGTCCAGTTCATCCAACTCGCGTTTCTCGGCATCCTGTATTACGCCGTGATCGCGCTCGTCAGCCGCCGCCAGCCGCAAGGCCCGTACGCGACCGCGATGTCGGTTTTGCGCCAGCTTAAGGTGTTGCGCCGGTAAGGCCGAGGAGGGAGATCCGCCCCTGTTCCCAGAAACCGGCGTAGCGGAACTCGACTTCGTGTTCGCCCGCGGGGACCTTCACGGATTGGAACGCGGTGTCGTGGGTTTCGATCGGCGTTTCGTTTCCATCCACGAACGCCTTCCAAAACGGCACATAGGTCTCGCGAAACACGACGCGTTGTTCATTCTGCGTCCTTGTTTTCACTTTTAATACGCCCGGCGCATATTCCACCGTTTCCATCCGGTCTTCCGCGCTTGCGTCTTCCGCAAATCCCCAGCGAGGCAAAAAGAACGGATTCTCGTACACGTACACGGGGATCGTGTCGTTCACGACCTTGCTCGTGAACACGAGCTTCCACGGTTCGCCGAGTTCATGCGGCACCAGCACGTATTTCACGTTCGCCTGCCCGAGCAACGTCGCCGTGGACGTCGTCGAAAAATGCGCGATTTGCGTCTCGATGCTTTTCATCACCTCGCGGTCCTTGCTTCCCGTGATTTCTTCGAGGACGCTGACAAGCCGCCCGACGGACAATGGTTCGTGATCGAACGCGGAATCGATGCCGTACCAGGTATGGATGTTTTCGCCGAGCATTTCGCGCGAAAGGAGCGCGCGCGGATCGTGCTGGGTGAGATCGATGCGGTAGGTATCTTGCAAGCGGCTCACGCTTTGCTCCGGAAAATAATCATAGATGCGATACGGCTCGGCACCCGCCTCACGTTCCCGGATGAAGCGCGCGGTGGCGGGTGTTTCGTCGAGATACGAGCGCGGGAAGCCGACGAGGAATCCGGCCCACACCGTCACGCTCAATAGCCCCGCGCCGACCAAGGCGGATCGGAAGCGGGCGAGGGAGACGTCTTTGCGAAGCGCGAGGGTGAAGACGACGAGCGCGACGGCCCAGCACAGGAGTGTCCACGCCGTCGCGAGATTCGTGATCGCGAGGCCGCCGACCAGCGATTCCGACATCCGGCGGATGATCCAGGCGTAATAATCGGGGGAGGAGGGGAGCGCGCGTCCCGCATTCGCGGCGGCCTGCGCATAGCGCGACTCGCCCATGGCCGCGATCCGGTCCGCGATGCCCGCGCCGGCGATGCCGAAGGTCGCGCTCATCGTCGCCAAAAGCGCGAAGCCGGTCCAGAACGCGATGATGACCCGTTTTACGAATCGATGCGTGCGGAACGCCCAGACG
>CAYPUF010000052.1:0-6199 GCA_964413995.1 uncultured Gammaproteobacteria bacterium
GCCGCAGGTGGAATGGATCGTGTACATCCTGGTCGGCATTTCGGCCGTGATGATGCTGTTCAAGGACAAGTGCAAGGCGTGCATGGCCGCGAAGTAATTCGCGACACCACGTATAAGACAAAACCCGCGAACGCGGGTTTTGTCGTTGCGAGCGGAGCGAAGCAATCTCAAAACCCGTCAAATGGGATTGCCTCGTCGCTGCGCTCCTCGCAACGACAAAACAAATGCATCCTCTGACCAAACTCCCTTCTGTCGTTGCGAGCGGAGCGAAGCAATCTCATTCGATGGAATCGGATAGATCCCGCCACTTCGGATTGATAGAATCGATTAATTTGATTTTCTTTTGTCGCGATCCCGCCTTGATCTGCTTCTCCCGCTCGATGGCATGAAAGATGTGCGGAAACTTCTCATAATACACAAGCTTCCAAATTTGATAACGCTTGACGAACTCACTGCCCTTTCCGGCGCGATGCTGTTCCATTCTCTGATTCAAATTCCAAGTAACGCCGGTATACAGCACCGTGTTGTATGTACTTGTCAGGATGTATACGTAACCCGCTCTCATAAACATGCTGGGATTGCTTCGTCGCTACGCTCCTCGCAACGACAAACAATATTACCCGTGTTGTTGCGAGCGGAGCGAAGCAGTCTCATTCGGACGGGCCCGGAGATTGCTTCGTCATCGAGCTTAGCTCGACTCCTCGCAACGACACACTTACTACGTTCCAAAAATCTGATTGTTTGTCAATCCCTAAAACCCCACGTATTGCACCTCCTCCTGTAACTCGATGCCGAGATCGTCGCGGATCTTCATTTTCACGAGCGAGATCAGCGCGAGAATGTCTTGCGCGCGCGCCTTGCCTTTGTTGATGAAAAAGTTGCCGTGTTTCTTGCTCACTTCCACGTCGCCGACGCTCTTTCCCATCAATCCCGCCTGTTCGATCAGCCAACCGGACGAAATCTGTTTTTTTTCGATCATGCCCGGTGGCACCTCCAGCTCGCGTTTCAAAATCTCCAGATCCTTTTCGTCCGTAAATTCGAAATTCTTGAAGACGCACCCCGCGCTCGAAGATGCGAGCGGCTGTTTTTCTTTGCGCGTCGCCATGATCTCTTCCATGCGTGTTTTCGATGCGGCCTGATCGGTGCAAGCTTTAAGTTTCAAGATACAAGAAAAAATGAGATGCGGCTCATGCTTGAACAGGCTCGTACGATACCCAAACCGGCATTGTTCATTCGTGAGCGTCACGCGCTGTTTGTCGCGCAAGCGGAATGCGTCCACCGTCTCGACGACGTCTTTCATCTCGCCGCCGTAGCAACCCGCGTCGCCGTACACCGCGCCGCCGATCGTTCCCGGCACACCGATCGCCCATTCGAACCCCGTCAGTCCAGCCTCCACGCTTTGCCGCGCCACCATCGCCGTAATCGCGCCCGCCTCCACCATGATTCGTGATTCGTGATTCATGATTCGTATCTCCCTGTTCGCCGCCTGGATGATCACGCCTGCAAACCCGTCGTCGGAGACGAGAAGGTTTGATCCCCCGCCGTATACGTACCACGGGATTTGCAGGTTCATCGCCGCGTGCACGGCCTGGACGATCGCGTCCGATGACGGCGCGACGACATAGAGCCGCGCCGGACCGCCGACGCGAAAACTCGTATGCTTGGCCATCGGCTCGTTCTCCGTCGCCGTCGGCACCGCTGCCTTGTACGCGGCGATTTGTTCTGCGGTTAATGGATTCATACCTTCTTTGCGATCGAATAAATATCCCCCGCGCCCATGACCAGGATCACATCGCCCGGACGTTTCCAGCGCGCGAGGATGGTGAGCGCCTCCTCCGGATCCGGTGCGTACTCGACGCTGCGCTGGACGCCGCGCTCGCCGTCATGCCGGATGATCGCGTCCTGCAGGTCGCGCGAGGAGATCTCGACGCCTTCCTCGCGCCCCGCCACATCGTAGATCTCGCACAGAACGAGCTGTTCGGCCTTGTCGAAGGCGGGTACGAACGCGTCGAACAAATCCTGCGTCCGGCGGCGATGGTGCGGCTGGAAGCAAACAACGAGACGCCGGCCCGGATAGAAGGATCGCGCGGCGTCCAGCGTGACGGCGACCGCCGTCGGGTGATGCGCGTAATCCGAGAGGACGATGACGTCATCGCGGTCCGAGACGAGCTCGAAGCGCCGCCAGATTCCGCGATACGTCTCAAGCGTGCGCGCGGCATCCGCGGCCGGGATCCCGAGACTCGAAACCATGGTGAGCGCGGCCGCGGCGTTCAGCGCGTTCATACGGCCGGGAACCGGGAGTTCGGCACGGATCGGCCGCAGGTTCGTGTCGCGGTACGCGAACGTGAGCAGGCCGTCCTTGACGAGCAGGTCCTCGATACGGCAATCCGCGTGCGACGCGAACCCGAACGTCCGGATGCGGATGCCGCGCGCTTCGAGCTCGCCGCGCTCGCGCCCGATGAGCGTGGACACGCGCGGGTCGTCCGCGTTCGCGATCACGACGCCGCCGTCCTGCACGCGCGACAGCAGCTCGCTGAACGCGGTGAGCAGGGTATCCAAATCGGGAAAGACGTCGGTATGGTCAAGCTCGATGTTGTTGATGATGAGCCCGTACGGGTGGAATTCGAGAAAGTGCTTCGCGTACTCGTCGCCCTCGATCACCACCAGCTCCCCGTCCCCGAACCGCACGTTGCCGAGCGGATAGCCTGGCACGCGGCTGCCCACGATCACGGTCGGATCCTGGTGCGTCCCTTCGAGCATGTGCCCGAGCATGGCCGTGGTCGTGCTCTTGCCATGCGTGCCCGTCACGAGCAGGACGCGCGAGCTTGCGTACCATTCGCCGAGGAACTGGAAGTTCGTGATCTCCCGGATGCCGCGGCGCGCGGCCTCCATACGTTCGGGATTGGTCGCCGGAACGGCGGAAGAATAAATGAGCACATCGCATTCCGGCGGCACATGCATCTTGTCCTGGCCGATGGCGACGTGGATGCCGAGCACCTCCAGCTCGTCCGTCAGTTCCGATTCCTTCACGTCGGAGCCGGACACGCCAATCCCCGCCCGTTTGAGGAGCTTGGCGACGGCGGACATGTTGATGCCGCCGATTCCTACGAGATGCGCGTGCTTGGGCACCGGTTCCATGGCTCATAACCTAATAAAAAACGGCCCGGTCGTCCACCGGGCGGCCGGGAATGAAAAAGCGTTCCGGTTAGGGAACGCCAGGCGGGGCGCCGTTGGTCGGCGCGCTTCCGTTGTCGCCGTGTCCGTCCGTCCCGGAGGGATGCGGCTTCCGGAACCTGACCTCGAAGCTCGCCGGAGGCCGCTCCGCGACCCAGACGATCACGCCATGCGCGTCGAGCAGGTGGTCGGGAAGCAGGGAAAGCGCGGCATGGTAGGCGGCACAGCGTCCGCCGGAATCGGCCGCGTCCTCGCGGCGATACCGCTCGAGCAGCGCCTCCTTGAAGTCGCGCCACTCGGCGCCGTCGGTCTTGGCGCGCTCGATGCGCGCGATGAGCGGCCGGTCCACGCCGATGTACCGGAAATTCCAGTACACATGCGCGAGATGGCGGACCAGCCACGCGGCCGGCACCTGCTGCGTCGCGACCATGGGCAGCACATCCTCCAACGCGGCCTCCACGACCTCCCGGCGCCGGGAGGCCGGAACAAATCCTTTCGAATCGTCCACGAAACCCTCCTCTTGACCGGGGCTTTTGACGCTAGCAGGAAACGCGGACGATGTCTAGCCGTGCGACGGCTACTTCGCATACACGGAGATATCCAGGACCGGATACTCGCGCGGGAACCCGGCGAGAAAAGCGCGCTCCTGATCGGACAACGTGTCCGGCCGGAAGACGATCACCGCATCGACGCTTTCACGCACGGACGGATCGCTCGCGAAACGCGTAAAACTCCGGCCCAGCCGGAACGGCTCTTCATACCCGTAGAATCCGAGCGCCATGACGGTTTCGCGCTCGGCAAGGATCTCGCGCAGCGCGGCCGTCTCCACGCGACGATCACCGGGAATGCGCACGAGCCTCGGACCGAAGAGGTACGCCTCCGTGCTAACGAGCAGGACCAGCGCGGCGAGGATCGCGACCATAGGCTGCTTCGGCAGTCCACGCAGCTCGAGCAGGCTCCAGAAGCACAGCGCAATGACGTACGGGAGATAATACGAAGCGTGATTGGAGAAGAGATACGCGAGGAACAGGAATGACGTGACCAGCATCGCTCCGGCCGAAACGGCAAGGCGCCTTTCTTGCCGCCAACGCAAGAGGTGCGCGACGTTCAACGCGATGAGCAAGATCGCGAGCGGGAAAAAATCGGCCGCGGCGAATCCCGCAAGCTTGTCCGAGAACCCGGCGGATGATCCCGCGAGGGCGATCGCGTCCGCGATCGCCAGCGGACTTCCGGCAAGCCACAGCGCGACGAGCAGCGTGTGGCCGATGACATTCGCAAAAAGCCAACCTGCACGCCGCTCGCGCCAAAAGAGGATCAGTACGGCGGGAAGAAGCAACACGCCTTGCAGCTGCGTCCAGATCGCGAGGAGATAACCGGCCGTCACCCATGCAAGGCGCGACTCGCCCTTGTTCGTCGCACCAAATGCCAAGAGCGCGACGGCGCACATCAAGAATGACGTTTGATAGCCTTGACCGACCCACAAAAGAAACGCGGGACTCAATGCGAGGAGGAATCTCGGCGCAAGCTCGTGCCATTCTTTGCCCCGTTCGATGGATGCGATTCGCAGGAACAGGAACATCGCGACAAGTTCGGCGATCAAGCTCGGCAAACGCGCCGCGAACGCGTTCGCGCCGAACATCGCCTGGCTCGCGAGCATGAGCCAGCGTCCGAGCGGCGGATGCGGGGACGGGATGTTGAGCGCGTACTTCGCGGCGTCGGTCGCAAGCAGGCCCGCCGAGACGTCGCGCAAGAAAACGATCGCGTATACGATCGCGACGGCCGTCCATGCCAACCGGACGCGACGATCATTCCGTTGCATATACGTAAGCCGGCCAATCGTCGCGCGGCCAGGAAATCGTCGCGGCATGGCGGACGGCCGGATCAATCGCAAGATTGAACGGCTCGCGCAAAATCAGGCGGCAACGCGTTGCATCGCAACGCAAAGATGAAGGAACGAGATACGAGACCGCGAGGCCGTATCTCGTTCTCGCGTCTTCAAGCACGAAACGCGTTTGCGAGCGGATCTCCGAAGACAGGTACATCGGCCAGAGCGACGCAACGCGCCACGCGAGCAGCGCAAAGATCGCCGCGAATGCGACGCAAGACAGGGCCGAGAGGCTCCGGACATGGATGCGCGTCACTTCTTTTCCTCATGATACTCCTGCTCCGTATTCACCGACCAGATATTCGTCTTGTCCGTGACGCCACCGATGATGTTGTCGACCGCCGTCATCGCCGTGAGCATCGAGTGGTCCTGGTTGTTGTAGCGGTGCATCCCGTTTCGGCCGAGCAGGAACAGGTTCTCGTAGCGGTCGACGAAGGCGCGGATCTTGTCGAACTCGTCATACGTCCCGAAATACGCGGGGTAGGTTTTGCGTTCACGAAGCACGGTTCCGTCGAGGACATCCGCCGGGTCCACCAAGCCGATCTTCGCAAGCTCTTCCTTGCCGAGCGCGACCATGTCTTCGTCGGATTTCGTCCAAAGCGCATCACCTTCGTTGCAAAAATATTCCAATCCCATCCATACGCGGTCTTTCTCCCGCACCAGATACTCGCTCCAGTTGTTGAAGATTTGCAGGCGCCCGACGAGCACGTCCGGATCATGCACGTAAATCCAATTGTCCGTGATGCGTTCGCCCGAAGCGGCGTCGGCGACCGCAAGCTTCTTCAGGAGCAATCCCACGGTGATGAAATCGCGATACTCCAATCCGTCCGCGACGTGTCGCACGTCTTCCGGCGCATCCTTCATCCCCGCGATCAACTCGCGGATCGGCATCGTCGAAAAGAAATACTCGCCTTCGAACCGCCTCTCCCCTTCCGGCCCCTTCGCGACGACGGCCGTCACGCGGTTCCCGTCCGTCTCGATCCGCGTCACGCGCAAACCCATGCGAATCTCCCCCCCGCGTTCGCGGACCATGTCCGCGACCGTTTCCCACATCTGCCCCGGGCCGAGCTTTGGGTAAAAGAACCGCTCGATCAGCGACGTTTCGGTTTTCTTTTGTCCCACATCCTGTTTCTTCACGAA
>CAYPUF010000053.1:0-5691 GCA_964413995.1 uncultured Gammaproteobacteria bacterium
AGATGTTCACGTACCAGATCGCCGTTGACGGATTCGCCGTGGCGATCAGGGTATACGCCTGGCCGTGGCTGATTTGCTCGGGCGTGTGCGTCAGGGTGCCGGTGCGTCCCGGCTCCGGCGCGGGTTCCGGTTCGGGGGTTGGCTCCGGCGCGGGTTCCGGCTCCGGCGCGGGGGAGCGGTCCGCATCGATGGACGTGGCCGCCGCGCGTTCCGCCGCGCGATCATATTGCGAGGCGTTCGTGATCGGATCGCCCAATCGATAGCTCACGAAAAACGCGGCGGAAATATCGTCGATCATCGCGTTCCAGTCCGCGCCGTACAAGTCGCGGGCGACGCCTTCGGTTTCGACCCAGCGCAGCGTGCCGCCTTTCGCGACGGCGTACACGCGCGGATCGCTCTCGATCTTCAGCATGCGCGTGCCGGGGCGGTAGGTGACGTTCGCCCCGATCGGATAGGCGGCCAGGGCCGCGTCGTCGATCGTGACGACGGAGGCGAAGCCCGCGTACCAGGTGAAGTAGGTGTTCTCGTTCGGAAAGACGTAACGTTTGCCATCCGCGCCGAGGTAATACACCGAAGGGCCGGAAGCTTTGATCAATGAACCGGCGGCCGGGGCGGTCTGGGCATCGACGGCTACGGGCGCGAACGCCAACGCCACCAACGCGCAAGCAAGAAGGATGCGTCGCATATACCAAGGATTATAGCACAACAAAGCAGCTCGCAGCTGGCAGCTTGCGGCTAGGGTTTGAGCTAGCTACCAGCTGCTAGCTGCTTTCCACTAATTTCTTCAAACTCTGTGCCGCCGCGCGCGGATGCGGATCGCGGAAGATCGCGGACGCGGCGCAGACGCGGTCCACGCCCGCCGTGAGGAGGTCGGGAATATTCCCGCGCGTCACGCCGCCGTCGAAGCCGACGACGAGGGCGGGCCAACGTTCCTTAATGCGGCGGACTTTCTCGAGCGTGGAGGGGATGAGTTTTTGCCCGCTCCATCCTGGCGTGACCCCCATGACAAGCGCGGCATCCGTCGCGTCCGCGTACGGGGCGAGCCGGTCTTCGGACGTATCTGGGGAGATGGCGAGCCCGCATTCCCATCCGTTGGACCGGCAGGCACGGATCGCGGCCTCGTGGTCGGCCGGCAGCTCGAGATGCCAGAACGCGCGGATGACCTGCGGCACGCGTTTCCACTCGCGTATGACCGCTATCGGGTCGGTGACCATGAGATGTAGTTCGATTTCCAGCGTCGCATCGATCGGTCCGGCTTGGTACCAGGTCCGGTTCGAGACGAAATGCCCGTCCATGCAGTCGAGCTGCACACAACGCACGATGCCTTCGACGGTCGCGAGACGCGACCGGAATTCGGCCGCGTCTTTGGCAAGAATGGCGGGAATGAGTTCGGGCATGGGCGAGTTGGCAGTTATCAGATGACAGTTGACAGTAGGCGCAGGTTCTTTCTGTGAACTGTTATCTGTCACCTGTTAACTGTTCTAGTTGTTTCACGCGCCGCACATGCCGCGCGGCCTTGGACGGCTTGGTTTTGAGGAAGGTCGCGACGATCTTTTTCGCGGCAGCGGGTTTCGTGACCCAGCCGCCGAGGACGAGAACATTCGCGTGATTGTGCTCACGGGAGAGCTTCGCGTCCCGTTCCGAGCGCGCAACCACGGCGCGCACGCCGCGGAAGCGGTTGGCCGCCACGTCCATGCCGTGGCCCGTGCCGCAAAATAGGAGACCGAAGGCGGCGGGATCCATTTGCACGGCCATGGCGACCTTGCGTGCGGCAAGAGGATAATCGTCGCCCGCCACGAGGTTCGGCGACACATCGACGGGATCGAGGCCGCGTTTCCACAAATCGGCCTTGATCGCTTCCTTCAACGCGAAGCCCGCATGATCGGCGCCAAGGTACAGGGAGATGGCTTTCGGCATAAAAGTCGCTTGACCTGCGGGGAAAATCAACGCATGCTGGTCGCGTTTCCCCCGTAGTATATGCCAGACGTCCAAAAGCCGGAAACCGGCGACGAATCCAAGGAGCGAACAGGCCTTCCCACGCTGCCCGCCATGGAAGAGGAGATCGCGGCATATTGGAAAAAGCACGATATTTTCCGCCGTTCGATCGAGGAGCGGCCGGCCTCCAAGGGCTATGCGTTTTACGACGGCCCGCCATTCGCGACCGGCATGCCGCATTTCGGGCACTTGCTGCAAAGCGCGGTCAAGGATGTCGTGCCGCGCTATTGGGCAATGAAGGGCTACCGCATCCCGCGGCTGTGGGGATGGGATTGCCACGGGCTGCCCGTCGAGTCGTTGATCCAGAAGGAGCTCAAGCTTTCGGGCAAGCCGGCCATCGAGGAATACGGCGTCGAGGAATTCAACCGCGCCTGCGCCTCTTCGGTACTGAAATACACGGACGAATGGAAGCGCTACGTCGAACGTTTGGGCCGTTGGGTCGAGTTCGACCGTGCGTACAAGACGATGGACCATTCGTATATCGAATCGGTGTGGTGGGCATTTGCCGAATTGTGGAAGAAGAAGCTCGTGTACAAGGGCTTGCGCGTCTCGTTTTTCTCGACGTCCAACGGTACGCCGCTTTCCAACATGGAAGTGGTGATGGAAAACTCCTACGTCGAAGCCGAAGACCCATCGATCATCGTGAAATTCCCCGTGCACGGCGAGCCCGGGACCTTTTTTCTCGCGTGGACCACCACGCCGTGGACGCTGCCCGCGAACGTGGCGCTCGCGGTGCATCCGGACGAGACGTACGCGAAAGTCCGCGTACACGGCCGCAAGGAGACGTACTGGTTCGCGGAGAAGCTGACATCCAGGGTGCTGCGCGAGTTTTTCCCGCTCGAGGAGGACCAGGAGGATTTCGAGGTGCTGGAGAAACGCCTCGGTTCGGGGCTGGTCGGCATGGGATACGAGCCGCCGTTCGTGCTGGATGACGAAACGCGCGAAACGCTCACCCGGCGTCCGGGCGAGGTCCTGTACCGGGTCGTCGCCATGGACTACGTCACAACCGAGGATGGCACGGGGATCGTGCATACCGCGCCCGCCTTCGGCGAGGAGGATTTCCGCGCCTCCGCGGAGCGCAAGCTTCCGGTCGTCGTGACGCTCGACGACAACGGCAGGCACCTGCTGGGCGTGCCGCTGGTCGCGGGCAAGGACTTCATGGAATCGAACCCCGTCCTCATCGATGATCTGCGGAATCGCGGACGCCTGTTCCGCGAAGAAACCGTGAAGCACTCGGTGGCGATGTTCGCGCGCAACGGCACGCGTCTCATCTACAAGGCGCAGGACGCCTGGTACGTCGACGTCACGAAGCTCAAGCCCAAGATGCGCAAGACCGCGGCGAAAATCGACTGGCATCCGCCGCATCTCAAGGAGGGGCGGTTCGGGCAGGGGATCGAAACGGCGCCGGATTGGTGCATTTCCCGATCGCGGTTCTGGGGGGCGCCGTTGCCCGTCTGGACCAACGCCGATGGCACCGACGTACGTGTCTTCGGTTCGATCGCCGGGCTGGAAAAAGCGGTCGGAAAAAAGATCGATCTCAAGGATCCGATGGCGTTGCACCGGCCCTGGATCGACGAGCTGACGTTCAAGAACGATGCCGGAGAAGAGATGCGACGCATTCCGGACGTATTCGATTGCTGGTTCGAGTCCGGATCGATGCCGTACGCCTCGATCCACTACCCCTTCGACAACAAGAAATGGTTCGAGGCGAATTTCCCGGCGGATTTTATCGCCGAAGGCCAGGACCAGACGCGCGGCTGGTTTTACAATCTCCACGTGCTCGCGACCGCACTGTTCGGCAAGCCCGCGTTCCGCGATGTCGTGTGCACGGGCCTCGTCCTTGCGGAAGACGGCCGCAAGATGTCCAAGAGCCTCAACAACTATCCCGACCCCTGGGAGGTGCTGACGACGCACGGTGCGGACGCGCTGCGGTTCTATCTCGTGTCCTCGCCGGTCGTCGAGGCGGACTCGGTGAACTTCTCGGAACGCGACCTGCAGAATCTCGTGCGTGGTTTCCTGAACCTGCTGTGGAACGTGAAGACGTTCTATGCGACTTACGCCGAAGGCCGGTCCGTGCGGCTGGTGAAGCCGCGCAGCGCGCATGTCCTCGACCGCTGGATGTTCGCGCGGCTGCACCAGACGCTCGACGAGGTCACGGAGGCCATGGACGGCTACGAGCTCGCGCGAGCCGCGCGGCCGCTGCGCGGGTTCGTCGAGGATCTCTCGACCTGGTGGCTGCGCCGCTCGCGCGACCGCATCAAATCCGAGAACGCCTTCGACCGTACGGACGCCCTGCGCACGCTGCTCGAGGTGCTGCTCGAAACCGCGAAGATGCTTGCGCCGTTCACGCCGTTCATCGCCGAAAAGATCTATCTCGACGCCGGCGGCAAGCTCGCGTCCGTGCATCTCGAAAAGTGGTCCAAGGCCGACGGCCGGCTCATCGACGCCCGCCTGGTCGCGGACATGCAGCTCGTGCGCGCGATGGCGTCCAAGGGACATGAACAGCGCGCGATGGCCAAGCTCCCGGTACGCCAGGCGCTTGCGGCAGCCGTGGTACGCATGAAGGATGCCGAGGAAGCCGCGCGGCTCCTGCGCCAGCTCGACTTGCTGCAGCTCCTCGCCGACGAGCTGAATGTGGAGACGGTGCGCGTCGAGGTCAAGGCGGACCTCGTCGAACCGTGGAGCGTCGAGCTCGACACCGAGATCACGCCCGAGCTGAAGCGCAAGGGATTGCGCCGGGAGTTCGTCCGCCAGGTCATGGCCCTGCGTAAGCAGGCCGGACTCGAGCCGGGCGACCGCATCCGTCTCATGATCACGGCAGCCGAGGGGGAATTGCGCGACGCGATCGAGGAGACGCGCGCCGATGTCCTGCGCGACGTGAAGGCGACCGAGATCGCGTACGAACTGCCGTACGAAGAGGCGGACGCGGACGAAGGGGCCATCATGCGGATTGCCGACGTCAAAGTAGGAGCCGACGAATTCCGCATGGCGATCGAAAAGATGTTATAAACGGTCCCCATATGATCACCGTTCAAACGATCGTGAACGTTCCCATCGAAAAAGCGTGGGAATACTGGACCGAACCGAAACACATCACCAAATGGAACTTCGCTTCCGAAGATTGGGCAAGTCCTTCCGCGGAGAATGACCTCAAGCCTGGGGGCCGCTTCAAGATACGCATGGAGGCAAAAGACAAATGCGCAGGATTCGATTTCGGCGGAACCTACAACGAAGTCGAGCATCATTCATCCATTTCGTATTCGATGGATGACGGCCGCAAGGTTTCCGTGACGTTCGAATCCGAGGACGGCAAAACCAAAATGACCGAGCGGTTTGATCCGGAAACCGAGAATACGGAAGAGATACAACGCGCGGGCTGGCAGGCCATCCTGGACAACTTCAAAAAATATGCGGAATCCATTGCATAACAAAATCCCCCGCGATGCGGGGGATTTTGATGGTGCACCCCAGACGATTCGAACGTCTGGCCTCTTCCTTCGGAGGGAAGCGCTCTATCCAGCTGAGCTAGGGGTGCGAGCGGTCGGATGGTAGCTTAGACATGTGTGTTTGACAATTGGGCCAAGGTTAGATACGATCTCGCAACATTTTCCCTACCGATTGCAGCGGTAGCTCAGCTGGTAGAGCAGGGGCCTCTTAAGCCCAAGGTCCTGGGTTCGATCCCCAGCCGCTGCACCA
>CAYPUF010000054.1:0-5680 GCA_964413995.1 uncultured Gammaproteobacteria bacterium
TCGCCCCGCCTTCGCGGAGCTTGGCGATTTCGTCCGGGGTTTTGATGAGGGACATATTCTGGTTACATCCTACAGCCTACCGCCTACCGACTATTCATGCCACAAATCCCAGCTTGGCGAGTTTTCGTGTCAATTCGTCAAAAAGATCGGACACGGCCTGCTCCCCGTTCACCGCGAGCAACACGCCGCGCTGGCGGTAATATCCGGCAAGCGGTTCGGTCATGAAGTGGTACGCGGCGAGCCGGCGGCGGACGGTCTCCTCCTCGTCCTTGGGACGCGTCCCTAGCCTGCCGCCGCAAACCGGACATGGGCTCAGTCCCGATGGCGCGGACATCCCGCCGCGCTGGAGGACGGTCCGGCAGGTGTCGCAGACGACGCGGCCTTGCAGACGCGTAACCGCGCAGGTATCCGAGATCTTGAGCTGGATCGCCAAGTTCACCTTCGCGAGCCGGTCGAGTGTTTCGGCCTGTTCGACGTTCCGCGGGTATCCGTCAAGGACGAAACCGGCGTCCGGATCGAGCCCCTTGAGACGCTTGGTCAGGATCGCGTTCGCCAGTTCATCCGGCGCAAACATGCCCGCATCGACGTACTCCGATACGAGCTCGCCGATCGCCGTGTTCTCCGCGATCTCCGACCGGAAGGCCTCGCCGGACGAGACGAACGGCACGTCGAAACGTTCTGCCAGTAGCGACGCCTGCAGGCTCTTGCCCGATCCCTGCGGACCGAAGAACACGGCGCGAAGGCGCTTACGACGCATAGATCTTCACCATAAACCATTCACCTATAACCGTTAACCCAGAGGTTAAAGGTTAGAGGTTAAAGTTAGTATACATCGTACTCCCGCATCGTGAGCTGCGCCTGGATCTGTTTGATGGATTCGATGACCACCGAAACAACGATGAGCAGCGACGTGCCGCCGATGGCGAGCGTCGTGGTCCCGGTGACGGCCTGCGCCGCGATCGGCAACACGGCAATCGAGCCCAGGAACAGCGCGCCACCCAGCGTGATGCGGTTGATCACGGTTTGGAGATATTCCGCCGTCGGACGGCCCGGACGGATGCCCGGGATGAACCCGCCCTGTTTCTGGAGGTTTTCCGCGACCTGTTCCGGCTGGAACACGATCGTCGTGTAGAAATACGTGAAGAGGACGACGAGGCCAAAGTAGAGCGCGCCGTACACCACCTGGTTCTGCAGCGTCACGAGCACCCAGTTCGCCGCTTGCGCGAGCCATGCGGAGCGCGCCTGCACGAAGAACTGCGCGATCATCGACGGAAAGAGGAGCAACGAGATCGCAAAGATGATCGGGATCACGCCGGTGAGGTTCACGCGCAACGGCAGCGACGAGGCAACTCCGCCGACCGATCCGCTCATGCCGCTCGATTGACGCGCGTACTGTACCGGCACGTTGCGCGTCCCTTCCGAGACGAACACCACGCCCGCCACCGTGAGCAGGCCGATCGCCGCATATACAAGCACCGTGAAAAGCTGCGACGAGTCGTACGACACGAAGAATTGCGAGGCGAGGTTCGGGAGGTCGGCGACGATGCCCGCGAAGATCAGCAGCGAGATGCCGTTCCCCACCTTCTTTTCCGTGATCAGTTCGCCGATCCACGTGAGGAACATGCTGCCCGCCGTCATGGCACAGAGGATCATGAAGATATGCAGCGCGCTCGACGTCGTGAGCACCGGGATCTGCGACTGTTTCAGGATTTGCAGCAACCCGAAACCCTGGATGAACGCGAGCGGTACCGTAAGCATCCGCGTCCACTGATTGATCTTGCGGCGGCCTTGCTCACCATCCTTCTGGATCTCCTCGATCGTGGGTGAAATCATGCCGAGCAGCTGGAAAATGATGGACGCCGTGATATACGGGGCCACACCCAGCGCGACGATGCCGAAGTTGCGGATCGTGCCGCCCGAGAACAGGTTGAGGAGCCCGAGCGCCTGGTTCGTCTCGAACAGCTGCTTCAACGCCACCAGGTCGATGCCGGGCAGCGGAATGTTGGCGGTGACGCGGAAGATCACCATCATCGCGAGGACGAATAAGAGACCGTCGCGGACTTCCTTCACCTTCCAGGCTTTGAGCAGCTTGTCCCACATAGAGTTCGAATATCGGATGTTGAATGACGAATTTCGAAATGGATTGCGTAATTCGTAATTCGTTATTTGACGGATCCTCCGGCCGCTTCGATGGCGGCCTTCGCGTTCGCGCTGACGTTCACGCCGGAGATCTTGAGCGCCTTCTTGATCGGACCGTTGCCGACGATCTTCGCCGTGACATCGCGACGGCGCATGAGCCCCTGTTTCTTGAGCGATTCGATCGAAACCGTCGCGCCGGCCGGAAACGCGTCAAGACGCGAAACCGGGATGGCGCGCGCATCCGGGAACCGGCTCTGGAAGCCGCGGGCCTTCGGGAAACCAAGCAGCATCTGTTTCATGCCCTTGAGCTTGAGCTTCTTGCGGCCGCCGGAGCGGGCCTTCTGGCCCTTGGTGCCGCGGCCGGCGGTCTTGCCGCGGCCGGAGCCGTGGCCTCGACCGAGGCGGCGGGACGTCTTGCGCGCGCCATGGGCGGGCTGGAGGGAGTTGAGCGAGAGAGTCATACGATGGGTTACTTCGTCGAAACTTGGCTCGCGGCCTCATCCTTGGACAAGACACCTTCCTGCGCCTTGACCGGCAGGCGCAGCTTCTTGAGCGCCGCGAATGTGGCCTTCACGTTATTCGCCTTGTTGGACGAGCCGAGGATTTTCGACACGACGTTCGGAATGCCGGCGAGTTCGAGGACGGAACGGACCGCGCCTCCCGCCTTGATTCCGGCACCTTTCGGGGCGGGTTTGAGTAACACGACGGCCGCGCCGAACTTGGCGGTCACCGCGTGCGGGATCGTCTCGTTCGCGAGCGGGACGGTGAGGAGCGACTTGCGCGCCTGCGTGACGGCCTTGGACGTCGCGCCGGCGACGTCCACGCCCTTGGCGAGGCCGTAGCCCACGCGTCCGTTGCGGTTGCCGATGACCGTCAGGGCGCGGAAACGCATGCGCTTGCCGCCCTTGGTCACCCGCGTCACGCGCGCGATCTCGAGATTCTTTTCCTCGTAATCGGCCTCGGCGGGCACGTCGGCACGCGGACCGCGCCCCCGGCCGCCGGGTCCCCGGCCGCGACCGGGCCCGCGACCCGGGCCACGGCCCGGCCCGCGGCCGCCGCGGAATCCGCCCGGACGGCGATCCGAAGACGGGGCCCCGCCGGTCGGCGCGCTCGTCTCGGGCGTCTGCTGCTCTTGCTTCTGTTCGTCGTTCATACGCTTAGAAAATCAAACCGGCTTCGCGGGCGCCGTCAGCGACGGCTTTCACCCGACCGTGGTATCGCTTGTCGCGACGGTCGAACACGACCGTCGAGATCCCTTTTGCCTTCGCGCGTTCGGCCACGAGTTTGCCGACGAGCGCTGCGATCTCCGTTTTTTTCTTGCCCTTCGTGTCCACATCCGCATCCGACGCGGCGACGAGCGTCCGTCCCGCGACATCGTCAATCACCTGGGCGCCGATGTGCTTCAGGCTGCGGGCCACGGCGAGCCTCGGTCGCGCCGCGGTTCCGTGCACGATAGCACGCACGCGCGCGATGCGGCGGTCCTTGGCGGCTTTGCGCTTGAGATTCGTCATAGATTAGGCGGATTTCGCGGTCTTGCCGGCCTTGCGGCGGATGACCTCGTCTACGTATTTGATGCCCTTGCCTTTATACGGCTCGGGCGGGCGGAGGCGGCGGATCTGTGCCGCGGTTTCGCCGAGCAAATGCTTGTCGGACGACTTGAGTGTCAGCACCTGCTTGTCGACCGACGCTTCGACGCCCTCCGGGATCGGGAACATCACACGGTGGGAAAAGCCCACGTCCATGGCGACGTTCTTCCCCTCCAAGGCTACTTTATATCCGACGCCGACAAATTCGAGGGATTTCTCGAACGGCGTCTGAAGCCCGGCCACGGCATTCGCGATGAGCTGGCGGGCGAGTCCCCAGAGCGCGCGCTGTTTCACGTTCTCCGGTTCCTCGACCGTGACCGTGAGAGCCTTGGGTTCGCCGCCGATCTCCACCTTGGCATGCGGCGGAATGCCGACGGTGAGCGAACCTTTCGGACTCTTCACGATCACCTTCCCAGCCTCGACGCTGGCGTCGAAACCCGAGGGCAGGATGATCGGCTTCTTTCCAATACGGGACATATAGGTATGAATAATTTAGTACACCTCGCAGAGGATTTCGCCTCCGAGACGGCGCTTGCGCGCTTCGCGGTTCGTCATCACGCCCGCGGAGGTCGAGACGATGGCAATCCCTTGGCCCGAGAGCACGTTCGGTAGTTCGTTGGCCCCGCGGTATACGCGGCGGCCTGGCGTCGAAACGCGCTTCACGGCACGGATGGCCGGGGTCTTGTGATCGTACTTCAACGTGATGTTGATGGACGATTTCGGACCCTCGTGCGACTCCGTCACGGAGCCGACGTAGCCTTCGCGTTCAAGAATCTTGGCGATGGCGAACTTCAACTTCGACCCCGGGACCGTGAGGGTCTCGTGGCCGACGGCCTGGGCATTGCGCAGGCGGGTCAGGAAGTCGCTGATGGGATCGGTATACATAGGGATTACCAGCTGGATTTGGTCACGCCGGGCAGCTCGCCGCGGTTGGCCAGCTCGCGGAAGCAGATGCGGCAGATGCCGAAGTCGCGCATGTAGCCGTGTTTGCGGCCGCAGCGCCAGCAGCGGCGCACTTCGCGCGTGCTGAACTTGGGCTTGCGCTTGGATTTGGCGATTTGAGCTTGAGTGGCCATAAGATTACTCGGTGAAAGGGAAGCCAAGGGCTTTGAACAAGGCGAGGCCTTTGGCGCGATTGCCGGCCGTCGTCGAAACAGTGACCTGCAACCCGTGCACGCGCTCGACCTCGTCGGCACGGATTTCCGGGAACGCGAGGTTCTCGCGGAAGCCGATCGAGAGGTTGCCGCGATCGTCCACGACCTTCGGCGAGATGCCGCGGAAGTCGCGGATGCGCGGAAACGTGAATTGCGTGAGACGGGTCAGGAAGTCCCACATGCGGTCGCCGCGCAGGGTGACCATGGTGCCGACGACCATACCCTCGCGGATCTTGAAGCTCGCGATGGACTTCTTGGCCTTCGTCTTGACCGGCGCCTGGCCCGTAATGCGGCGCAGCGTCTGCTCGACGGTCTCGAGGACCTTGGGATCCTTGAGCGCCTGCGACAAACCCACGGACACCGTCACTTTGGTGACCTTCGGAGCGGCCAGGGCGTTCTTGATCCCGAGCTCCTTCATGAGCGCGGGGCGGATTTCGGCCTGATAACGTTCTTTGAGCGTCTTCATAGGTTACTTCTGCTCGCGCGCCTTGGTGTGGCGGACGGCCTTGTTGCCGGCGAGCGGCATCACGTTCGACGCGTGGATCGGCATGGATACCTCGACGATCGTCCCCTTCTCCCCCTGCTTGCGGGTGCGCAGGTGACGCTTCGTGACGCGGACGCCTTCGACGACCACGCGGTTCAGACGGGGAAACGCCTGGATGACCTTCCCCTTCTTGCCCTTGTCTTTGCCAGCGATCACGATCACTTCGTCGCCGGTTTTGAGATGGAATTTCGGCATAGGGTTAGACAACTTCCGGGGCCAGCGAGACGATCTTCGCGAATCCGCGGCCGCGCAGCTCG
>CAYPUF010000055.1:0-5670 GCA_964413995.1 uncultured Gammaproteobacteria bacterium
TCGATGCTGATGGTGGACGCGTTCTATCGCGGACGCACGACGGCGTTCGGCGCCGACGAAGCGGCGGAAGCGATCCTTGATGTTGTTGCGTTCGAAGACGCGACCTACGGATACAACAAGGACACAACGACGCAGGATGTCGTTCGCACCGCGAAAGAGTATTTCGGGTATGAAACGGCGCTGATCCGCCCGCTCGTATCTCCCGAAGACATGAAGCGCGTGCTTGCAAAAGGTTATCCGGTCATCGTCCCGGCCTATGGCAAGGCACTCGGCAACCCGAATTTCCGCAACGGCGGTCCCGAATACCACATGCTGGTCGTGAAGGGGTATACAAAAGACGGCAAGTGGATCACCAACGATCCGGGCACGCGCCGCGGCGCCGACTATATCTACTCGAATGACGTGCTCATGAACGCGATCCATTCCTTCAACAAGGAGGATATGCGCAAGGGCGCCAGGGAATTCATTGTCGTACTCCCGAATTCGTGACAAAATAGGGGGCGATATGCCTCCACGCTCGTCCAAAGCCACACGCTCCAAAAAGAAAGCCGCGCCCGCCGCGCCTCCGGAGCAGACGCACGCCTCTTTCAGCATTGTGTTCATGGTGGCGATCGTCGCCATGCTCACGGTGGCGCTCCTGCTCATCTGGCGCGAGTTGCCCATCGGGACAAGGCCGGCGCCGGAGGCCCCGGCCGCGCCCGTTGTCACGGCTCCGCCGTCCGCCGAACAAACGGCGTGCGAATCGGCCGGAGGCAAATGGACCGAATGCGGAAACCCCTGCCACGGCAAGCCGGGGGAGGTGTGCATCACGCAATGCGAGCCGCAATGCCTGTGTGGCGGCGATGAAGGGTGGTCGTGTCCCAAGGATCAGGTTTGTACCGATTTCGAAACCGTGGAAGGCATGGCTGAAACCGTCGGCGTGTGCCGTGAAACGCCGCCGGAGCCTCCCGCGCCCGCCGGGCCGGCGCGCGATACCCCCGAAGGCATGGTCTGTGACGAGCTCAATTTCATCTGCGTGTACGAAGGCGCGCGCGGTTCGACGCTTTCCAATCCGTTCCTGGTGGATGGAAACGGGATCGCGTTCGAGAATACGATCAGCTGGCGATTGCTGGACGCAAAGGGCGAGGAACTGGAATCCGGTTTCGTCACCGCCAAGGCGCCGGAGATCGGACAGCCCGGCGAATTCCAGATCCGCGGCTTCATGCTTGCGGTCCCGCAAACGGCGACCGGAACGATCGAAGTGTTCGAATCGAGCGCCAAGGACGGGCAGCCGGTCCACGTCCTCCGCATCCCGGTCCTTCTGCCGAGACAGACGATGACCTCGCGCGTGTATCTGCGTGCCGTCCCGACGGAAACGGATTGCTCGATCGTGAACCAGCTTGAACTGCCTGTGCCGCGCTCCAACCTTCCGGTGGAAACGTCCCTGCGTCTCTTGCTCAAGATGTCTGAACTGCGGCCCGAGCACACGGCCATCCCCAAGGGAACGCGGCTCGAATCCCTGTCCGTTTCGAATGGTACGGCCAACGTCGTCCTGTCGCCGGAGCTTGAGTCATACGGCGGCGGTTCCTGCAACGTGGAAGCCATCCGGTCGCAGATCGAAACGACACTGCAGCAATTCTCGTCCGTACGCAACGTCGTGATTTCCGTGCCCGGCAAATCCCCGGAGGAAACTCTGCAGCCCTAACCCTCCATCCTATGTTCGCCTCGCTGCTTCTCGGCGCGATCGCCGGCATGGCGGCCGGCACGATCCTCGCGTTCCTGTCGCATGTCGCGCCGAAGTTCGGGGCGGGAAACTTCATTCCGGAAGGAGAACATCCGCGCCTGTTCGGCCGGATGGTGTCGCGCCGCGAGGCCTACCTGGTCGGCATCTTCGTTCATCTGGTGCTGTCCGCGTTTTTCGGGCTCCTCTTTGCGAGTCTGGTTGAGATCGGATGGCTGTCCGGATTCGATCTTCCCTCGATGCTGTGGTTCGTCGCCGGTTTGACGCTGGCAAGCGGCCTCGTCGTGATGCCGCTCGAAGGACACGGACTCTTCGGCCGCAAGCATGATCCGTGGTTTATGGCGGATGCCTTGATCACCAACCTGCTGTGGGGCTTGCTGTTCCTGTTGCTCGTGGGACTATGGCTCCGGTGAGGTCCTGGCGGATTTCGGGAGCGATCTGCCTCGGCATCGCGCTTGGGATTTTCGCGTGGATCGCGCTGCCGTGGCCGGCGCCCGTTTCCTTCCGCATACTGGCCGACCGGATCTCGTTGCCGGGATTTGCATTATCGAACGGTTCGATCCGCGGTGGCGGCGTGGAAACACCCGAGCAACGGCCCGTACGCATCCTGTTCATTGGCGACGTCATGCTCGACCGCGAAGTGGCCGCGCGCATGCGCCGGGCAGGCGATCCCGCGTATCCGTTCCGCGCGTTGCCCGGGGGCTGGATCGCGTCATTCGATTACGCGGTCGGCAATCTCGAGGGGCCGGTCACGGACCGGCGACGCCCGCCCGCGAAGTCCATCGACTTCCTGTTCGACCCGGCCGTCATTCCCGTGCTGCAGGAGCAGGGCTTTGACGCGTTTTCGCAGGCCAACAATCATGCGTTGGACCAGGGGAAGGCAGGATATGAGGATTCCGTGCGGCGTCTGCGCGAGGCGGGATTTCTCGTCTTCGGCCATCAGGTCGATGACGGCGCGGTTTCGTTCGCCACGACGACGATCCAGGGGACGCGGCTCGCATTCCTCGGGTTCAACACCACCGACAATCCTCTGAACCGCGAGCAGGCCGCGTCCGCGATCGCGAGTGCGGACGCGCAGGCGGATACGGTGATCGCATACATCCATTGGGGAACGGAATATCGCTCGAGACCGGATGTTTCATCCATGCAAACCGCACGCTGGCTCATCGAACAGGGCGTGGATGTCATCATCGGCGGGCATCCGCATTGGGCGCAAGGCATTTCATCCTACGACGGTAAACCGATCGTCTGGTCGCTCGGGAATTTCATCTTCGACCAGGACTGGTCGGCGCAGACGCGAGCAGGGCTCGCCGTCGCGCTCACCATCCGCGGTGGGTCCGTCGAGATCGAACCGTTCCCGATCCAGATCGACCAAAGCCGGCCGCGGCTCATCGAAGGAGAAGCTCGCGCGGAGCGGCTCGAGGAGCTCGCGAACCTTTCGGATGAGGATTTGCGCGATCAAATCCGGGCTGGGAAGATGCTATTCTGATATGAAATCGTTCGAGCGGGCGGTCCAAAAGGCGTCGGATGAAGCGATTGCCAGGATCGCGTCGGCGCCATTAAAGGAGGCGTTCGAGCGCGGCGGGTTCAAGGGCCTGAGCGAGAAGGCCGGAAAGATGTTAAACCTCGACATTCGGTATGACCATGCACGGGATCCGGCATTTGCCGGCGATCGCGAACGGTTGAATCGCGAAGCCGGCCTGATCATCAGCAATCATCCGGGAACGGCGGATACGGTATCCGTGCTCGGAGCCTTGGACCGGAAAGATGTCCTATTCGTGGTCGGAAACACGGAGCGACTCGGAAAGATCATTCCCGCCTCCTCTCTCATCGAGGCCTCAACGGATCCGGGTCAGGCACGTGCGGCCCTCCGGAGCATCGAAGCGCATATTGCCAACGGCGGTGCCGTATTTTTCTATCCGGAAGGCGGTCGAGCCGCGGAAATGGAGCGGAAGCCGTTTCGATCCGGGTTCGGATACTTGCTGCGACGCATTCCGGAAGACGCGATGGTGTATTCGTTTCGCGTGCATCCGGGAGATGCGGAGGCCGCGCAGGAACACATGGATCAGCGGAAAGGAATGCTTTCACGCCTCGTCAAAACCTCCGTCCTGCCGGGCACGTCTCCCGCAACCGTTCGCGTCGACGAGAAGTATTCCCAAGCTTCGGAATGGCTCCGCGCCTTCCGCGATTCCGGGTTGCCGAAAAGCGATTTCAATCGGTTCCTGACCGACCGATATCTTTCCCAGTTTGAATACTGATATGCACATTCTCTCCGTCTCGCAGTTCATCGCGTACCTGAACGACACGTTCAAGGCGATTTGGGACGTGAACGAAGCCGCGATCGAGGGCGAAGTGAGCGAGTTCCGCGTTTCGCAGGGCCAATGGGTGAATTTCAACCTGAAAGACGCAGAGGCGGTCGTTGGTTGTTTTTTGGTACTCAACAAGCTCCGCCTTCCCGTCGAAGACGGGATGCGCGTGCGCGTCTTCGGATATCCGCGCGTCTATCCCAAGTGGGGAAAGCTTTCGTTCAACGTTGAACGGGTCGAGTTAGTCGGTGAAGGCACGTTGCGCAAGGCGCTCGCGGCATTGCGCGCAAAGCTCGAGGCGGAAGGACTGTTCGACCCCTCGCGCAAACGCGCCCTGCCGCGGTTCCCCTCGCGCATCGCGCTCATCGCCTCGCGCGAAAGCGCGGCGTACGGCGACTTCGTCCGCATCGTGAACGAACGCTGGCGCGGGCTGGAGATTGATCTCTATCACGCGGTTGTGCAGGGCGATAAGGCGCCCGATTCCGTCATGTCCGCCCTCGCTTCGGCCCACAAGCATGGACCGTATGATGCGGCGGTGATCACGCGCGGCGGCGGTTCGTTCGAGGAGCTCATGGCCTTCAATGACGAGCGCCTCGTTCGTGCGATCTACGCCTCGAAGATCCCCACACTCGTCGCCATCGGCCACGAGCGCGACGTCACGCTTGCCGAGGAGGTGGCGGACGTACGCGGCTCGACGCCGACGGACTGTGCCCGGCGTCTCGTCCCCGATCGTCGCGACACGCTTTTTGAGCTCGCGCAAATCGAGCAGGGAATCGGCGACGCGCTCGACGGGCTGATCGAGGGGCACCGCGACCGTATCGCGCGAACGCTCGACGCCGCCGCGGCTTGGCTCTCCGCGTTCCGCCATCGGTTCGACCTCGCATCCCAGCGTGTGGAGAACGGCCTCTCGTCGTGGAAAGGCGGTCTCACGGACCGGATCATCGCGTTGAACCGTCTGGTCGCTTCGTTCAATCCGGATGCCGTGTTGAAACGCGGATTCGCCATCGTGACCGACGCGAACGGCGGCATCGTCGCCTCCGTCCGGGAAGCGAAGCCAGGCCTCGCGGTCGGGATCCGTTTGCGGGACGGCTCCGTCGGTGCGAGAATCGAAGGGAAGCAAGGAACATTGATTTGATATGCCTCCGAAGAAAAAAGACGCGGATTTTGCGAAGGGATTCGCCGAACTCGAGGAGATCGCGGCATGGTTTGAACGCGGCGAGCCCGATTTGGAAGAGGGGATCAAGCGGTTTGAACGCGCGACGGAGATCGCGCATGCGCTCAAGGAGCGTCTCGATCGGGCGGAGAACAGGATGAAGGAGATTCGGGAACGTGGGGTATAATGGGGACGTATGCTTTCCCTCATCATCCGACTTGTTCTGAACGCCCTGGCTTTGCTCCTGGTCGCCAACATCATTCCGGGCATCGCCGTGCGCGATTTCCCCATCGCGCTCCTGGCGGCCGTGGTTATCGGTCTCGTGAACGCGCTCGTCCGTCCGCTGCTCGAGCTCCTGTCCCTGCCAATCACGGTCCTCACGCTCGGCCTCTTTTCGCTCGTCATCAACGCCCTCATGTTCGGTCTTGCGGCCTGGATCACGCCCGGCTTCAGCGTAGCGGGATTCGGCCCCGCGTTCTGGGGCGGGCTCG
>CAYPUF010000056.1:0-2897 GCA_964413995.1 uncultured Gammaproteobacteria bacterium
ATTGGTGGTATGTCGCGAGGCGCGAATTGATCCGCCGGCTTATCGAGTCGAGCGGTCGCGTGTTTGACCGCGTTTTGGACTACGGCTGCGGTCCGGGATCAAATGCCGAAGCATTGTCAGACGGAACCCGCGAACTCGTCGCCCTCGACGCCTCCGATGACGCGCTCGACCGCGCACGCGCCACCCGCAAGTACGCACAACTCTTGCGCTCCGCCGACGAAACCATCCCGCTTCCCGACGCGAGTGTCGATCTGATCCTCGCCGCCGACGTGATCGAACATGTCGATGACGTAAAAGCGTTACGCGAGATGCACCGCACGCTCAAACCGGGAGGATTCCTCATCGTAACGGTTCCCGCGCATCGTTGGCTCTGGAACTGGAATGACGATTACTCCCACCACCTCCGCCGATACGAACAGGATGAACTCGAACAGCGTCTCACCGAAGCCGGATTCATGGTCCGCAAGATTTCATCGTGGAATTTCTCGCTGGTGCTTCCCGTCTGGCTCGTCTCACTTTTGCAACGCCTGCGTAAGAAACCTCAACACCTCGAAAACAACCTGAAGATGCTTCCCGCCTGGATCAATGGCTTTCTGCTCGCGCTGATGCGTCTCGAAAACAGTATCTTCCTGCGTTTTGGATTACCGATCGGGGTAAGCTTGGTGGCGGTGGTGGAGAAATAGCCAGCATTATCAAAATGGCCAAACAAAAAGCTAAAAAAATTACGATCGAAAAAAACGGGAAATACTATCCGATTTTTAACGTTGGATATAGCAGCGACGGAGGCTTTTTCCTTATTGACTTGATAGGAGGGGGTGACTACCTAGTCGGTAAAGCAAGGCTGAAGATGGCTTGGCAAAACAAACTGGGTTCACTTACAGCGCCAATGTGGGACACGAGATTTACGACAAAGCATCCTAAGCTTAGCCATCACCTCGATGGAAGCGTTCAGATATCTGGGGAGGGCATAGTGTCGGGTTTCTTTCCTTTGACCCGTAGGGCGAAAGCGGTTTCGACAAAAAGTTTTAATCTTATCGATTGTAATCACGACGGAGGACCCCAGGTTGGCTTTTGTGTTTGGGGTTTAGAAAAATTGACAAAGCCATCGGATAATCCAGGCGATGTATGCATATCCACCGAAGTTCAATTTGATAACCATCTTTGCCCTCCGAAGGATAATCCGTGCTTTGTTGTAGAGGCGTTTTATTATCCAAAAAAACTTCTGCCGACGTATTTAGAAGCTGGTCGGCATACTTTCCGATATAAAAATCTCGGCATCGTCCCTATGATATTCGTACCTAGCCCTGAACATTCCCCGGGAGTTTTGGGACTGGTCTGCTACCGCATGGACAGAGGCTCGAATCGAGTATCGAGCGGATTTATCACTTCTGGAGGCACGGGACGTATATCGTGCAAAGAATTTGAGCAACTGTTTATTATGTTCCCAGCAAATGAGATGGTCGGGGAAGAAAAAGTTAAAAGCGCCAAGACCATCGACTTCAGCGGTCGTACACGCGAGAAAATAATCCGAAGAGACAAGGTCGAGGGATGGATTAAAAAGATTTTTAAACGAACTGGTCTTGAATGATTCTTGCTGTTTTCTATTCAAACCACCTCCCCCACCACAACTGAAACATCAAATACGCCCACAGCTCCTTCCGCCGATCTTTCTTCCCCGCAAGATGCTCGTTTGTGATGCGCTCGATGGTTGCGTGGTCGAACAAACCCTGCTTCTTCAAGAACTCCGGCTCGGAGACGGAGCGCAAACGATTGAGAAGCGGACCGCGTAGCCACGCCGCCGTCGGGATGGCGAAGCCGTGTTTAGGGCGATTCAAAATCTCTTGCGGGATGCGACCACGAAGTAACTCTTTCAATAACCGCTTGTTCTTCCACGCGCCTAGCTTGTACGCCTCCGGAACGGACAGAAGATACGATACGACCGACGCATCGAGGATCGGCGAGCGCGCCTCCAGCGAGTGCCACATCGTCGCGCGATCGACTTTCACGAGCACGTCATCCATCAAATAGGTGCGTAGATAGCCCCACGACCATTGTTTCCAAAACGGACCGTCCATCTCCCCCGCTCTTTCCGCAAGCTGCTTATCCGCAAAATCGACGGCAACATCCGGCAAAGGTAGGGATTTCAGGTCGGATTTGGTCCATGAGCCGCGCCAGTCAAGATCGCGCGCCCATGGATCGATTTCAGACAAGCCGCGCGCGAGTCGCTGCGCTTTGAATCCAAAGCTGAAATACCCACTCCCCGCCGGAACCCGATCCAACACCCGCGCTACGGATCCCACCACCCCGTCCGTCATGCGACGGACACCCCTCCTCTGAGAGGAGGGGTTGGGGGTGGTGTCAGTTTCCATTCGATTCAACAGCTGATGCGCCCTTACGTGTTGATACCCAAGCAGCAACTCGTCTCCCCCGTCGCCCGTCAGCGCGACCGTGACTTGTCGGCGCGTGAACTTGGCGAGCAAAAGCTGCGGCAAAATGGCCGGGTCTGCCAGCGGTTCGTCGAGGAGCTCGACGGCGTCATCGAGAGCGGCAAGCGCCGCGTCGGACGTGAGCGTCTCTTCGTGCAGCTCGATGCCGAGCGCGCTTGCGACCACGCGCGCGGCCGGACGCTCGTCATGCGACGGATCGTCGAAGCCGATCGTGAACGCATCCAAACGCGATGCGGATTGCCGCGCCGCCGATTCCGCGATCGCAGCCGAGTCGATGCCACCAGACAAGAAGAGTCCGAGCGGTACATCGGACACAAGGCGCTCGCGCACCGCAGTATCGAGCCGATCGCGCAAACCCGAAACGATGCGCGTCGGATCGGACGAGATCTCGATCGCCTCCGGTTTCCAAAACGACCACGTCTTCTCGATCTTCCCCTCGCTCCACGCCAT
>CAYPUF010000056.1:2997-5632 GCA_964413995.1 uncultured Gammaproteobacteria bacterium
TAGATCTCGCCGTTCAGCATCACCTGGATCGTCCCGTCGGCATTCGCAAGCGGCTGATGTCCGCCCGCCACGTCGATGATGGATAATCGTCGGAACGCGAATCCGACCTTGGGCGTCTCAAAAAACCCCCCGTCATCCGGACCGCGGCGCCTGATCGCCGCCGCCATCGCACGAAGGGCGTCCCGTGATCCTCCCGGCCCGGAAAATCCGGCAATTCCGCACATAGAGCCACCTTACGGCCGTTTCCGGCCTGCCGCAAACACGAGATCGCCCCAGGTCGGCCACAGGCGCGAAACGCCCTGGAACAGGATCATGTGCGCTTTCTTGGGCGACCGGATCCATCCCCAGCGGAAATATGACGGCCGCGCATAGACCTTGATGGGATCAAACCCGGTCCACTCGAGTAGGCTCTTGCATTCGCCGACGGTGAACTCGCGCACATGTCCCGTGAAGCGCGTGCCCGAATCGACGTAATCGCGAAAGTCCCACAACGGCGAGCGGCCGACGAGAAAGCGGATGCGCTTCAGGAGCGACGCAAGATTCGGCGTCGTGAACACGGACATTCCACCCGGAGCGAGTACGCGATTCACTTCCTGAAACAACTGTTTGTGGATGCCGTGCAAATGCTCGATCACCGCATCGCACACGACGATGTCGAAGCTACCGTCCGCGAACGGAAGCGGTTCCGCCAAATCGTTTGGATGCACTTCAATGCCTTCGCGCGTCCAGATGGACTTCAATTCATCCATTTCGGAGCGCGAGAGGATGAAGTCGTTGTCGAATGTCTCTGGAAAAATGTATTTGTCCACGCCGACAAGTTTCGTCGCGCCGAGATGTTTTGCCGCAAGGAGATGCAATCCGAGCGAACTGCCGAGATCGAGCACGCGCTTGCCTTTGTAGCCGCCCACGGATTCGGCAAATCCGACGGTCAGGTTCAGACGGTACTGCTCCGACCGCTCGCGCTCGCCAAGAGCCCCAAGCGTTTCGTACGCTTGTGCAACCGCCTGCTTTGCCGTTTCGCTCATACCAATAATCTTATTTTACGGCCGTCACGACCACGCCCCATGCCCACTTTTTCCCCATCCATGTCCTGATAGGTTGCGGCAAATATCGAAATATTGGGAACTTACCCACAGGCCATCCCTCCACCTCGCCTTTGAGCGGAAGCGTCTCGACCTTCACGTCCGAAAAACCCGCCGCGCGATACATCTTCTCCAACTCATTTGGCGAATAGACTTTCGTGAGCATGTTGCCGCCTTTGGACGATCCGTCCGTGTACCGGCTCACGATGCGCGTCGGATTGAATTTGTACGCGATGAGTTTTCCCGCGAGCACGCCGCGCAAGAACATGAAGTTAAACCAATACGTCCATGACGACTTGTTGTACCAATACGAAACCGCCGTGCCGCCCGGTTTCAATACGCGGCAGCTTTCGCGAAGCGCGCGCTCGGTATCCGGCATATGCATGTAGCAACCCCAGGCGAGCACGAAATCGAACACGTTATCCGGGAACGAAAGATTCTGCGCGTCCGCCTGTTGGAGATGAAGCGACACGCCTTTCAGCTCCGCATGGCGCTCCGACATGCGGATCGCCTCTTCCGTCAGATCGATGCCGTACGTGTCCGCGCCGGCTTGCGCGAATGCGACCGCGGACCAGCCCGTCCCGATGGCGATATCGAGCACCTTTTTCCCGCGAAGTGATTCGTACGGCACGAATTTCGCGAGTAACGGCTGGTCTGGCGTATCAAATGTCGCGCCGACATACCATTTGCGGTACTTGCGTTCGACCTCGTCAAAAAACGCGCGGTCCACTTGGCCGACACGTCCGGTCAAATCATTCTGCCCCTCCGACCCCAAACCGACCGTGAACGGATGCGTATTCCACCAGTCGCGAACCTTGGCCGTGTACGCCTTCGCCTCCTCTTCCGACATCTTCTGCTGGGGCTGCATAATCGCGCAAAATGTAGCAGTTTCCGGCGTGACGATCAAGCGGGCCGGCGGGCAGTCACATAGAAGCCCGAGGCCTGTTTCCCTGATGCTTTGCGCAATCCATCCAGCTTCCGACCAAGCCACAAAAAGAACGCGTTATGAATCGGACGCGGCAAAAGATGCGCGAGCGTCTCGGCCGGTCCGCGCACAGGAACCAGTTTCACGTCGTCGAAATCGGCGAGCAACGTCGTGATGCCTTCGTCCGTAAATCGCCAATAGTCGGAATAATATCCCGGTTCCGCGTGATACGGCGCGAGAAATGGAACATACAAGAAAAGAAAACCTCCGGGCTTGAGCACGCGGCGCATTTCCTTCACGCCGTCCCATGGACGCGGCACATGCTCGAGCACCGCGAGACAGATCAGCGAATCGTATGTCGCGTCGTCGATGGTCATTGCCTGCAAATCACCGACGATGTCCGGCGTGTACGTGTCGACGGGATCAAGCACTTCGTAACGCACATGCCCGAGCAACGGCTTGATCCATGCGCGCTTAGGATCAACGCGGTTGCCTTTCGACGCATCCACACGCAACCCCGCGCCGATATCCAGCACGCGCGCATCGGGCGCAAGCGCGGCCTTCACGGCATTCTCGAAAAACATTTCCCAGGCGGGCGTTGGCATAACGCTTAATCTAGCAAGATGGA
>CAYPUF010000057.1:0-5516 GCA_964413995.1 uncultured Gammaproteobacteria bacterium
CCTGTGGCGCTATCTACGCAGAAAGCGCTCACTGCCTGCCATGACCTCGCAGGATCGCGGTCGGCAGGAACGCTAGCGGCACACGTCGCATCCGCCGTCGCGAAGCATTCTTCGTTTGTCGTGCAGGCGGTTCCGCTGGATGGCACGGTAAAGTCTGCGCAGGTTGTATCGCCCGTATCACACGTGCCCGTCCCGCGACCGCACCGTATCTCGCTACAAGTGCCGGCCGCCTGCGCGTCTTTCACCCCGACAGGGAAAACAAGGAGCGCTGCGGCGACGATAAAAGCCGCGACGGCAATGCCCAAATGTTTCTTCCACGAAAGACGGTGCGTATGCGCGGAGGGCATATTCGCGGGTATCATAGCACAGATTGCCTTACGATCAGTAGTCCACAGTCTGTCATCCTGAACGGAGTGAAGGATCTCTCTGCCGGAGATTCTTCGCTTTGCTCAGAATGACAGTAATGGAATTTATCGTTTGAGCATTGAGACGAGTTATGTTACATTCACTTTCGATTTTTCTCTCGACATGACGACTCCTTCCGTCAACTTTTTGGGACCGAACCACGACCAAACGGCCCGCCGGAAAACCTGGCTCCTGGTCGGGGTTTTTTCGATCATGGTGACGCTGGTTTCGGCGGCGGGGGCGGCCGCGTCGTACCGTTCCGTCCATTCGGGCCAGGGCGTGTTCGACGAGTTTGCGCGGTTGCCGGTCATCGGCGACATTCGCGGTTTCGTCTTCGGCGAGGAGCCCGGCGAGATTTCGGTGCCGGGCGTCAAGCGTGACGAGAACCGCATGAACATCCTGCTCCTCGGCATCGGCGGCGCGGGCCATGACGGCTCGCTGCTCACCGACTCGATCATCTTCGCGTCCGTGGATCTCAAGGAAAAACGCGTCGGTATGGTCTCGATCCCGCGCGACCTCGCGTGGCGCCGCGCGGACGGCGCCTACGAAAAGATCAACGCCGTACACGCATGGGAGGAACAGGCCGACCCGGGGCGCGGCGCCATCCGCACCGCGGAAAAATTCTCGGAGACATTCGGCGTACACATCGACCACGTGGTACGGATCGACTTCCGCGGCTTCGTCGCGCTCGTGGACGCGCTTGGCGGCATCGACGTCAATGTCGAGCGTTCGTTCACCGACGCGGAGTACCCCGCGCCCGACGATTTGTGGCAAACCGTCTCCTTCAAGAAGGGACCGCAGCGCATGGACGGACGCGCGGCGCTGATCTACGCGCGTTCGCGCCACGGCAACAACGGCGAAGGCGGTGATTTCGCCCGCGCGCGGCGCCAGCAAATCGTGCTGATGGCGATCCGCGACCGCTTGCTCTCGCTCGACACGCTCACCGATCCCGCCAAGCTCGCGAATCTCTATTCCGCCGTCACCCGCCACCTCCAGACCGATCTCTCGCCGTGGGACGCCTTCCGCCTCGCGCCGATGATCGAGGACTTCAGCCGCGACAAGATGGCGACGCATGTCCTGACGGACGCCCCGGATGGCGAGCTCGTCGCCGCCAACCTGAACGGAAACTTCCTCCTGTTCCCGAAGGGCGGCGACTGGACGCGCGTCAAGGCACTGATCTCCGATCCCCTGCAAACCAAGGACGAGCTGGACGCCGCGGCGCCGGACCTCGCGAAGGTGGAAATCAAGAACGGGACGCTGCGCACGGGCCTGGCGTTCGAAGTCACGAATGCGCTGTCATTGCGGGGCTACGACGCAAAAAACATGGGGAACGCTGTCCGGCGCGGTTATACGCGCAGCATGATCTTCGACTTGACCGAGGGCAAAAAACCTGCCGAACTGGAAGCCTTGCGCCTCGCCTTGGACGCGGACGTGTCGCTCACGGCCCCGGAAACGCCGCAGGGATCCTCCACGCGCTTCGTATACGCGGAGAACCTTAGCAAGGAGACGGTGCAGGATGCGCAAACGGATTTTCTCGTGATTCTGGGCGAATCCGCCTTTCCGTTTGTCGACCTGACCTATGCCACGAAAACGCAACCTTAGGCTTCCGGTGGTCGCGATCGTCGGGCGGACCAACGTCGGGAAATCGACGCTCTGGAACCGCCTGACGGAAAGCGGCCGCGCCGTGGTCAGCGAAGAAGAACATACGACGCGCGACCGGAACTTCGGCCGCGTGCTTTGGCGTGCGGGGACCTTCGGCCTCGTCGACACGGGCGGCATGGATACCGGGGCGGATGAGATCGGTGAAGGGATCCGCCGCCAGGCGGCGCTCGCGATCAAGGACGCGGATCTCGTGCTGTTCGTCGTGGATGCGCGTTCGGGCATCCTGCCGCAGGACCGGAAACTCGCGCGCGAAGTCCTGAAGACGAAAAAGCCGGTGTGGCTCGTTGCCAACAAGGTCGATACGCTGAAATATCTTCCGCAAGGCACGGACGAGGAGCTGTATACCCTCGCGATGGGCGTGCCGCATCCGGTGAGCGCGGCCACGGGGCTCGGCGTCGGCGACCTGCTCGACGAGGTCACGGTCGAGCTCGACCGCCTCGGCAAGCCGCCCGTGCCGGCCGAGGACCATCCTTCGTTGCGTCTCGTGCTCGTCGGACGTCCGAACGTCGGCAAGTCCTCGCTGGTGAACGCCATTCTCGGCGAAGAGCGCGTGATCGTCTCCCCCATCGCCCATACGACGCGCGAACCGCAGGACACCGAATTCGAATTCGACGGCAAACCCGTGACGATCGTGGATACGGCCGGCATGCGCACGCGCTCCAAGGTCGAAAAGGGCGTCGAGCGTGCCGGCGTGGAGCGCAATCTCGAGGCGGTCGAGCGCGCGGACGTCGCGTTGCTCGTCTTCGACGCAACGCAGGACCCGACCGCGCAGGATCGGCATCTCGCAGGCATGCTCCAGGAGGCAAACAAGGGCCTGGTCCTGGTCGCGAACAAATGGGATCTCGTCCCGCAAAAGGAAACCGGGACGCCGAAGGAGTACGAGGCGCTGATCCGCCAGCTCTTCCCCTTCCTCAACTGGGCGCCGATGGTCTTCGTCAGCGCAAAGACGGGCCAGCGCACGTCCAAACTCGTTGAGCTCGCGCTGCAAGTCCAGGAAGAGCGCTATCGCCACATCGATTACAACGCCGTGAACCGCCTGCTGAAGGCCACGATCAAGAAGATGCGTCCGCTCGCGAGTTACGGTCCAAAATCGCCCCGCATTTACGACGCCGCGCAGGTCGGTCATGCACCTCCTACCTTCCTCATCACCGTGCACGGCGAAAAAGAAAACCTGCATCCGAACTGGCTGAAGTTTTTCGAGAAACGGTTGCGTGAAAAATTCGGATTTGTCGGCACGCCGATCGCCGTGAAGGTGCGGCATTTGCCGATTGCGAAGACCGCCAAGGCGCGCAACGTCCAGGGACCGGGGATGGAGGCCGTGGCCGGAAAGATCCGCGAGAAAAAGCGTCTCGTGAACCTCACACGCAGACGACAGAAACACGGAGGGAGGAGATACTAGATAACAGTCCACAGTTGACAGTGCGCGGATCACGTTCTGTTAACGGTCATCTGTTATCTGTAAACTAGTTCCATGAAACTCATCGTAGGGCTCGGGAATCCGGGCAAGAAATACGAGAAGACGAGACATAACGCGGGATTCCGCATCCTCAAGCATCTCGCGCTGCACCTGGACGCGGGTCTGCCCGTCGCCAACGAAAAATTCAACGCGGAAATCGCGGAAGCGCGCGTGAACGGAGACCGGGTCGTCCTGGCCCGGCCGCTTACGTTCATGAACCTCTCCGGCAATGCCGTAAAGGCGATCGCCCGTTTTTACAAGATCGAACCGTCGGACATCCTCGTCGTCCATGATGAGATGGATTATCCCGTCGGACGCATCGCGTTTGCGGCGCGCGGCGGGGATGCGGGCCACAACGGCGTCGCATCGGTCATCGAATCACTCGGCACGGACGCGTTCTGCCGGCTGCGCGTCGGCATCGGCCGTCCGATGTCGCCATTGAAGAAGGAAGACTATGTACTGATGCCGTTCGAGAAGAACGAAATTCCGAAGACGGAGCTCGCGGAAGAGCGTGCGGTCGAGGCGGCCTACGATTGGGTCAAGTCGGGTATTGACAAAGCGATGGAAACGTGGAACGTGGTAAAGAGTGACTGATTTCCCCATCGAACAGATCTCGCGCGATGATGCGCGGTACCCGCCGTTGCTGCGGCAGATTTCCGATCCGCCGGAAGGTTTGTACCTACGCGGAACGCTCAAGGACGTCCCGGCGATCTCCGTCGTCGGGACGAGGCGTCTGACGTCTTACGGGCGCCGCGCGACGCAGGCGATCGTGCAAGGACTCGCGTCCTGCGGGTTCGGGATCATTTCGGGACTGGCGCTCGGGATCGATGGCGAGGCGCATAAGGCCGCGCTCGACACGGGCGCGTACACGATCGCCGTACTCGCGACCGGCATCGACGACGCGACGCTGTATCCCCGCGAACACGTGAAACTGGCGCATCGCGTCCTCGATGCCGGCGGCGCGCTTCTTTCCGAGAATCCTCCCGGCTCGCCGTCCTTCAAGTTCGCGTTTCCGCGACGCAACCGCCTTATCGCCGGCATGACGGCCGCGACGGTCGTGGTCGAGGCGAGCCTGAACAGCGGATCGCTCATCACCGCGCGCCTCGCCCTCGACGAGAACCGCGAAGTCCTGGCCGTCCCGGGACCGATCTGGAGCCGCGCTTCCGAAGGCTGCCACGAACTGCTCAAGCTCGGCGCGAAGCCGTGTACTTCGGCAGACGATGTCATGGCCGCCCTCAAGCTCGACCGCCCCGCTCTTGCGGCGGAAGCGAGAGCCGCCCTGCCGCTGACGGCGGAAGAAAGCCGGTTGCTTGAACGGCTCTCCGAGCCGCTCCACATCGACCAGCTTTCCCAGCAAGAGGGACGTCCACCGGCCGAGATCGGTTCGCGACTCTCGCTCCTGGAGTTAAAAGGCTATGCCCAACATTTGGGAGGGCAAATTTGGCTAAAGAAAGGGACTTTGGTCAAACCGGGCGTTAAATGATATATAAGTAAACCAATAACCGGCAACCTTTCACCATTCACCTTTACTGCTGCGGATGTAGAGGTGAGCGGTTAAAGGTTAGAGGTTATCGGTTATTCTCTTCTATGCATTTGGTCATCGTCGAATCCCCAACCAAGGCAAAAACGATCCGCAAATTCCTCGGTCCCGATTACCAGGTCGTCGCGTCCATGGGCCATGTGCGCGACTTGCCCGCGTCTTCGGAAGAGATCCCGGAAAAATTCCGCAAGGAATCCTGGGCGAATTTGGGCGTGAACGTTGATGCCGATTTCGAGCCGCTCTACATCGTCTCTTCGGGAAAATCCAAGGTGATTACGGAACTCAAGAAGCACTTGAAAGAGGCGGAAGATATCTACTTGGCAACGGATGAGGATCGCGAAGGGGAAAGCATCAGCTGGCACTTGCTGCAGGTCTTGAAGCCCAAAGTGCCGGTAAAACGCATGGTGTTTCACGAAATTACGAAATCCGCCATCGAGGACGCCTTGAGTCATC
>CAYPUF010000058.1:0-5508 GCA_964413995.1 uncultured Gammaproteobacteria bacterium
GCCATCGCCAGTCCGGCGAGCTCGGGGCGCAGCACGATACCCAATCCGATGAAGGCGCGAGCGGCGATCGGAATACCCGCGACGTTATAGAACAGGGCGAAGAACAAGTTTTGCCTGATCTTCCCCATGGTCTTTTTGCTTAATTTGATGGCATGGATCACGTCACGCAGGTCGTTCTTGATGATGACGATCCCGCCGGTTTCCAAGGCAACGTCGGTTCCGTTCCCCATCGCGATCCCGACGTCGGCTTGAGCGAGGGCGGGGCTGTCGTTGATCCCGTCTCCCACCATCGCCACGCGCAGACCTTGTTCCTGAAGTTTTTTGACCTCGTTCGCCTTGTCCTCCGGCAACACTTCGGCCAATACGTTCGTGATGCCGACTTGCTTCGCGATCGCCTGCGCGGTCCGTTGGTTGTCGCCCGTGATCATATACACCCCGATCTTCATCTTCTCTAACCGCTTCACCGCTTCGGCCGACGTGTCCTTGAGGACATCCGCCGCCGCGATGATGCCGAGCAGACGCTCCTTCGTGGCGAGCAACATCGCCGTCTTTCCCGCCTCTTCCAGACGTTGGAGTTTTCGTTCCGCTTTTGCCGGATCGTGGTTGAGCTGGGACATGAGCTTCCGGTTTCCAAGGAAGTACTCCGTTTCGCCGATCCGTCCCGCCACGCCGTGACCCGGGATCGCGCGGAAGTCTTTCGCGTCTTCCATCGGCACGCCTTCCTCTTTTGCGTACTCGTAGATACTTTCCGCCAGAGGATGTTCGGAGGTTTTCTCAAGACTGCCGGAGATGGCAAGCAGGTCCTCTTCGTCCATGTCGGACAGGGAGACGATATCCGTGACTTCGGGTTTCCCTTTCGTCAGCGTCCCCGTCTTATCAAAGACGACGGCATCGATACGCGAGGCCGCTTCGAGCGGTTCGCCTCCCTTGATGAGAATCCCGTGTTCCGCACCCTTCCCCGTTCCGACCATGACGGCGGTCGGCGTCCCGAGACCCAAGGCGCAAGGGCACGCGATGACGATGACGGAGACGAACGCGAGGAGCGCGAACGAAAGCGAAGCGCCGAGCAAGAAGTACCAGACGACGAACGCGAGGAGCGCCAATCCGATCACCGCCGGGACGAACCAGGCGGAAATACGATCCGCGTGCGCCTGGATCGGCGCTTTCGAGCCTTGCGCGTCCTCGATCAGACGAATGATTTGCGCAAGAGCCGTTTCCGATCCGACTTTTGTCGCCCGGAACTCGAAGCTCCCGTTCTTGTTCATGGTCGAACCGATGACCGTATCCCCTTCTTTCTTTTCCACGGGAATGCTTTCACCCGTCAACATGGATTCATCGACGGAGGAGCTTCCCGTGAGGAGGATGCCGTCTACCGGAATCTTTTCCCCGGGACGCACGATCACCGTATCCCCATGCAGGACCTGATCGACCGGAATGTCGACCAGCGCCTCACCCCGTTTCACGCGCGCGGTTTTCGCTTGCAGTCCCATCAACTTCTTGATCGCGTCGCTCGTTTTACCCTTGGCCCGCGCTTCGAGCCATTTCCCCATGAGGACGAAGGTGATGAGAAAGACGCTCACCTCGAAATACAGGTCGGGAATCTTTGCTCCCATAGGCGCCCAAATTGACCCGTTGACCGCCACATAGCGGATGAACTCGAACAGGCTGTAGAAGATCGCCGTGCTGGTGCCGATCGCAATCAAGCTGTCCATGTTGAAGGTCTTCATCTTCAGGCTGGACCACGCCCCTTTATAGAAGCCCGCGCCCAAGACAAACTGAACGGGCAAAGCGAGCAGCAGCGAGACAAACCCCATGAGCGGCAGGACTCGTTCCCGAAGCGGCAGGAACGGGATGAAGTCGAGGAACATGAAGTAGATCAACGGCACGGAGAATGCGAGCCCGATTAGGAACTTTTTGCGGTAGGAGGCGATTTCCGCCTCGCGCTTTTTGCGCTCGAATTCCGGATCTTTTTGCTCCGCGAGATCCGCCCGGTATCCCGCCTCTTTGACGGCGGTTTTGATCCGTTCTTCGTTGATCGATCCGCCGTCAAAGACGACGCGCAGTTTTTCGGCGCCGTAGTTCACTTGCGCCTCTCGTACGCCGGGGAGTTTTTTTACCTTGCGTTCGATCAGCCCGGCGCAGCTCGCGCAGTGCATGCCGTAGAGGTGAAAGCTCGTACGCGTCTCTTGCGACGAGGCGGGATCGTCTTTGCGCGCTTCTTCCGGAAGGACGTCGGAAACGTTCTCCGTGGCGGGTTGCGTACTCGCGCTCGGCGCGCTGGCGGTCGCGAATCGCTCGACGCGTTCCAAGCCGGGGCCGATTTGGAACAAGGCGTGGATCGCCGAGAGGATGTCCGTCCCCTCCTTCAAGCCGCTCGGATCGACGTCGCATGCCGTCGTCACCGTTACTTTGCCCGAGAACTCCGTCGCGCCTTGGGGCCAGGCGCGCAACGTGCCTTCGGCGAGCGTCTCCCGTCGCACGGTGATGTTCGCGTCCGGCACGGTCGATGCGTTCGCCTCTGGCGCCGACGTTTTGACGGCGCGGAATCCCAGGTCTTCGACCAGCGCTTTGAAGCGGTCTTCGGTGATCCGGAATTCGTCGAATTCCACGTTCGCCGTCCGACTCGGGAAATCCACCGATGCGAACAGAACGCCGGGGCAGTCATTCAACGCGCGCGCATTGCGTTCCGCGCAGGCGTTGCATGTCATGCCGAGGATCGTGAATGTTGTTTTCATCATACCGAGTTAGGCGACGGAAACCGTATAAGTTCCAAGACGCTCGATGGCGCGCCGAATCGTGTCCTGATCGACGGACGCGTCGTGTTCGATTCTGGCCGTATTCGTCGCGACGTCTACGACGCCCGACAGGACGCCCGGAAGTTCCAGAATGACGTCTTCAATCAACGCTTTGCATGAAGCGCAGTGCATACCGGTGATGTTGAATAGAGTGATCATACTGATGTGTGATGAATGATGAAGGTGAGTGATGTTTTACGGCACCACGACGATTTGGCCGCGGTACATGCCCATCGAGCAGCTGAACTGGTATGTCCCCGGTTGTGTGGGGGCGGTAAACTCGATCACGTTCGGCCCTCTCGAGAGGAGCTTTTGGATGCCGAGTTGACGCGAGACGAGGGCCATGGCGCAGCCGGCGCCTTGCGAGCCATCGATTTCCCATCGCGTCGGTACTCCCGCCTTGATGGTGAAGCGGTTCGGCTCATACTCGTACAGGACGCGCATCTTCATGACCTGGACGCCTTTCGCGTCCGTCACGGTCGCCTGCGCGGCGGAAGAGGCTTCCGCGCGCGGCGCGAACGAGAGTTCGGGAAACGACAACGGATACCCTGCGAGCGTCAGCCCGTTTTGGATGTTCCACAGGCCGAGCACGACCACGAGCGCGCCGGAGAATTTGAAGAAGAGTTGTCCCGCCTTTCCTTTGAGCGAGCTCGACGCCCACCCAAGCGCCAGAAGCGAAGGCGCCGTCCCAAGCGCGAAGACGAGGAGCGTCGCCGCGCCGGCCCAGAAGCTGCCGGTCGTGAGTGCGTAGAGCTGGAACGCCTGGGTGAAGCCGCACGGGAGGAACACGGTCGCGGCGCCGAGTCCGAGGGGCGCAAACGGGTGCGCGTTCCCCTCGGCGTCCATGACGCGATGCGCGAGCGACTTCGGCATGCGTGGCATGAAGCGCTTCAACCACGAGGGGGCGATGTGCAGCATGTCGAGCCCCATCGTCAGCATGTAGACCGCGGCCGCGATGGTGATCAGAGCCGTGACGAGCGGCGACGGGGACAATGCCTGCCCCACGGCGCCAAGGATGCCGCCAAAGAGCGCATAGCTCGCGATACGCCCGCCGACGAACAGCAGGACGGGCCGCATGCGCGAGATTCCGGTGACGGCGGATCCGTAACGTTGGTTGAATTTCGCCGCGGCGGAAAGCAAGAGTCCGCCCGTCACGGCAATGCACGAGGAGCTTGCCGCCACGAGCCCCACGAGAAAGATCGCGCCGTAACTCATCCCGGCGCCGACGGCAAAGTCGGGTTTCAAGAGACCGAGCTTCGACATGAGGGCGCCGAGCAGCAGGACGAGTCCAAAGAGACCCGCGAGCTGCAGGGCGGATGGACGGGAGGCGTCCGTCGTCACGGCTTCCCCGCCTTTGCGAACGTGATATTTGTCGGCGAGCGACGCCTGAAGCGTTTGGATCGACGGGTGCGGTCCGGAGACATGCAGACGAGCCGTTCCTCGGGACGCATCGACTTCCACGGCGTTGATTTCGTCGAGCCTCTTCCATGCCCGCTCGATCGTCAGCTCGCAACTTCGGCAAGTCATTCCCTCGATGCAGACATCCATGGCGCTCGTTGCCGCCGGCCCCCGATCTTCAACGACGCGAAGATGGAAGCCGTACGGAACGAGATGCGCTTTGATGGCGGGGATGTCGAGCGGGACGGAGCTTGAGAGCGTCAGTCGTCGACGCTCATGGTCGGTTTCAACTTTCTGGCCTCCGGTGACGGTCGCGAGACAACGGCGCAGAATGTCTTTGAGTTGATCGGCGCGCGATGTGTTGTTCAACGCGTCGATATGGAAGGTGTAACGATGTGACAATGTGTGTTGATCCATAATGAGAGCGAATAAAAAGACCGAACGAGAAAAGAAGTCCGCGTGATTCAACTCACGAACTCCTTGCTTCCGTTAGGCGTAAATTTTCGGATGGAGAATACCTTGACTCAACGCAAAGCGAAGCGTGTCAATCCCTACGACATTGGTGATTCGTCTCACGTAACTTGAAATACGCGCTCTACGCTGCGTTTCGCCGCTGCCAACGAAAAATAATATGGAAAGAAGAACGACGGCGACCAAGAGCGGCGCAAACGAAAACATGACCGAAAATAATGACGGAAACGTGTCGGAAAACGCAGCCATGTGGCCGGACGCATCGACCGAAGTCGCACAGGACGAGACTCGTTCGGAGCATTCGGCTCCCATCCCCATATCCACGGAGTCGCCCATGGCGACCTCCGAGATGGCGGCACCGAACCCCGCGCAAGAGGGACCACAGTACATCTGCATCGGCTTACAAATCTGAACCACGGTCGCCAAGAGGATGGCGGCAAAGATAAGCATGGCTGCGAACTTGTTTCCGTTCATGTTCTTGGATAGAACATGCCACTCTTTTGGACGATCGTCAACATAAAGAGATCTTTTCTGTGCTAAACTTACGCCATGGCTCGTCGCCAAACGCCGACCCTTCGACGCATTAACGTGAGACGCGTCCGTGAAATCCTCACGGTCTTTTACGATGTAGGATTCGGGCTCCTCATCCGCCAACTCCAGCTACAAAAACACTTGCCGTTGCATGTGCGCCTCATGGGGCGTTTTCGTCTCCCCAAGGACGAATCCGTGACGATCGAAGATCTGCTCGCACAAGAATGGAAAGCGCTCCCCGTCCGGCTGCGGCTCGGCCTGGAAAAGCTCGGCCCGACCTTCGTAAAATTCGGACAGATTCTCAGCCTGCGCG
>CAYPUF010000059.1:0-5012 GCA_964413995.1 uncultured Gammaproteobacteria bacterium
ATTTGGTAGCCCTTCGGCAAGTCGGGATAGAAATAGTTCTTGCGGTCAAAATGTGCTTCGTCGGGAATACGACAGCCGAGGGCAAGTCCCGCACGCACGCCGAGGCGCACGGCTTCCGCGTTGATCGAAGGAAGCGCGCCCGGCTGGCCCGTCGAGACGGGGCAGATCGCCGTGTTCGGCGGCGCGGCATCATCCACGGCCGGACAATCCGAAAACATCTTCGTCTTCGTTTTCAGGCGGACGTGGACTTCCAGGCCGATGATGGGGATGAGCTTCATAGTCGGTAGGCGGTAGTCTGTAGTCGGTAGCTTGAGAGAAAAACTCATGCGGAGAGCTTATTCAGCATTCTCATTACTTCATCTAGCAGCGTTTTGCAACGCTCTCGTTGAGACGCGTCACCAAATCCGAGACGTTCCGTAATCTCAATTTGGGTTTCCAATTCAGATCCCGAACCAAACGCAATTCGGCAAAAGTGTCTGAATTCGGTATCCGAGACCCGCCTGCGACCTTCCGAGAGATTAGAGGGAATCGAAACGGATGATCTTCGCATTTGCGATGTCAGTCCATAGAGTTCTTCTTTTTGGAAAGCTATCGGTCAATCTATACATTTCGACAACCAAATCCATGGCTCTTTGCCAAACGATGAGCTGTTTATGGCTTCCGGCCATGCTACTATCTACTGACTACAGACTACCGACTCTTTTTGAGTCCGTGAAAAATCTTGACCTGATAGATGACGGCGAGCGGTACGAAGATCGCCTGGACGATCCCGTTCAAGACCGCGAGAACACCGTCGACGACAGGGTTTGCCGGCACAGCCGTATCATTCACATATTCCGCAAGCCCGAAGACCTGATCCATGCCGATGAAGAGACCGACGACGACCAGGATGAGCAGCGTCGTCAGCGACATGAGCAACCCGACGATGATCCCGACGACCAGGTTCCGGCCGAACGTGGCCCACCACCGCCCCTTCACGAGATCCGCCGATGCCTTGAGCGCATCGAGACCGCGCGTGCCGTCCTCGACGAGGCTTGGGAGCGAATAGCCGAGCAGCACCGAAAGCCAGACGCCGGGCAGGAAGAAGGCGATCATGCCGCCGAACACGGCGAGCGATTGCAGCACGAGCACCCAGAGAAACGGAAAAAAATGCGTCCGGCCGACCTCGACGCTCGCTTTGGCCTCGCCCGCGCCGGATCGGTCGCGACGCAACGACAGCTCAAGAAGTGTCAGAATCGTGTGGAGGTTGATGGCGGCCGCGGTGCCGACGGCCAGCAGATTGAAGGCGAGGCTTCCCGCGGGCGGCAGCGAACGCCCGATGAGCGCGGCCGCGAACACGATCGCGGCGGCGAGTACGAAACGTACGGACAATTCGAGGTTCGCTTTCCAATCACGCTTGAACTGTTCCCAACCGGACGAGATCAGGACGCCGACGGGCATGAGGGACTGCGACATACGGGGAGAGTATATCACGTCGCGCGTAACACGTAACAAAAAAAGAGGGTCTTGCGGCCCCCCTTTGTTGCGTGCCGTGTGCTACGGGTTACGCGACTTCTTGAGTGAGAAGAAGAGCCGGACCGCGACGCTGGCCTGGTAAATCGCCTGCGCGACGATTTGCGCGGCAAACAGCAGCATGCCTGCCACCAGGATGAGAATGCCGAACAGGATGCCGAGCAGCCCGAATCCCACGTTGGCCGCGCGGGCTGCCTCCGCGCCCGCCTCCTGTCCCACGCCGAGACTCGCGAGCCATCCGCCGAACAGGGCGAATCCGATCATGAAGATGGCCAGGTAGAAGAGGGAAAGAATCGTCCACAAGATCAGCTGGAAGACGAGATTGGGAAGAAAGATGCGCCACAGGGTTTTCCACCAGCGGCCGAGCACCATCGCGTATGAACGCTTCAGGGCCTCGATGCCTCGCGCCTCGTCGGTGAGCACGAGCAGGTAGGACTGCGAGAAGGCGACGCCGATCCAGATCGTGAAGGCGAAGGCCGCGAGGAACAGGACGGCGAGCAGGATGCCGGCGGCGTTTGAATCCTGCGCGAGGAACAGGGGAAGGTAGGCGATGATCCATGCGGCGATCACGGGCAACGTGGCGAGGATGGTGACCCACAACAGGCCGGGAAGATACGAAAGCGCGGGTTTTTCCGACGGCCGCTTGGTCATGTCATGCCCTTGCGCATGTCCGATGACAGAGCGCATGAGCGCGATGGATGCCCAGACGAGCCCGAGAATCAGCGCGATATAGCCGAGGATGAGCAGGCCGAACAAGCCCATGCCCGGTTGACCGCCGCCCAGGCCGGAGAGGAGAAGCGCCACCCAGGAGAACAGGACGAACAACAGGGGGGCGAGAAAGAACCAGACGGTGTATTTCAACGTCGGTTTCCAGGTGTTTTGAATATCCTTGAGACCGTTGGTGATGAGATCGCCGATGGAGATGAGAGAGGCCATATTCTCGGAAAGAGTAGCAATATTTTTAAAAAAAGTCAGCCTTCGGCGCAAAAACGAGACCGTTCAGGTCTCGATGAGGTATTTCAGGCGCGCGATACATGCGGCGGTCACCTCATCCGGCGAGCGCTCGGCATCGACGAATTCGATGCGCGTGCCGAGTTCGGTGAAAACGCGCTTGAGATCGTCGTCGCGGTAGCGTTGCGAGACGCGTTTCTGGAACGCCTCCTCGGAAAACTTGTCATCGTCGACTTTACTCGTGCGTCCCGCGAGTCTTTTGGCCGCAGTCTCGGTCGAAACCTCGAGGATGATCGCGAGGTCGGGACGGCGCGAGAGTTCGAGCCGGTTTCCCGGCAATTCGAGGAGTTCCGGAATGGTGAGTCCCTGCACGGTCTGGTACGCGAGCGTGGACATGAGCCCGCGTCCTTGCAACACGATACGCCCGGGCCTCGCGCGTAGGAATGGCAGGATCGTCCGCTCGTACAGAACTTGTCGGTCGAGCGCGTACGCTTGCGCCGTGGCGCGGACGTCGTAGGCGTCGCGCTTCATGATCTCGCCGCGGATGACCCGGCCGATGCCGACGTACGTCGGCTGCGAGACGTAGATCGCGTCCACGCCGTCGAGCCGCGGATCGTCGCCGCGCTCGAAGTAGAACGCGTTGCCGCCGCGCGCGACTTCGTCGAGATCGACGAGGTTGCGCCCCGTCTTCCGGACGTACGCGCGCAGTCGTTCGGCGACGGTGTCCTTGCCCGCGCCGTCGATCGCGTCGATGACGACGAGCTTGCCGCTATCGATGTTCATAGCGGGTAAATGCATAGCCCTCATGGGGAATCCTCTCTTTCTCGACCCATACGCCAGGGTCGATCGGGGGAAAGAAGACGTCTCCGTCGATGTCTTCGTCGACATGGGTGATGTGGAGCACGTCCATGCGCGGCAGGGCCTGCGCGTAGATTTCTCCGCCGCCGATCACGAAGACGTCGCGGCCGGCGAATGCGTGCAGCGCCTCGTCGAGCGACGGGAACAGGTACACGCCGGGCGGCACGCGGTAACCGGCCTGGCGCGTCACGACGACGTTGGTCCGCTTGGGAAGCGGCCGGACGTGTTCGGGGAGCGACTCCCAGGTCTTGCGGCCCATCACCACGACGTGGCCGGTCGTGAGTCGCTTGAACCGTTTTAAATCCTCGGGCAGGTACCAAGGGAGCCCGCCCTCTTTGCCGATCACGCCGTTGTTCGCTACGGCGGCGATAATGGAAAGGGCCATGGTTCCTCCTCGAGGCCTATACGGCGACCTCGAATGCGATCTTGGGGTAAGAAACGTATCCTTGCAAGCGCGTGTGTCCGGCCTCCCAACCGAAGATGGACGTCCACGGATCCGTGACGACCTTTGGCAGGGGGTGGAGGTTCGGGTCGCGCGAGAGCTGTTCGCGCACGCCGTCGAGGTGATTGACGTAGATATGCGTGTCCGCCAGAAATCCGACCAGCTTGCCTTCCCGCAATCCGGACTCTTTCGCGAGGAGATGGAGCAGGAGCGCGTAACTCGCGATGTTGAACGGCAAACCAAGCACCGTATCTACGGATCGCTGGTTCCAAAGCAAGTTCAGTTTTCCGTTGATCACCGTGACTTGAAATCCGTAATGGCACGGCGGTAAGCCCTGGTCAGGAAGCGCCTTGGGATTCCACGCCATGACGATCATGCGTCGGTCGTTGGGATTCGTTTTCAGCGTATCAACGACCTTTTGGAGCTGGTCAACGCCTTCGTCCGGATGATATTCGGCCTCATGTCCGCGATACGGTGCATCGAACCGGCGCCACTGGAATCCGTATACCGGGCCGAGGTCGCGTTCCTCGCGCATGCGGCGTTTGGAATCCTCGTCATGGCCGTACGGCGCCTTCTTCGGATGCGCCCACTCGTCCCAGATGTGGTTGTCGCGCTCCTGGAGCCATGCCTTATCGGTCAGGCCTTTGATGAACCATTCAAGCTCGGTGGCTATCAGCCGGAACGGGACTTTTTTCGTCGTGACCATCGGAAACCCTTTCGCCATGTCATGCTCGAACATGCACCCGGCGACCGTGATGGCGTCGACGCCCGTCCGGTTTTGCTTGCGCTCGCCCTTGTTCAAGACGTATTCGAGGATTTCATGGTAGGCCAACATATCCCCGATCGTCTCAAACGGTCGCGAAAAGAAAAACCCGGACGTCAAGGATTACCCCGTCGAACGACGGGGCGCGAGTTCTTCCATCATCCGTGCCACCTCCGCCTCGAATGCTTCCTTTGTTCCCTCGTTTTTGATCGTCCTCCAGGCGCGTGCCATCACTTCCGGAATTGTGACCTCTGTCGGTGCGTGTTCCTCGCCCTGGAATTGTTCCCAGGTCATCGTCGCCTCGGAGGCCTTTTCGCCGCGTTTTTTCATGCGCTCGAACCGCAGCTCCGGCGACACGTCGATGGCGACGAGTTTGAACTGGGGGAGTGGTTCAAGCGCGACGATGTCCTGCAGCCGCCGGATGCCGTCCACCACCACGATGTCTTCCTTCGCATTCAGCGCGGCGCGTTCCACGGCATAGGAAAA
>CAYPUF010000060.1:0-4955 GCA_964413995.1 uncultured Gammaproteobacteria bacterium
ATCTTGCGGGAGGCATAGGTACCGACATCGAAGAACCGTCCTTCCGAGAAGATTCGTTCGGCGCCCGCATCGCCGCGGTCGACGTAGTTCGCGCAGAAGATCTCGCCGGGCGTGTCCGTGGACTTGTCGCACAAGGCAAGGTTGGTGCACACGTCCTTATACTGATTGGTGGCGGGGTCAAACACGGTTTCCGCACTTTCACAGCCCAGCCATTGGGCGCAGTCGCGGTCGGTGTTGACCTTGATGAGGGTGTTCGAGTCGTTCTCCGGGCGCACGCAGCGCACGCCGTAGCTTACGGTGCCAAGCGGCGTCGTCGTCGTGGCGTAATCCGGATTGTCGATGCAATCCGTATCCAAGGTACACGCGATCCCCTCGAACGGTTCGACGGTCGTGCTGCCGACCCTCCGCGTCGTGCGCGTCCCCGTGCAACGGCCGCCGCAGAACGGATTGCCCGGATCGGCCAGGCAGTCGATCGGCTGGACCGGCTGGAAGTTGTTGGCACGGTACGCGAGATCCGTCGCCTTGGCGCTGTATGGCAGGATCGGGTTGCTTTGGTTGCGCAGGAGGATACATCCCGCCGACTGGTCCACGTTGCCGCCGCAGGTCGTCTTGTCGAGCTTGCTGTTGTCGACGAAGAAATACGGCTTGCCGGTGCGGAATTGCGGGTCGGTCGTGTCATTCGGATCGCGGAACTCGGTGCACTCCCCGTCCGCCGCGTTACACAACCCCACCCAGCCGCGATACGGCTCGTCCCCGCGCCGCGGCAGGCCGAAGAAATTTCCGCCCTGCAAGTTGGCGGGATAGCACGGCGTGTTCACGCCCTTGCGGAACCAGCCGGAATACAGTCCGTCAGCCAGGAATTCGAATTCCGGCGGATCATACGAGCCGTCCAGGAAATCGGCGCTTAATCGCACGCCTTCCTTGTATTCGCAGACCTGGTCAACGGGATCCTTAAAATAATCTTGCGCCCCGAGATAGGTGTACTCTTCGCAGAACTGCTCGGACGGGCGGCACAACGCCTGGTCGTACCTGGTGATGTCGTCTTTGAAATAGAATGTGTCGAACGCCGTCACCTCGCTCTTGTCTTGGGAGTATCTCGGCTTGCCGAAGGCGCGGCAGGACATGTTTTCCGACTGGCACAGCTTGGACTGGTCGTAGATGAGGTACCGCATTCGATCCGCGGGGCGTGTGGTCGTGGATGAGGGGAAGAAGTCCGCCGCCGTCGGGGTTTCGCCGGCCACGAACGTGCGGCGCGCGACCGGAGACGTGTCCGCGGAGACGAAGGTCTCCGATCCCGGCGCTTCGGAATTACGCGTGTCCACGAAGGCGCGGCAGCCGATGGCCTCCTGGCGGCACAAGCGCGTGAAGCGGGCCGCGTTCACTTGATTCCGGAACCGGTCCGTGTACTGGCGGCATCCGAGCATGGCTTGCGGTTCGGGGATGCCGGAGAATGTCTGGTCGCAGACGGCCGGCGTCGTCCAGCTGTCGCGCACCGCGTAGACGGTGTCGCGGACGCGCTCGACGCGGACCTCGTCGACGAAGGCGATCGGCGCGCCGGCGCCGGCCAGCGTCCACGACAGCGTCGACGTGCTCGCGCCCGCGTAGCCGCCGAACAGGCCGAAGCTGTAGCGCTGCCAGTCGCCGGAAAGCGAAGCCGTACCGACCGTGACCGGCGCCGAGCCCGGATCAGCGGCGTCGCGCAGCTCGAGCTGCAGCGTCATGCCCGGTCCCGCGCCCTTGGCCCAGAACGAGACGCGGTACAGATCACCGGCCGCCGTCCCGAAGCTGACGCTGGTGCGGGAACCCGGACCGTCGAGACGCAGCGACTGGTCGCCGACGAGGAGCGATTCGGGCGACGGCGTGCCGCCCGTGAAGACGCCAAGACCGCCGCGGAAATTCTCGTTCACCGACAGGAAGACGTTTCCGGATCCCGCCCCGGCATACGCGCGGCAGCCGGCAAACTGGACGTTGCAGCTGCGGCTTTCCGCCGCCAAACCGTTGTACGAGCATTCCCCGGTCGCGGCGTCGAAATTTCCGCCGGTTTTCGTACAGTCGTCCGCGCTAACACGGCCCGCCAGGCGATACGGAACGCATGCCTCGCTCGAGACGACCGTTTGCGAGAAGAATACGTAGAAGACGCGGCCGTCGCGGTCGTAGAACTGGCGGCAGTCCGGATCGAGACCCGTCCGCCACAACGCTTCGGTGCACGTCGCCGGATCCTTGAACTCCCCGTCCGGCCCGCGACGCGCGACGATGCGCGGACCGGAGCCCGCGCCGGCTTCGCTCATCAGGCTCCAGGTGCGCAGCTGGTAACCCGTCGATTCCGAGCCCTCCCACGTGAAATAGGTTTGCGTGAAGGTCGGGTCAGGCTTCTCGCACAGGCGCAGGTAGCTGAACGCGGACGTCTCCTCGCCTCCGGCCGCGGCCGCTTCGAGATTCGTGAATACCTCGCAACCGACCTCCTGCTGCGTGCATTGCGTGGCCGTGGACGGAATGAGATACGCCCTGCCGTCGTCGGCCGGATCGCTGAACCGCGCGTCGTCGTCAATCACGAGGTCGAACGCCGAGGCCTGTTTCCGGTATTCGGCGTATCCCACGCATTCGGCCGGACACAGGTCGTTCGCGGACAGGATGGCGGGGACCTCCGGCGCGGCCGTGCCGTCGCTGTATCCCTGGCAGCCCGCGTCCACCTGGCGGCAGACCTTGGCGAATGCGTTGCATACCTCCGGGTCGGTCGCCGCGCCCGTGCACTGGTATTCGTCCGGCGCGGTCTTCATGTACACGACCGGCAACGCCGTATTCGCTCCTTCGATGAACCGCGTCGCGAACTGCCCGTCCTCGAGCTGGACCGCGTCCACGAAGCTATCCGCGCCGGTCAGCCGGACTTCGATGAACCGCGTCTCGTCCGTGGTCACGAAGGAACATTCGAAGCGGCGCCAGTCTGTGCCGTACGTGTCGGAACCCACGGCCGGATCGGAAACGGCCGCCTCGCATGACGGGCTCTTGAAGAGCGCAGTCGCGCCGGCATACGCCCCGGAAATGCGCGCGGCCGCGGCAAAGGTGTCGTTGCGGAATTGTGCGACCGCCGCGCGGAAACCCGGCGAACCGGATCCCGTGGATCGCGCATACACGGACAGCGTCATCACGCGGCCCGAGACGGCCGGCACGCGTTGGAAGTATTCCGTCCCGGTCGACAACGCAAGCGCCTGCGTCCCGTTGGCGGCGAAGTCACCCGGCGGCAGCGGCGTGGGGGTATAGGCGCCGGCCGGGACGCGCGACCACCCCTCGAGCTGCAGCGGTGCCCCGCTCGCGCGTTCAAAGGACGCGTTGGCCAGCACGTTCAGGGACGATCCGCCGACTTCGGCCGCAAGCAGGCGCGTGCAACCCTCGTCGTTCGGCGAACACGGTTCGAGCGTCCGATCGAAGTACATGGTCGTGGTCGGCGTGAACACCCAGGACTGGTCCGGACGGCGTAACGTGGCATAGGCGAAGCACCCGACATTGTCGGCCGAGCACTGGCCGTAATCGAGCGTGTTGCGCAAATACGAAACCTGCGTGCCGGCCCTCGTCGTGAAGTTGCGGCAACTCGCGGCTTGTTGCGAGCACTCGTCTCCCTTGAAGCGATACGTTGTTTTTTCCGCGACGCAATATCCGTATCCTCCGATACACTCTCCCTTGTCGTTGCGCTTCAGGCAGGTCTGGATGTCCCGGCATTCCTCCGCGCGCTGGCTGAAGCGCGTCGAAACGAGCTGGTCTCCGAAGCCGGTGAGACGGCATTGCTGTTCGAAGGACGTCAGCACCCATCCCGGATCGATCAGCTTGCACCACGGATGATCCGCATCCCGCTCCCCGTTCTCATCGCAGTTGCTGAAGTTATCGACCACTTCTCCGAGCGTGATACATCCCTCGGCGCTCGCGCAGCGCGCGATGTTCGCGTCGGAGTTGGCCGCGAATTCGAATCCGACGGGGAGGATGCGCATGAGGCGCAGCTTGCGCACGTTGCCCGCGCAATACCCCTGCTGGTAGCAATTACGGTCCTGATTCTGACGCACCATGGAATCGGGGTACAGGCGCCAGTCGCGCTTCATGAGTCCTTGCTGGATCGCTTTGCCGATCGTACAGGTGCCGTTGTCGCACGCGTTTCCGCGGATCGCCTGCGCGAGCTGCTGGTCCATCGCGCAGTTCCAGGTACCGCGCACGTCCGGACACGCGATGAGCTCCGACAGGATTTCGACGTTGCTCGTCCGGATGAGATTCACGTCCCGCAAGGAGAGGTTTGCGCGGCGCGCGTCTTCGCGGCTTCTCGACGGAATGGCGTCGGGATCGGTCGTCGCGATGCTGGTCTGCTGGTCCAGGTCGCTGAAATCGAACGCATTGATCAGGCCCTTGTCCAAAATACGTCCCAAGAGCTTGGAGCCAAGCGTATTGATGAACATGGAAGCCGTGTATACGGCAAGCTGCACGATACCCTGGTCGGCCGCCGAGGACAGGATCGCGTTGCGGCGCTGGCCTTCGTCGCGGTTCGGCCCTTCGACGAGCTGTTCCCGCGTCTGGGCGGCTACGAGCGCGGCCGGCGTCTTCACGTTGCCCGATACGACATCAGTCACGCTCTTGAACGGCCCCTCCTCGGCGCGATTCTGTACGGCTTTGGTGTAATCATACGAGACCTTGGCGGCGGTGCGGCCGAAGATTTGCAGGCTCGCGCCGATGTCGCTTGCATTCGTATTAAAGGATGCGTTGATGTTTTGTAGCAGGTCTCGCGAGGTCAGCGTCGTGAAAAACTGGTCGTAATTGGTGACGATTTGCTGGAAATCGCATGACGGCCTCGGACGCGTGAACGCACCTTGGCCGCCTTGCGGGAGGAAGTTCCCGAGCGAAAGCTGGATGTTGAGGAGGTTTTGCGGATTCGGCGGCTTGCACAAATCAAAACCGATGCTGGATTCGAAAAATTCGTC
>CAYPUF010000061.1:0-4933 GCA_964413995.1 uncultured Gammaproteobacteria bacterium
CCGAGCAGATGGAACACGGTGGCGACGCCCATGCCCCACGCGACGGAAAACAGAAGCAGGAACTCCTGGGACTTCGCGAAGACGGGCGTCAGGCGCGGCAGGACAAAGCGTGCGGAAAACCACAGCGCCGCCACGACCGCGGTCAACTTGATCGCCGCCTCGGCCAGGGCAAGCAGGCTTCCTCCCGCCGCGGACGTGGAGACGAGCAGGAGGATGACCGTCGCGGCCAGGTCTTGCACGAGCAGGAGCCCGATCGCGATCCGGCCGTACAATTTACCGAGGTCGCGCTTCTCCTGGAGGATTTTCAGGACGATGATGGTACTGCTGAATGTCAGCGCGATCGCGATATACAGCGCCGGAACCCAGTGGTAGCCGAATCCGAGCGCGATCAGGAAACCGATCGTGCACGTGAAAACGATTTGTCCGAGACCCGACGCGATCGATACGCGGCCGACATCCTTGAGCGCGATCGGATTGAGGCTCAATCCCACGATGAAGAGCAGCGCGGTGATCCCGAGTTTCGAAAACTCCGCGATCGCATCCGGATGCGCAAGCCAGCCGAACACGAGCGGACCGACGAGCATGCCCGTCAGGATATGGCCGAGCAGCAGCGGAAGTTTCAGCCGCTGCATGATCCACGCGACGCCGGTTGCCGCCGCAAAAACGATGCTTAACTCAATGAACGTTTCCATTTTGGTGTTGGACTTGTTGCTAGTATAACAAAAAAACACAGGACCCGGGCACGTGCCGTATTCGCGGCCGCTTGACAAATTCCTTCGGTCAGGTAGGGTCTTCGGTTCCGCCGTGTCGCGGAGCGCACCTTCCACCGAGGTACGAACATGTACGCAGTACAAATCGGTTCTTCGATCATCGATATCCGCCTCGCGGTCGGCGCGGAAGTCGCCGATCTGACCCTCTCGTCCGATCCCGATTCCCTGGAGGTCGCGGACCGGGCGCAGGAGCGGCTCATCAAGCCCTTGCTAGGGACGCTCTGGCACGGTGCGGCCGACCTACCGCCGCTCCGAGCCCGATACCTCCTGGAGCTCCCGACGGCCGTCTGCGAGATCCTCGATTTCGGCTGCGCACCCGCCTCCACTCGGATGTCCGAGGTCGTCGAGGGGCTGGCAGCATTCTACGCGTGCCTGCGAGACCCGGGACGCTGGAACGTCGAGGCGGTCCTGCTGATGCCGGACGACCTCACGAACACCAAAAACGGTGAGCGCTACCGAGGGCTGGAGTCCGTCGCATCACGCTCGTTCCGGCTCTTCCCGGCCTCGTTCGCTCCCGGCCGCTATCGTGGCTTGGTTCAGTGCGACGAGCTCATCGGCTCGATCTTCCACGAGTCGGTGCATCTCTGCCTCGAGCAACCGCTCTCAAGCAGGTGGGCACCGCATCTCCACGCGCTCGGCTGGCGCACGACCGAGCCCGGAACGGTCGTTCGGCTTCCCGGGGGGAGCGAGACGACGCGCGTCAACATTCTCACGGACGAACTCCCGACGTCGTATGCGGCTTTCGGCCAAGACGACGATCGGTCGGAATCCGTGGTCTGCCACGTCTTCGATCCCGCACGCCTCAGCCCGTTGCGCCGGGAACTCGTCGCGGACGCGGTCCGTCGAGACGCGCGTCCGGCGCCGTTCGACCTGCGCGCGTCGAGCGCTCCGGTCCGCCGGACGCGCGCGTGGCGCCCCGAAACGAAGGGATCGGTCTTCGTGCCTCGGGGGGCCAACGGCGCGACGACGGAGATCCGGGTGGTCGATTTCGACGAGTTCGTGGCCACGGCCGGGCTTACCGATTCCGCATGAGTCGACCGGCCCGACTGCCCGCTCCCACCCGGAGCGGGTCTTTTTTTGCTCATATCAAAACACCCGCCGGTGTGGCGGATGTTTTCTTGGTTGCGGGGGCGGGATTTGAACCCGCGACCTCTGGGTTATGGGCCCAGCGAGCTGCCTGGCTGCTCTACCCCGCTATGAACGTGTGCGGCTGATGATAAAGGAATCTTGCCTTTCCGTCAAGATTACGCTAACCTTCGGTCGCTATCATCCGGCCGCGATGGCGGAATTGGTAGACGCACAGGACTCAAAATCCTGCGACCGAAAGGTCATGAGAGTTCGATTCTCTCTCGCGGCACCACGCAAGAATCCCGCTTCGGCGGGCTTTTTGTTATGCTGCAAGACATGAAGAAGCAACTCCTTCCGTGGTTGATCATTCCGTTCCTTGCCGGATGCGGCGATCAGGTCGCGATGAACCGACCGCCCGACCCCATCGCTCTGACGAAAACGGAGCATCCCGCCCCGGACGCGATCGTCCAGGATCAGGATGACGAACAAGCCTTTGCAAGAACACGGGCTCCGGGACCAGAATTTAAAAACCTCTTTTTCGTTCTTCCTCACGGGATGTCGGCGGAATACATCTCCTCGATTCAATCCCTCAACCTATACGAAACCGAAGGCGGAGGCTCCACCATCGACCGCTCCAAAATCTTCATTCGTTATTTTGACGCGAACCGCTTCCTGACCCTGCCAACGGTCACGATTTTTGAAACGGCCGATCTCACCGTCGGAACGGAAGGCTATGTCGCGCGACGGTATGAGATCGAAAAGAAGCCGGGCATCCCCGGCTTTCCTGGCCAGCCGGCCTGGCGCAACCGGCGCCACATCGTTACGGACACGAGAAAGCGCGACGGTTTCGGTCGGTATTTCGTGATCGCAAAAAGCCCCGACCTGGAGCTATCGGCGTATGAAGCGTTCCTTTCCTCGATCAAGATCGAATAAGCTATACGATCAGGTTGAGCAAGGCGGCCAGGAACATGACTTGCATCGCGAATCCGGATGCCAGGGTCATGTCCTTTTTTTCACTGACCATGTTGTGGAAGAAGAAATGCAGACGATGGAACCAGCGCAAGCCCTTCACGCGCCAGACCTCGTACACGGCCACGAGCAGATCCGGAAGGATCCCGCCCGCGATCCCTAGGCTGACCGTCAGCCGGTTCGTCGGAATGTCCGCGTTGAACAGGAACAAGATGAAATACATCGCGATGGCCGCGTCGATGATGACGTAGGCAAGCGCCTTTTTCACGCCGCGTCCGGAAACGTAATCCTTGTATTGTTTCGTATCGCCGTGCGGGATGATGTCGCTCAAAAAATGCGACACGATACCAAGCGTGAAGGCGAGAACATGCTGTCCGGGAACCTGTTGAGCGATCAACGCGCCGATGGCGGCATGCGTGGTCAGAAACATACGTCGTTTCGCTGGCAGAAAGGATAGCACGGGGTCGAAAAAAACGCACGGATGGCGCGTTTTTTTCCATGGTAGCGGGGGCCGGAATCGAACCGGCGACCTCGGGCTTATGAGTCCCACGCTCTAACCAGCTGAGCTACCCCGCCGTAAATTGTGACCGAAGTCTAGCAATATTCTTTGGCCTTGGCAAGGATGATACGAGCCGTTTTCTCCCAAGAAAAGCGCGACGCTCTCGCTATCCCCCGCTTCCCGTCCAACCGTCCCTCAAACCCGTGCACGATTTCCCGGATCCAGGAGGATCTGTCGGTCGGGTCAAGGAGGACGCCCGCGTCTCCGATCACCTCCGGAATCGCCCCGCGGTTCGACGCGATGACCGGAACGCCGAGCGACATGGCTTCGAGTGCCATGCGTCCGAACCCCTCGTACCGCGAAGGCATCAGCAGGACGCGCGCGCCGGCATACAAGCGGTCGCGCTCTTCGTCTCCGGGATGATCGATGCGGATGATCCAATCCCGTTTTGGAATCACCACGTTCCCCCAGCCCTTCCGTCCCGCGATGATAAGTTTCACGTCGGCTGCCAGCGCCTTTCGCACGTCATCCCACAGCTCGATGATGAACGGAATATTCTTTCTTGGTTCGATCGTTCCCATGATCAACGCGTATTCGCCATACCGCGTTTCGGGATCCGCCCACGACACGTCCGCGCCTTGATACGTGACCGTGACGCGCGCGGGATCGATCCCGGCGACGGAGACGAGGGTCCGTTTCGCGTCCTCGCTGACCGCGAACACGTGCGGCGCGTTTCGGATGCCGCGCAGGAAGAGCCGCGTCGTGAGAAGGCGTTTCCATCGCGGTTGCGGGAACCATTCCGGATGGCGGAAAATCGCGACATCGTGCACCCACGGAAACGCGGGAATACGAAGAAACGGAGGAACCGCTCCCGACGCGGCAAAAAGCGCGCCGACGCGTTCGGCCCGACACGCCCGCGCAAGCTCCCAGGAACGCATGCGTCCGTGAAACTCGACCGGCACGATCCCGGATGCGGGCGCGGCCGCGCGGATCGCGCCGGCAAGCTCGCGAGACGCATGCGCGACGCCCGCACCGGCCGACCCATCCTCCGGCACGTGCCGGAGATCGATCCCGAGACGGATCATCGCAAAGCGGCCTTCGCGCTCGCACGCGGCCACTCGTACGCGTCAAATGCCCAGTACGTGAGCGCCTTCACGTCCTGGAAGCGCGAATAATGCGTCTCGCCGCCAAGCAGGACGACGAGAAGCTTTTGCCCGTCCTTCCCTTCCGTCATGAGCGCATAGCAATGCCCGGCCTCCGGTAGCGTCCCGGTTTTCGCGGCGATGATCTTGTACGGTTCCCGGTTCAGTTCCGAAGATAAAAGCAGGTTGGTCGTTTTGATGAGATACGGTTTTTTTGTGCCGTCGAGCGTCACCGACGGCCGGCCCATCGCTTCCGTGATTGCCGGATAGTTTGCGGCCGCGCGCAAGGCAAGCGCGACGTCCCGTGCGGTCGCCGTATTCTGGGAGTTTTCTCCCGACGCATCGACGAACGTTGCGTGTTTCATGCCGACCTCCGCGGCTTTTTCGTTCATTTTTTTCACGAACGCGTCGGTGCCGAGACTCGACCGTGCGAGCGCCTTTGCGGACTCGTTGATCGAACCGACCAGCATGCCCTTGAACACGTC
>CAYPUF010000062.1:0-3214 GCA_964413995.1 uncultured Gammaproteobacteria bacterium
TCCCGTTCGGCCAAGACGCGAACGTCTGCGGCCGGGTCTTCCAGATCCCGGACGACCTGCTCGCATCGATCCCCTTGTCGGGGAACGCCCCGTTGCGGCCCGGCCTCGTGACCACCGGCCTCTACACGTACGAGGTGCGGTATGCCGTAGACCACGGCAGCGTGCTCCGGCCGATCAATGACGCGTCGTTCGACCTGAACCTCGCGGAGCCGTGGCTCGAGGGGCGGCATATCCTCATGCCGGATGCGCTGTTCGGGATGTTCACGGTCGGCGCGTTCGTCACCCACGAGGCGTCGGGCCGCTACGACGGCGCACGGATCTACCGCGAGGCCACCCTCGAGGAAGAGATCCGTCTCATGAACGAGAGATAGGCAGGTCCGCCCGAACCTTATCGGGCCGAGTCCGCAGGCTCCTCGCTTCGAGCCTGCTCTTTTTTATCTAAAACTGCGCCCCTACGTTGACACACGCGATATTATATGGTTAGGTTCTGCGTTCGTGGCATGGCCCCGGACTCCGGCTTTTGAACGCGATTTCCGCGTTCGAGCCCCGGAGGAGGTGTGCCATGCGCACGACGGTTTTCGCTCTGTTCATCACGATGACGGTCGCGGTTCCCGCCGCGGCCCAGGATCGGGGAGTGTCCATCCCCGATGTGTACACGCCCGACGCGACGGACGCGTTCGCGGCCCAGGAGGTCACGGCCGCGCTGCGTATCGCCGGGGGGATGATGCCCGAGTGGCGTCTCTCGACGGTCGACGTCCCGCTCGTGGAGCTCATGCGCGCCTGCGGCGCCTCGAGCGACACCAGTGCGAGCGAGGAGTGCATGGCCCGCATGGTGGTCACGCGCGACCCGTCCATGGCCGGCGGCTTCATCCTCTTCGCGTTCATGGAGCGCGTCGGGGAGGCGAACGGCTACCGCATCATCCTCGTGCTGTACGACATGCGCGAGGCAAGGATCATGAGCCGGATCGAAGCGCCGGCCGCGCGTATCATGGCGCCGGCCGCGCGCAACCGCGAAGCCGCGGAGTGGATCCGCCGGCTCCTCGAGCCGCCACGGCCGCTCGAAGTCGCGCAAGCCGTACCGCCGGAGCCCGTCGCCGCCGACGAGATCCCGGAGCCCGACGCGCCTCCCGAGGAGGTTCCCGTCGAGCCGCCACGGCCGGCGCCGACGGATTTCACCGGCGTCGACATCGCGGCCTGGGTCCTGATCGGCACGGGGATCGCCTCGGCGATCGCGGCCGGCATCACGGGCGGGCTCGTGCTCGCCCTGAACGACGACGCGCGGTACAACGCGTATCGGACATCCTGGGACGCGCGCGTCGTCCCCGACGCCTGTCGCGCGGCCGAAGGCGATCCCTCGCCCGAGGGCCGCTACGCGCTCGGCGTGTGCCGCGATGCGGGCGCGCTCGAGCTCGCGACACACGTCCTCTGGGCGGCCGTCGGGGTACTCGGCGCCTCGGGCCTCGCGTCCTTCCTCATCCCGCGTCTCGTCGCGTCCGACGGGACCGAGGCCTCGGTCGCGCCCGCCGTCTCCCCGACGCGCGCGACGATCGAGCTTCGCGTCACGTTCTAGTGCGCGATCTGTTCCTTGTCTTGGCGAGCGCTTCGGCGTTCGCCCCTTTTCACAGGCCCGCCACGGTGGCGGTCCGGTGCAGAAGGAGGTGCGCGATGCGCACGGCACTCGTTTCTTTCATCATGGTCTTCGGCATCGCCTTCGATGCGTTCGCGCAAGAGGACGAGAGTCGGACGCAGGTGATCGTCCTCGGCCTGGAGGCCGTGCATGGCGACGACTCGATCGCCAGCACGACGAGTACGACGCTCCGCGCGGTCGCGGACGGCTTTCAAGGCTGGTCCGTGGATCAAGGCGTGAATCCCACGTTGCCACAGATGCGACTTGCGCACGGGTGCGACATGCCCGACCGTGCCTGTCTGACCGACATCGGAGAGACGTTCCGATCGCAGATGCCCCAAGCGGCATCCATCGTCTTCGGGCGCATGTCTCGCAGGGGGGCCGGATCGGACGACATGGTCGTCGATCTCGCGCTCTTCGATCTCGAGCGCGGGCACGTCACGCATCGCGCACGGATCGACGCGCGGATTTCCGACCTGATTCTCCGAGGGCAGCTCGGCGAACGCACGCCGGACTGGCTGCGTCGACTCGTGTCCGATGAAAGTCGCTACGAGGATACCGGCCAGCCGTACTTCGAACCGGTCGTCGCTCCTCCGCCGGGCAATCCCCACGAGGCGCTCGAGATCGCGGGCTGGTCGCTCGTCGGCGTCGCGGCCGCGTCGCTCATCGGCGCCGTGACGAGCGGGGGCGTACTGCTGGGCCACAACGGCGACGCGCGTTACCAGGCGTACCGCTCGTCGTGGGACGCGATGCGCGTCGGCAACGCCTGTGACGCGGCCGCGGCCGATCTCTCGTCCGAAGGTCGCTACGCGCTCGGCGTGTGCAACGACGCCTCGGTCCACGAGATCCTCGTCCCGCTGTTCTGGACGATCGGCGCCGTCGCCGGCGCCGCGGGCGCGCTGCTCGCCTGGCATCCGTGGACCGCGTCCCCCGAGGCGCCGGCCGTGGGCATCCTGCCCGTGCTCGGCCCGACGCAGGGCGGACTCACCGTCATCGGAGCGTTCTGACGCGCCGCACGGCCATCCTGGGAAGATTCGCTTTCATGCGAACCTTCCCTTTTTTGATCTCCGTATGCGACCATATCGTCATGAAACGTTTTCTCCTGGCCTTGCTACTCACGTCCGGCATCTGCCTTCTGGCTTCCGACGATGCCCACGCCCAAACCGGCGAGGTCATCCGTCGTTTCGATGTCCAGGCGGAACTCCGGGCCGACCGCATGCTCAAGATCACGGAAACCATCGAGTATGATTTCGGAAGGAACCAACGGCAGGGAATCTACCGCGTCATTCCGGTGGAATATGCCCGCGCCGGCGCGGCGTACAAACTCCGTCTCGACGTCGAACCGTCGACCCTGGACGGCGGTCCGGTCGAACAGCTGGTGACGCGTGAAGGCCGGAATGTCCGGATCCGTCTCGGAACGCCGGGCGAGTACTTGTCCGGCCGTCGCACGTACACCATCACGTATGCCACGAACCGTGCGATCAACGATTTTCCGGATGACGCCGAGCGCGAGCTGTATTGGAATGTCACCGGCGACGGCTGGCAGGTGCCGATCGAGGAGGCGAGTTTCACGATCTCCGGTCCCGC
>CAYPUF010000062.1:3314-4913 GCA_964413995.1 uncultured Gammaproteobacteria bacterium
GCGCTGCTCGAGCAGCAGATCTCGCCGCGGGCGATCACGGCCACGCTGCTCGATCTCGCGCGCCGCGGGTACCTGCAGATCAAAGTGGTGGGCGATCCGGCCTCCAAAGGATGGTTTTCCAAAAAAGCGACCTACCATTTCTTGAAACTCAAGGAACCGCGCACGGGGCTGCTGCGGTTCGAGCAAACGCTGTTCGACGGGCTCTTCGAGGATGGCGACGACGTCTCGCTGGAAGACAAGAAGGACGGTTCGTTCGTGAAATCCATCCAGGCGGCGCGGCATGAGGCGTTCCGGTACCTGAAGGGGCAGGGCTATTTCGCGAAGAATCCGGAAGCCGTGCGCGGCATCTGGATCACGCTCGGCGCCATCGTCGGCATCGGCGGGACGTGGCTGTCCGTCGTATTCGGCCCGCTGTTCATCTTCACGTCTATCCTGTCCGGGCTGATCATCATCGCCTTTGGCTGGGCTATGCCGCAAAAGACGAAGAAGGGATCGGTGCTTGCGGAGGAAGCGGAAGGATTCAAGCTCTTCCTGTCAGTGACGGAGCGCGACCGGCTGGATTTCACGGATGCGCCGGAGCGGAACCCAGAACAATTCGCGCGGTTTTTGCCCGCGGCTGTCGCGTTCGGCGTGGAGGAAAAGTGGGGCAAGCAATTCAAGGACATGCTGGTAAAGCCGCCGTCGTATATCGAGGGATCGACGGCCGGATGGACCGCCGGCCAGTACGTGACCCTGGTCGATTCGATGCACAGTGCGTCCGCTTCCGGGATGTACCGCAGCCCGTCCTCCGGCGGATCGGGCGGTTCGGGATTTTCGGGCGGAGGTTCCGGCGGCGGCATGGGCGGCGGCGGCGGAGGGTCTTGGTAACAAAAAAGACCGAGCTTGGCTCGGTCAGACGGGCGGCTTCTTTGCCGGATAGTTCTTGGCCATGAAGGCCTTGAACTCGGCTTCGAAGTCATCGTGGTCGACGGGCGGCGGCGGAGCAGGGTCCGTCGTCGCGTCGTCGGAAGGGGCGGGAGCGGGGATGGTGGGCGGAGGGCTCGACGGCAGCGTGATCCGGTCGAACAGCGCGTCGATGCCCTCGGGCAGCTCCGCCGCCGCTTCGCCGATCGCGGCGAGCGGATTGCCGCCTGCGCCGGGTTCGCGCAACGCCTCGATCAGCTCCTCGCGGAAACCGACAACGGTCGCCTCGTCAGCGGCCGTTTCGAGCTCCGGGCCGTCGTCGAGGACTTCGAGGAGGTCGGCATCGACCTCCTCGAAGTCGTCCTCCTCGCCGGCCACGGGTCACCCCTGGTCGGCGTGACGGCGCTCGCGCTTGCGCTTCCCGAGCGGCGGAGGCGACGAAGGGGCATCGGCTGCGCCGGCCTCGGCGGGGGGCTCGAGCTCCTCGAGGTCGTCCGCCTCCACGTCCTCGATCTCGGCATCGGGCGGGACGCTGGCCGGACCCGAGACGCTGATCTCGGGCTCGCCGTCCTCCTCCTCGTCCGGCGCGGCCGCGGTCGGCGGGATGGAGTCGAGGGCCTCGGGCGGGAGGATGCCGGCGGTGCTCTCCGCCGCCGCGTCCCCGCCCGTCTCCTCGGCGAGCCCGAGGCTCTTGGC
>CAYPUF010000063.1:0-4019 GCA_964413995.1 uncultured Gammaproteobacteria bacterium
CTCCTTCCAGATGTCGTACGCCCAATAGCCGAATCCGCCGATCCAGAAGAGCCACAGCGCGCGCATGGACAGGTACGGGACGTATTGCCAATGGAAGAAGTACAAGACGAGGCCCGCGGCGCCCGCCCATCCCGCGCAGGCCGACACGCGCTTCAAAAAGCGGCGCAGGTCCTTTTCGAGCCTGGCCCGGCGCACATACGCGACCAGGCCCAGCGAGACGACGACCAGTACGGCCATGAAAAACGGCAGGAATCGCTCGAGCCACGGCAGGAACGGCACGGCCTGGAGATTGAACCAGAATGAGGCTGTGAACAGCGGGAGAATCCAATTCATAGACACGACGTATCTACCAGCCCGCGCGTTCTTCCGCAAGGCCGGCCGGCGCATTCACCACGACCGGGTGGCCGTGGTCCGGAACGGCCCGATGATACACCAGCGCGTAATGGCAGTCGCCCGCGTCGAATTCGTCCACGAGCTCGAGTTCAGGATCTGCGAAATACCGCTTGGCCTCGGCCGGCGGCATGCGGTTCTCGGGCGGCGGACCGATCGCGGTCCGGCAGGCCTGCCACTCGATGACGAGCAGGTGTCCGCCGGGCGCGATCAGCCGCAGGGCCTCGGCGACGAGGCCGGCGCGATGGCGCGAAAGGTAGAGGTTGTTCGCGACGATGACGAGCTGGCACGAGCCGTCGCGGATCCGAGCCGCGTGCACGACTTCGATATCCGACCATACGGGAATGATATTCCAATATTGTTCGTGCCGCGCGGCGCGTTCCACGGCCTTGAGCGCATGCCTGTCGATATCCACCGCGTACACGCGCCCGTTGCCGCCGGCGAGCTGTGCCGCCGGAAAGACGAAATGCCCGAGGGCCCCGCAGCCGAGATCGGCGACCGTGTCCCCTTCCCGGATGCCGGCGCGCTCGAGCGTCTTGAACGGATTGATCAGCTCGTTGCCGCTATGGCGCATAAAGGATCAGGACGGCCGCGGGAAGAGCGAGCCGATGGTGGCCTGCAAGAATGCGTCCCAAAGATTGAACATCACGATGAAGCCGATGAAGCAGAACAGCACGCCCAGCAACTTATAGAACAGCGTGCTCCCTCCCCCGCCGAGATATTTTTCGGCAAACGGCACGGAACCGAAGAAGGCGTAGATGTCGCGCGTCTTCCAGACGAATCCGACACCCACGGCCAGGATCGCGGCGCCCAGCAGGACGCGAAGAATGATACCCATAGAGAGACAGCGTTTGCCGACAGTGTAACACACCGGCCGGATTATGACTTCCGATGCGCGAGCGGCAGGATCCGCAGGACGAGGATGATCGCCATGAGCACCGCGAAGCCGCACAGCACCGATGCGACAGACGGGCTGCCGAACGCCGTAAGGAAGTAGACGGCGAACGTCGGGAGCATGAACGCGGCATAACCGACCAGGATCCAGATAAGCGCCCGGCGATGGGCACCCGGTTGTGCGAGCCCTTGCCACGCGAGACCGATGCCCAGGAACAGGACGGCGAGATAATACGTGGCATAGAGCGCGTCAAAACCGGCGCTCGCGGTGCGGAACGCGACGAATCGCCCCGTGCATTCCGCCGCGCCGAACAATCCGGGAGAGAGCAACAGAACGACGGAGAAGGCCGAGGCAAGCGCATAGCCCCAGACCATCGGATACTTCATCCGGCGCAGACGCGTGACAAAGTCGATGCCGAGAATGGGGAGAAAGGCCGTGCAGACGAAGCCGAGGCGCGTCCACAGCGCGGGATCGGCGCCTTGGCAAATCGCGTATTCCGACAACTGGAATCCGGCGAGCAGCAAGAGAAAGATCGAGGAGAGGCGTCCGAACGCGGTCAGGCGATACCGCCACCATGCGTAGACCGCGAGCAAAAACTCCAGCGCAAACGTCGCGAGGATCACCTCCGGCGAAAAGCAGCGAAGCGTGGTCGATGGATGGTCGAAAAAACGCATGCCCGTCCATGATACCACGGACCGGGGGCCTTGACGCGCGACCAATATTTTGATAGAGTTCCGCGTCCTCATGATACGGCACGCAGGAGGTGAGAGGATGAGCACATTGAACGGGGCCTATGGCCTACTGATCATTCCGGACGCGAACACGATCCGGACCGTCGGGCATCTGCTCGAACACCCGCGTCTCAAGCGACGCCTCGCGCAGTCGGCCTACGTCGTGAAGCCGGAGGGCGTGCACGTCACGCTCTACCAGGCGCGCACGTTCCGCGATCTGCCGGTCGAGGTCGCACGCAGGCTGGTCGGGAAGCTGAACGAACTCCTCGTGCAGCACCGCACGGGCGAGCTCCTGTTTCATCTGTTCGACGTCGGACCGTACCGGGACGGCGACCGCTTCCTCTTCTGGAACGTGTACGAGCCCGCCGGCAACGACCGCCTGCAGCTCGCGCACGGCATGAGCGTCGCGCTCTCCGCCTGGGTCGAGATCGACGCCGAAGACGAGCACGCCTTCGAGCGCCGCATCGCCGATCTCCCCGAGCCGGACAAGGAGCGCCGGCGGGACCTGTACGAGAACGCGCGGCTGTTCGGCCACACGCTCGTGGGCGAGGATCACCTGCCGCACATCACGCTCGCGGCAGACATGGACGGCTTCAAGACGATCGAGCCCTTCCAAGAACCCCAGGTCAGCTCCGCCGCGCGCGTCGTCTTCGCCCGCATGGGCGAGTGGGGCAACATCGAAGAAATCCTGTTCTAGTCTGGCTCCGTAAGGGGCTTCTTTTTATGGTTCGAGTGCGAGATACGCCATCATCGCCTCCAACGGGCCGTCCTGATCGCGGCGGCGTGAAAAATATTTTGACGCAAGTTCCAACGTACATTCGTCCGCGTCCTCGACGTGGCGTTCCGGGATACCTTCGGCCGCGAGCTGCGTCCTGATGACCAGCGGAAGATCGACGAACGTCCGGCCACCGCGAGCGCGGATCGACTCCGGATAGGCTTCGAATGCACGAGTGACATCTTCTTTGACCTCAAAGTGGCATCCGTGAATGCCGGGGCCGATGCCGACGAGAATATCCGAGGCGTCGCATCCCAGCGTGCGCAATCGCCGGACCAGTTCCGGCACGATTCCGTTCGCCAAGCCCCGCCAACCGGCATGGGCCAATCCGATGACTCGCCGCTTGGGATCGACGGCGTAGATCGGGAAGCAATCCGCTCCCGTGACGGACAGGATCAGCCCGGGCACGTCGGTCACGAGTCCGTCGCAGGACGGGATCACCGTTCCCGCGTCCGCGTCCGCCGCGACGCGGATCTGCGTCCCGTGGACAAGGTCGGCCGAAACGAGGCGGTCGAACCGCAGCCCCTCGCGTTCGAGAAAGCGGCGCCGGTTGGCCGTCGTGTCTTCCGTCGGAGCCGTGAGGCGCAGGTTGCCGTCGCGGCGTTCGGAAAAGCCGTAACGGATGTTTGGAATCGATTCAAAGATGGAAAATTTCATGGGTGAAAAATCCCCCGCACCACGGGGGCAGATCATTCGCGCGAGGCGGTGCGCGAGAGGCGGACGCGCCAGAGGACGGCGTCACCGTCCCCGAGGGCATTCACATCCATCTGCGTACGCTGCTCGCTCGAGAGGCGCGGCCGGACGCGGTCCTGCACGGCCATGAGGAGGTCCTCCATGGTGACGGCGCCGTCGTCGCGGCCGAGCCGCGGCACGAGCTCGACGAGCGCATTCGACATGAACTCGCCGTACGAGAGCGAGGTCGCGCCCGTGGAGTACAGGCCGTGCCACACCGCGCCCGTTTCGGCCACGGTCGGCATCGCCCAGTTGAGGCTGCCGGAATGGCACGCGTCGGCGATGAAGAGACCCTGGCCGGGCTGCAGGCTCGTGAGATGCGCGCGCAGCTCCGCCTCGGTGAGGCTCGCGCGGTCGCGGAGCTCAAGCGAGTTCTCGCCGCCGTGCGTACCGAAGTACACGATCACGAGATCCTCACGCGTGACGCGGATGGACTGGCGGACCACGGCCGCGCGGAACGCATCGAGCGTGGCGTCCTCGTCCATGAGGACGATCG
>CAYPUF010000063.1:4126-4749 GCA_964413995.1 uncultured Gammaproteobacteria bacterium
GGACGATCGCGTGGTCGGGATCCATGATCCGCGCGCGGACGAACGCGTCGGCCATACGCCGTGCGAGATCGCGATGTCCGCGCAGGTCGCGGCTCGCGCCGTCCGCCGCGGGCGGGAACTCCCACAGCGACACGAAGATGCCGTAGGCGCGTCCGCGGCCGGTGGCCCCGAGGCCGGTGCCCCGGGACGGCGCTTCCGCCCGCGGAGACGACGTCTCCGGCTGATCGCCCACATGGAGCTCGTACTGCAACCAGCCGCGACGGACGGCATACCCGAGACAGCATGCCGCCCCGAGCATCAATACGAACGCCGCAAACATCAAGCGGCGGAACAAGCTTCCGATCCACCCGATGACGCCAGAACCAAACCGCCGGCCGTGCGTCATGACTACCTCCTCACTCAGGTTGGGAAACAACTGATTCGAACGTAACAGGGGGTGCTTCGCGGGTCAAAAAAGGACGACGTTCAGGGAACCTCGTCCAGGATGATGCGGCCGTCGAATCCGCCGCGCCGTTCGCGCTTCTCTCGCATCAGAGCGACGAGCGAAGCGCGATTGTAACCATGAAGATCGATCAGCGCCTCGACGACCTCGAGCACGTCGGCGAGCTCCTCCATCGAGGGGT
>CAYPUF010000064.1:0-4715 GCA_964413995.1 uncultured Gammaproteobacteria bacterium
AGCTCGACCGTCCGGTTTCGGAAGTGAAGATGGAGAGCGTGACGATCGAGGAATAGGAGATAGAGCGAGGAAAGAATAGAGGACAGAGGACAGTTCCGATCGGGACTGTTCTTTTTATGACCTTCTTCGTCACTATCTCGGGCTTGACCAAGCGCCCATTTTGGTATAAGGGAAAAGTAGCTCTATCGACAACGGATGTACGGAAAGGGAGGAAAAATGACCAAGCTCATCGACGTGCTGGAGCGCGGGATCGCGAAGACGACCGCGGCCCAAGAACGGGCTCGGACCTCGTCGGGCGCGGTGAGAACGGAGCAGATCGAGGCGTTGGAGGCCCTCGACCGTCTTCGACTTGTCGAGCAACTGGTTCCTCATGTGTACGCCGGCGACGCGAAGAATGTCGTCCGGTCCTTGATGCGGCAGTTCATCGAGGCTCGACGAAAGGCGTACTATGTCGACTTCACGCTTCCCGAGCATCTCTGGAAGGATGTCTCGATCATGGTCGGCGGCGAAGAGATCTCGTGCGACCGGTTGAGCAGCCTCAAGGACCACCCGCTGTCGCGGGGGGATCACAAGACCGTCATGCTCGGCGAGCTCTTTCGCGTCGCTGACGCGCTCGATTTCGTCGTCATCCCCTTCGAGTTCGTGAACCCCGCAGTGTATGCGGAGGAGGGGGACGAGCTTCTCGTGCAGATTGAGAAGTTCAAAGCGAATCTCGCGGCGAAGCACTGGAGCGCGTACGTGCTCGGGCCGCCCGCTCTCTTCCAGACCGCATACTACGCGAGAGTTCTGGTTCGGACGATCGGCGGTGTCGCGAAGGAGAGCTCGCCATGGTACGGGGCGGGGAGAGAGCTGCACCAAATCGGTTGCCGGCTTCTCCGGTCATGCGAGGTGTATCCGGTAACCGGCCGTACGGACGTTCGTCAAACCGGTGAAAAGCTTGTTCGAAAGGCGCGCGGGATCGAGGAGCTCGTGTTCGCGGTTGCGCAAGCCCGAGCCGCCGGGAGGCTTCCCTTCGTACACAGTCGCGTGTTGGATGCCGACGAGTGGAGACGGTTCGACAAGTCGGTCGATCTCCGGTCCGATGGGCTCGGAAAGGATGACCTGATCCTGCAGATCTGGGATGATCTGCTCTTCAGGGGAAAACTCGCCGCGATTCAGAAGCTGCCGAAGCCTCCTGCGAAGAACGAGGACCCGATTCTCTTCGCCGTACCGGATTCGATCGAATCCATCCGCGAAGCCGCTACGCCGTACATGCATCGTCCGCGTTCGGCGGACTCCTGTCCTGCGGTCATCGGCGCATGCTGGGGCCCGAGTCTCGGCAAGGAGATGCTCGCGCTCATCGAACCGATCTTCTTCGAGCCGAAGCGCGCCTGATCCCACACGGGATCTTTTTTCTTTTCCCTCCTCCTTACGAAGGAGGAGCCGGAGGAGGTATGGATTGACAAAACATTCCTTTTATATTATTTAACCACACGCATCACAGGAGGAACGCATGTTCGATACCATCGTGCCCGCAAAGGATTCGCCGTCCCGCGAACGGCTGCGTGCCATCGTCCGAAGGTTCGCGACGTGGCAGCCGGCGCTTAAGCCGCTCACCCCCGAGCCGGAGGCGCTGGCCGCTTCCGTCGCGTCACGTCTGGGATTCCGGGGCGTGGCGGGGATCCCTCCCCGCGGAGGTGCCGCCCTCGCCGCCTACGACGTCACCCTGCTGTGGACCCTCGGCACGTTCGACGAGGTCCGCGACCACTTCTCCCGCCGCCAGTGGGAGAGCCTCCGCGAGCTCATGAGCCAGCGGTTCATGGCCGACGGGTACGGCGACCTCGTCGGGTCATTGACGCCTTCCCAGCTGGACTGGTTCGAGCATTCGAACGTCCACGGCCTCTGCGCGAACCTCGAGGACCTCCTCAAATACGGGTTCTGTGCGGGCGTGCTCGGCGCGCCGCTCCAGGAGGAGAAGACCGTACTCCTCGCCGATCTGCTCGATCTCTGGAGCCGCGGCATCTACACGGTCGGCAGCTACCGATCGTCCTATCTCGTCGTCTTGCACGGCGCCGAGTCCGAGTCCGTCCCACAGCTGGGGAGCTGAACGCGCTCCCTTTTTTGTTCCCCCCTTTTCAACATCGAAGATTTCTGCTAGTCTCCAACCTTATATTATGACCCTCTCGCCCAAGCATCTGCGCTGGATGGCCATCGACTTCGCGGTGGTCGTGTTGGCGTTCGTCGGATGGACGTTCCGCGGGGAGCTTCGCGAGGCGTGGGCGAATGCGACAAAGCCGCGCTTGCCGGTGGCGCAGGAGTACCGGCCTGAGAATCAGGAATCAGGAATCAGGAATCAGGAAGCGGTTACTTCCGTTTCACCTGAGCCGGAGCTACCAGCTACCGGCTACCAGCTACCAGCTGCGAATACCGATCCGCTCGCGTGGGAAGGCGCGCTTCCCGCCGAAGTGAACCTCGCCGTGCCGTTCATGCTCCAGGCGCCGCATCAGAATTGGGAACAGCCGTTTGGTGATGCGTGCGAGGAGGCGTCGTTGCTCATGGCGGACGCGTTTTATCGCGGACGCACGACGGCGTTCGGCGCCGATGAAGCGGCCGAAGCGATTCTTGAGGTTGTCGCGTTCGAAGACGCGACGTACGGCCACAACAAAGACACGAACACGCAGGAAGTGGCGCGCACCGCCCGCGAGTATTTCGGATACGACACCGCACTGGTCCGTCCGCTCGAGACTCCCGAAGACATGAAGCGCGTGCTCGCGAAAGGTTATCCGGTGATTGTTCCGGCCTATGGCAAGGCGCTTGGCAACCCGAATTTCCGCAACGGCGGTCCGGAATACCACATGCTGGTCGTGAAGGGGTATACGCAAGACGGCAAGTGGATCACGAACGATCCGGGAACGCGTCGCGGCGCCGATTACGTCTACGCGAATGACGTGCTTATGAACGCCATCCATTCCTTTAATAAGGAGGATATGCGCAAAGGCGCGAAGGAATTTATTGTCGTGCTTCCGAATTCGTGACAAAATGGGGAGCGATATGCCTCCACGCTCGTCCAAATCTACACGCTCCAAAAAGAAAGCCGCGCCCGCCGCGCCTCCGGAACAGACGCACGCCTCCTTCAGTATCGTGTTCATGGTCGCGATCGTCGCCATGCTGACGGTGGCGCTCTTGCTCGTCTGGCGCGAGTTGCCGATCGGAACAAAGCCCGCGCCGGAGACCCCGGCCGCGCCCGTTGCCACGGCTCCGCCGTCCGCCGAGCAAGCGGCGTGCGAGTCGGCCGGAGGCAAATGGACCGAATGCGGTAACCCCTGCCACGGCAAGCCCGGGGAGGTGTGCATCACGCAATGCGAGCCGCAATGCCTCTGCGGCGGCGATGAAGGATGGTCGTGTCCCAAGGATCAGGTTTGTACCGATTTCGAAACCGTGGAGGGCATGACCGAAACCCTCGGCGTGTGCCGTGAAACACCGTCGGAGCCTCCCGCGCCCGCCGGCCCGCCGCGTGACACCCCCGAAGGTATGATGTGTGACGAGCTGAACTTCATTTGCGTGTACGAGGGCGCGCGCGGTTCGACGCTGTCCAATCCGTTCCTGGTGGACGGAAACGGGATCGCGTTCGAGAATACGATCAACTGGCGGTTGCTGGATGCGAAGGGCGAGGAGCTGGAGTCCGGTTTCGTCACCGCCGCGGCGCCGGAAATCGGACAGCCCGGCGAATTCCGGATCCGCGGCTTCCTCCTTTCGGTTCCGCAAACGACGACCGGGACGCTCGAAGTCTTCGAATCGAGTGCCAAGGACGGGCAACCGGTCCATGTCCTCCGCATCCCCGTCGTTCTGCCGAGACAGACGATGACCTCGCGCGTCTATCTGCGCGCCGTTCCCGCGGAAACGGATTGCTCGATCGTGAACCAGCTTGAGCTGCCGGTACCGCGCTCCAACCTGCCGGTGGAAACATCCCTGCGTCTCTTGCTCAAGATGTCCGAACTCCGGCCCGAGCACACGGCCATCCCCAAGGGAACGCGGCTCGAATCCCTGTCCGTTTCGAATGGTACGGCCAACGTCGTCCTGTCGCCGGAGCTTGAGTCATACGGCGGCGGTTCCTGCAACGTGGAAGCCATCCGGTCGCAGATCGAAACGACACTGCAGCAATTCTCGTCCGTACGCAACGTCGTGATTTCCGTGCCCGGCAAATCCCCGGAGGAAACTCTGCAGCCCTAACCCTCCATCCTATGTTCGCCTCGCTGCTTCTCGGCGCGATCGCCGGCATGGCGGCCGGCACGATCCTCGCGTTCCTGTCCCATGTCGCGCCGAAGTTCGGGGCGGGAAATTTCATTCCGGAAGGAGAGCATCCGCGCCTGTTCGGCCGGATGGTTTCGCGCCGCGAGGCCTATCTGGCCGGCATCTTCGTTCATCTGGTGTTGTCCGCGTTTTTCGGGCTCTTCTTTGCGAGTCTGGTTGAGATCGGATGGTTGTCCGGATTCGATCTTCCCTCGATGCTGTGGTTCGTCGCCGGTTTGACACTGGGAAGCGGCTTCGTCGTGATGCCGCTCGAAGGACATGGCCTGTTCGGCCGCAAGCATGATGCGTGGTTCATGGCGGATGCCCTGATCACCAACCTGCTGTGGGGCTTGCTGTTCCTGCTGCTCATGGGACTATGGCTCCGGTGAGATCCTGGCGGATTTCGGGAGCGATCTGCCTCGGCATCGCGCTTGGGATTTTCGCGT
>CAYPUF010000065.1:0-4528 GCA_964413995.1 uncultured Gammaproteobacteria bacterium
ATATCCGACGCCGGTATTGAACACGTGGGTGCGCGCCAAAGTCCCGGTGAAGCGTTATCGCTGGAGCTACGGCCCCGGCCACCCGGACAACTATGACTTGCCGAACGTGAAATGGAACCTGCAGGTATTCGGCCCGTACTATATCCACGGGACGTATTGGCACAGGAACTTCGGACACCGCATGTCGCACGGATGCATGAACCTCCGGAATGCGGACGCCGAATGGATCTACAACTGGGCGGAAATCGGCACGGCCGTGCGAACGTTCTACCAACATCCTCCGCAGGACGATCCGGCATACGAAATCACCCTCACGAATAGATAATTTCGCTTTCTTCAGGCAAAAAACATTCCATCTTGATTGACAATACCGTCATATTTTGTTATGATGACCGGTCTTGTTCGTTCGAAAGATGCCATCGAAGTCACGGGCGAATTCGCCGCAGAGGCGACGGCTTGGCCCGTACCTTCGCTGTTTGGACATCACATGATTGCATCCGGCTTGAGCCGGAGAAGGAGAGCGAGATGAAGAACGCGGCGGCCGCATGCGCGGCCATGGTCCTGCTCGGTTGCATGACCGAGCGCATCGAGATCGTGAGGGAACCGGTCGGGTGCACGTCGGATGCGATGTGCGACGACCGCGATCCGGAGACCAGCGACTGGTGCGAGGCCGACAGCGGCTTCTGCAGCCACGAGCGGGAAGTCGCGGCCGGCCTGTGCGCGGGCGACGCCGACTGCGACGACGGCGACGACGGGACGACCGACGCGTGCACGGGCGGCGACTGCCACCACACGCGCGAATACGATCCGCGCGAACACCAGGATCACCGGGCGTATTGCATCGCGCCCGCGACCTACTGCGATCCCGGCGAAGCTCCGGGCGCGCACATGCCGTTCGATCGGTGCAGCGGCGTGCGCGAAGCATGGCGGGAGACGGGCTACCAGCTCCTCGTGACCTTCCGGGGTCTCGCGGAGGAGGGGACGATGCTCGTCCTGCGTCCCACGCTCCTCGCCGGGGACCCGGACGACGTGTTCCGCGTCCGTCTCGAGACGGACATGAGCGGCGACGGCTGGCCGGACGAGGCCGTGCTCGTGCGCGACCTGACGGCGCGCGAGATCGAGCGGAACGGGCTGGCCATCGCGCTGTCGCGTCCCGCGGTTCCCGGCAGCCCGCTCGACGCATCGAGCGCGATGTTCCGGTTCGTCGTTTCGCTCGCCGACCCGGCCGCGTACCGGAGCCGGGCCATGCAATGGGCGTTCCTGCCCGGCAACGACATCACCGACGCGGAGAGCGGCGCGGACTACGTGCCGTGTCCGCTCGTCGGCGAGTACGTCGATGTCCCGGAGCACGGGCTCCTGCGCCTCACGGAGGATGCGGGCGGCGGCCCCCCGCGTTGCGAGGGCGTCGTGCGCGGCATCGAGACCTGGTGGGGCGACGATCCGTCGCGCCCCGCCTCGGGCCTCTTCCGGACCGAAAGCGATGCGACGCTGCGGTACGCGTCGGATCTCGCGGTCCCGCAACAGCTCATCGAGTTCCGCTCGATGCGCGAGTTCGTGGACTGGTTCCGGCATCCGCTGGACCAGTGGCATCCGTCCACGGTCTGCGCGCTCGCGTCGGTGATTCCGGACGCCGCGCTCGAGAGGTCGCGCGCGGCGGCCGAAACCCGGCAGGTGGGTGCACGGCCCGGGACGCTCGTGACCTGGACCGACCCGCTCACGCGCGAACGACGCTACGGCGTCGCGGACCGGCGCTGGACCCTCCACGACGTAGGCACGGACGAATGGGTCCTGCACAGCGCGTGGAGCGGCGTGACCTGTACGGCCTACGGCTACTTCACCGGAGGCGGTTCGACAAACTGCTTCCTCGATCTCGGATGGCTCTCGGGCTACACGGTCAGCCCGACCGATCCCGCGACCATCGATCCGGTCCGCATCGACGCGGAGTCCGGCTGGCTGCTCGGATACCACCGGGATCCGTAACGGCAAGCGGGAAAACTTGAGGGGCGTGGGTTGAGCGCAAGCTCGATTCCGCCCCTTCTTTCATATCCAAAATTATCCACAGGTCGAACTTGACGGATTTTGATGGAGGAGTAATGTCCCTCATGCACCTTGAGAACAACCACACGTTCCCGGATCCCTGTCCGACATCAAATCGGGCACGGATCCGGGAACGTGTGGGGCTCGAACCGAACGACTTGGCCGATCGCCTCCGGGCGTGAGGCTGCGGAGCAATCCGTGAGTCGCAAGGCGAGAGCCAACGCATTCTTGGATCGAAGCGGCATCGCTTCTTCCGGTCGTCGAGGGTCACCTCGGACGGCGCGCAGTCACGAGGGGAACCTCGAGGCTGATCCGGCCGCAGGCCTGCACGCGCTTCGGCGCGATGAGGACTGCCGCACGGCAGCGGAAGACGCGCTTCGGCGCGAGTCATGCCATCATCCCAGGATGCGGGAGCGTCACGCGAAGCTCTGACGGGCACGTCTCGATTCGTTTCGGCGAAGCGAGCGGAGCCTGACGGGGAGAAGACGAAAGGAATCGCGTCCAACGACGGACGCGACGAGATTCGTCCTAGCGTGACGGGCTAGCCACGGCACACCCGTCTCTCTCACTCGATGCGGCTCGTCTCCCGACGACCGTTCGCGAAACGCCCGAGCTCCGGCTCCGGCGCGAGAGTGCGCTCCACATGTTCCCACCTTCTGAGGCGGTACCTAGCGATTGAGCCTAGCTCAAACGCCAAGGGCCGCCCGTTCTTATTATCCAAACTTCATCCCTCCAACGGCTGGCCGATCGTATAGTTGGCCCAGAACTCATCCGGCACATCGAAGACAAGCCCGGCCCAGGCGGGACCCCACAGCTCGATCGCGCGAAGCTCGGACGGGATCCAGCGCAGCGTACCGAATACGTCGACGACGACGTAGACCTGCGGCGCCGTGCGCAGTTTCACGAGCGTCCCTGGCCTGAACGTGGCATTGCGCACCAAACGATATCCGGCGAGCGCCTCCCCGTCGTACAGACGAATATCCGAAAAATCGGGAAACCAGGAAAAGAACGTGAGATCATTGGGAAACGCGAGCCGCGTCCCGTCGGCCATCATGCAGTAGACGGACGAGACGGCGTGCGTACGGCCAAGCGCCGAACATCCCAGGTTGTCCTGCGTGAGAAAGACCGCGCTGCGATGATAGCGATCGGGATCGGCGTGCGTGAAATATTTGTCATGTTCGTTGAACCCGAACGTGTCGAGCCAGTTCATGACGGCGCGAACATCCACAAGTTCATAATAAACGGTTTCATTTCCCTGCGAATCGGTGAGCGTGACGATGCGCGTCGGAATGCCGATCAACCGGCCGAGATCGTCAAATCCCGCGCCACCGGAGTCGCCCGGATGAACCTCCGCGTCGGTCTGGATAAATCCGGCCACGAAATCAAGGATGATTCCCGAATGCGTCAGCAGGCGGTCCCGCATGCCCGAATAGCCGTACACGTGTACACGATCACCTTTGAACGGAAATTCGTACGTGACGGCGGACGGGTACGGCTCCGGCACGGTCGCCGGATGGACCGGCGCGCCGATCTGCAGAACCGCGAAATCCTGATTGAGCTTCTCGTTGAACACCGCCCGGACGACCGACGCGCGATAATATGTCTGCGGCCGGCCTTCCTCGTCGGCAAAGGCGATTTCGCGGGAGGGTTTGAGCTGTCCGGTTTCGAGATCCATGGCCACGTGCCCGTTGGTCAGCACGTAACCCTCCCGGCCGTTGATCACGGTGCCGGAACCCTGGCTCGTGCCGCAGGCGACCCATACGACCGCCTGTTTCGCGTCCGCGAGCGGGTCCGTTTCTTGCGCGTGGACGGGGATGGCCCAAACCCAGGCCAAAAGCAGAAGAGGAAGGCGGCGGCAAACGTACGCGGACATACGCTCTAGTATGGAACAGGGAAGGGGGGATGTGAAGCGGAAAAAGAGCGTGTGCTTGACGGAGGCACGCAAACACGGCGAAATGGCCGCAGAGGTCCGTCGATGGACCTCGTCGATTTTTCACAGTCCAACACGGAGGAGGTGAGCCGTGGATACGTTGGTGATTTGCACTTTGCTCGCTCTGGGGGCGCTCTTGAGCCCCTGCATCGGGCCGTACGCCCTTCGCGCGGTGTTCCTTCTCGCACGACTCACGAGACGGGGCGGCTCGCCGGAGGCGGGCGTGCCGACGAACGCGGTCGGCGTCGATACGGCCTACCGCGACTCGAAGGACACGCGGATCCGCGCGCTCGAGGCGCAGCTCGAGGACAATCGCGCCAAGCTTGCGCGGGCGGAGACCCTGATCGAGGAGCTCCGGGAACGCGTCCGCGCGGCGAAGCGCGCCGCCGTGACGCGCCGGCGCCCGGAAGCGGCGACGCCGTGGGCGCGGGGTCTCATGGCCGCGGGTTGCGTCGTCGCGTCCACCATGGCCGTGATCGGCGGGCTTAGCCTCCTGCCGTCGCGCCCGGCGGAACCGGGATGGCATCACCGGATCGAACCGCTGCCCACCATGGCACCGGC
>CAYPUF010000066.1:0-4500 GCA_964413995.1 uncultured Gammaproteobacteria bacterium
AAGCGGAAATCTACGCTGACGCAAAAAATCCTCGTAATCAAGCAAAAGCTCCTCCAAACTCGCCCGAGCGACGCTTACGAGCTTGAGTTCGGTTTTCTTGGATGTCCCCGATGCCTGACAACCCTCGGCGATATTCTGCCTCCCGGATCTTGCCGCCTGAACCATTTGGTCGCGCATCCGATAATCACCAACGTATTGCCGGCAAAACTCCACTGTAAGGTCGTACACGAGCGTCGCGCCCTGAAAAGATTTCAGTGTGCGATACCCGCCGTGATGAGGAATCAGCATACCCTCCACCACGTTCCATACTTTGCACGCGGTGTCAAGACCGATTTTATCCCAAATACTCTTTCAACCTCTCCGCCGCGATCCGCCTCGCGCTAATCTTATTTTTCTCCTCCGGGCCCATCTCGGCATACGTCTGGTCGTATCCGTCAGGTTGGAATATGGGGTCCCAAGCGAATCCTCGTTCCCCTCGAGGCGGTACGATTCGACCGTTGGCCACGCCATCAAAGAATTGGATGTTGGCGGCGCTTTTTGCATACCCGATCACCACCGTCGTCGAAGCGCGATCATTTTCGAGTTTTTTCGCAATAGTTGCGAGTCCCTCGATGCCTAACGACATCGAAAACCATTTGATAAAAGGGCCTGGCAAACCGTTCAAACACTCCATGGAAACCGACGTATCCTCGACGATGAATTCTCCATCGTGATGCCGCAATGCCGCCTCAAGCTTCGCGCGGATAATCGCGTGCGGATCCAACTCCTGAATTTCCGGCAGGTCGATATCGAGTTGGGCGAGCTCGGGTAACATCGCCTTCATTTCACTAAATTTTTTCTCGTTGCCGGTGATGAAGTAGATCATAATCCGTAATACATTTTAATGCATTCATCCAAATCATCCACCAAATTCAACTTTAAAGACGCTTCCGGCGTAACCCAGACAAAAGCTTGATGTTCATACGGTTCAATTTTGATCACGGGTAACGCATCCAGATCCGTGCGGAACATGTGGTAGACGAAATCGTAGTCAGGATAGCGCACGAATAAACTTGTGAAATATTCTAGCTTGCCTTCGGTAATTTCTATACCCGTTTCCTCCCTCAGTTCACGCACCATGGCTTGCTTTGGTGATTCGCCCGCGTCCAACTTCCCGGCGACAACTCCCCACTTTCCACCCTGCGACTTGTTTTCGTGGCGATGCAGCACGACAAACTTCCCGTCATGTTCCAGGTAACAGCTCGCGATTTCAAATCGTGGTGAAAAATCGCTGGGCCGTTCCTTGAAAATCATAGGTCTGTAAAATATCCCCTCATCCCTTCCAACATCCCACTCGTAAAATACGTAGGAAGATTCTCCTCGGTGAGATCAAGCCAAGCAAACCCCTCATGTTCGTCGCTTATGGCGATATCCTCCACATTGCCGGCGATCTGCGCACGATAAAACACGTACAAAACGCGTACGCGTTTTCCATCCGTGTCCAAGTCTTTCGAGAGATGGCGGCCAAGAGAAACGGGATTTTCTTCGATCTCTACTTCGGTCAGACCCGTTTCCTCCTTGATCTCACGCTGGATGATTTCTGTCAGCGGTGTCGAGAACTCATCCGTCTCGATGCGTCCACCGGGCATATCATAAAACCCTTCAAATAAGCCCCCGATCTTTCCATTCAACCCTAACACTTTCCCGTCCGGACGGACGACGATCGCTTTCACTGATACCTGGTAGACGTCTTTGGCCATACCTACACCACCGCTCCGTGGCACTTCTTGAATTTCTTCCCTGATCCGCACGGGCACGGATCATTACGTCCGACATCCTTAAACTTCGGATCTTCTTGCGGTTTGCGGATGCTTGCGGATGCTTGCGACTCCCCCATTTCCTTGGCCGGTGCGGACAGTTGGACGGGTTGCGCGAGCGGCTGCATCTGACGCAACTCGCGCTCGGCATCCTGCTTGGTGACCTGCACCTTGAAGAGCATATGCGCGACGCGCTGGTTGAGCGTCGTGAGCAGGTTCTGGAAGAGCCGGTATGCCTCGCGCTTGTACTCGACCAGCGGATCGCGCTGGCCATAGCCCTGCAACCCTACACCATGGCGGAGATAGTCGATGGCTTCGAGGTGGCTGATCCACAAATCGTCGATCGAACGCAGCGCGACGACTTTTTCGATTTCCATCTGCAGCGCCACGTCGCCGAGGACGTCGGCGAGCATGTCATACGCCTCGCGCACGAGCTTCATGATCGCCTCGATGATCGCCGTGCGCCGCGCGACGAAGTCGTCCTGGTCCCCGACCTTCGCAAGCTCGGCCTCGATCGAGGCTTTCACGTCAAATCCGGACGGCAGGATGGCGCGCGCGCCGTCCTCGATCTTGGCCATGTCCCACGCGCGGTCGTCCTCGGCGGACGTGTGGAACGAGACGAGCTGCTCGACTTCCGACTCGATCATCTCGAGGATGATCGGCTCAAGCGGGCTCTTCCCCTCCTCCGTCGCCTTGGTGGCCGCCTGCAGGATGTCGCGGCGCTTTTTATAGATGACGGTGCGGTGTTTGTTGATGACGTCGTCGTACTCGAGCAGGTGTTTGCGGATGTCGAAGTTGTGGCCTTCCACCTTGCGCTGCGCGGCCTCGAGCTGTTTGGTGAGCATCTTGTTCTCGATCGGTTCGTCGTCCGGGATCTTGAGGCTCTCCATGAGATTTTTCACGCGCTCCGAACGCTTGCCGAAAATGCGCATCAAATCATCCTCCATCGAGAGATAGAATTGCGTGGAACCCGGGTCGCCCTGGCGTCCGGCGCGGCCGCGCAGCTGGTTGTCGATGCGGCGCGACTCGTGGCGTTCGGTGCCGAGTACGTGTAAACCGCCGAGCGCACGGATCTCTTCCGCCGCGCCGGCCTCCGGCGGGTTGCCGCCCAGGATGATGTCCACGCCGCGTCCCGCCATGTTCGTCGCGACGGTGACCGCGCCCTTGCGGCCCGCCTGTGCGATGAACTCGGCCTCCTTCTCGTGGTTCTTCGCGTTCAGGACGTTATGCGGCACGCCGGCCTGGCGCAGCATCTCGGACAATAATTCATTCTTTTCGATGGAGACCGTGCCGACCAGCACCGGCTGGCCTTTCTCGTGCCGCTCCTTAATCTCGCGCACGACCGCCTTGAACTTGCCGACCTGGTTCTTGTACACGCGGTCAGACAGGTCCTGGCGCCGGTTCGGGCGGTTCGTCGGTATCGAAAGGACCTCCAGCTTGTAGATCTTGTGGAATTCCTCGGCTTCCGTAACGGCCGTACCGGTCATGCCTGCGAGCTTTTCGTACAGGCGGAAGTAATTCTGGAACGTGACGGTCGCGAGCGTCACGGATTCGCGCTGGATCGGCACGCGTTCCTTGGCCTCGATCGCTTGGTGCAGACCCTCGGAATAGCGACGGCCCTGCATGAGGCGCCCCGTGAATTCGTCCACGATGATCACTTCGCCGTCGCGCACGACGTATTCGCGATCCTTGTGATACAGCGCCATCGCACGCAGCGCCTGCTCGATATGATGCACGGTCTTGATACCTCCCTGCAAATACAAATTTTCCACGCCGAGCCATTGCTCGAGCTTGGAAATGCCCGGCTCGGTGAGGGTGGCCGTGCGCAGCTTCTCGTCCACCTTGTAGTCCTCTTCCTTCACGAGCTTCGCGACCAGCTCCGCGTACGTGTAATACGCGTCCGTCGCCTCGGCCGCCGGCGCGCTGATGATGAGCGGCGTGCGCGCCTCGTCGATCAAAATCGAGTCAACCTCGTCGACCACCGCGTAATGGAGCTCGCGCTGAACCATCTCCTCCGGCCGCGTGACCATGTTGTCGCGCAGATAATCGAACCCGAATTCGTTGTTGGTGCCGTAGGTGATGTCGGCGGCATACGCCTCGCGGCGCGAAACCGGACGCAGGTAATCCATGTCCACGCGGAAGGAGCCCGTCGCGTCGCGTTCCGGGTCATGCGCCGGCTCGCTCTTGAACGCCGGATCGTAGATGAAGCTGCCGGCATGCTGGATGCAGCCGACCGTAAGGCCGAGCGCGTGGTACACCTGCCCCATCCACACCGCGTCACGTCGCGCAAGGTAGTCGTTCACCGTGACGACGTGCACGCCCTTGCCCGTCAACGCGTTGAGATACACCGGCGCCGTGGCCGTCAGCGTTTTCCCTTCACCCGTGCGCATTTCCGCGATCATGCCGCGGTGCAGCGCGATGCCACCGACGAGCTGCACGTCATATTGACGCTGTTTGAGCACGCGCTTCGAAACTTCGCGCACGACCGCGAACGCCTCTTCCAGCATCGCGTCCGTCGGTTCGCCTTGCGCGAGACGCTCTCGAAACGCCACCGTCTTCTCTTTCAGGGCCTCGTCGGAGAGGTCCTTCACGGACGGTTCCAGCGCCGTGATCCGGTCCGCGACGGAGCGAATCTTGGCCACTTCTCGCGCGTTCGGGTCGCCGAACAGCTTGGTCACCCAGGACATAGTCTGGGGGACTTTAC
>CAYPUF010000067.1:0-4420 GCA_964413995.1 uncultured Gammaproteobacteria bacterium
ACCAAAGTCGAAACTGGCATTCGAACTCGGGAGCAAGTTTAGAAATGATGTGTTTGCGAATTCTCCAATAGCGAACTTCCGCGTTCCCGCGGTGAAAAAGTCCAGCTGGTTCCCTGAAAGATCTGAAAAGCCCGTGTCGAGGTCGTGACCGAACGTGTAGGCAAAGTTTGTTTTTCCGGCGATAAACCGTGTTGAACTGACGTCCCAGGCAAACGTCGAGGTCACCGAACCGTAGACAGCCAATTCAGAGGCATTTAGAGTCGAAGTCACCGTGGAGCTCGCCGCGAGGAACCCTCCGAACAGCTGGAGCGTCGTCGTGGCCGACGAACCGCGCTGCGTCACGGTGGCGAGCGTGTCCGACTCGGCGCTCAACAAGCTGCCGCAATTCGTTCCGTCCGTAAGACACACCGTCTGTCCGTTCACAAACAACCGCGTCGTGGACACGGCCCCGAAGAACGTGGATGTCGTGTTCGTGGAGTACACGCTCAACGAACCGATACTCTGCAAACCGCCCGGACCAATGGAAATGCCCGACAGGGCCGACAACACGTTCTGGAACGATGCTTTCCCCGTCACGTTCAACGATCCGAGCTCCGCCGCGCCGGCCGCGAGCGCCGGCGTCTCGACGCCGCCGAGGTCGACCATCGTCAGCTGGTCCGTGGTTTGGTGCAGCACCGCGGCGTATTTGCCGGAGACGTCGATCCCAAAGGCGGAAGTGTATCCCGCCATGGAGAAGGCGCGGACATGGGACGGGCTGTTGCGGTTCCGGATGTCGATCACATGCAGTTCCGGCGGGTTGCTGTTCTCCATGGCGTACAGGTAGCGGCCGTTGACGGAGAAATCCAGCATCGAACCGATGGCGCTCGGCCCGCCGGTCAACGACCCGTCGAACATCGTTTTCGGATCCGTCGGATCGCTCACGTCAATAATGGCCAGATCGTCTCCGGAAGCCGCGCCGACATAGGCATAACTTCCCTCGACTTCGATGCGCGGATAGCTCCCGTACGAGCCCGCCAGCGTCCGGCTTCCCACGAGCCGTGGTTTCTTTGGATCCGAGACGTCATGCACGCGGAATACATGCGCGCCCGTCCATGTGATCGAATAGACGTACTGCCCCTGGACATCGAGATGCCACAGATTGCTCGCACCGCTCACCGATCCGATGATTTCCGGCTTGGCCGGATCGCTCACGTCCAGGACGCGCAGGATACCCGCGCTGTAGTCGCTGACATAGGCGTAATTCCCGCTGACGCGGATACCGCCGTTATTGCTAAGCCCCGTCGTGGTGGACATGACGACCGGATTGTCAGGATCGCTGATGTCGATGACGTTCATCACCCCCAAGTTATAGTTCGCGACGTAGGCATAATTGCCGCTCACGTCCAGGTCGATCCATTCCGCCGCGGCGGACAGCGTAATTTGCGCGGTGGAGGAAGGCGCGGCGGGATTGGAGATGTCGACGATCTCGAACCGTTTGGTCGCGGCCGAATTGACGAGATAGGCGTAATGGCCCTGGATCTTCACGAAGCGCGGATTGTCGATCGTCGAATTGAGCGTGCCCTCGATGGACATGGCGGAACTCGCGTCATATTCGAAGGCGAATCCGCTGTTCAGCTTCGTGCCGCTTGCGGCATTGATGACGAGCTCGCCGACGCCGGTCTTGCTGATCAACCCGTCGCCGAAAATCGTCGATCCCGATCCCGCGACGAACGCGCCGTTGGTGTACACGGAAGACGCGCTGCCGATGTTGCCGGAGACAAAGAGGTCGTTGCCGTTCATCACGAAAAGCGAGTTCAGTCCGGTATTCGTGGTGGAAGTCCCGCCGATCACGACATTCGCGTTGACGTCGTGTCCGAAGTAGAAGTTGGACGTCCCGGTCGTCGTGCCAAGATCGAAGTAGGCCGGCGCGCCGGTGCTTGTGGCCGACGAGCCGAGGACGATGTCCGTCGTCGCCGTGGCGTTCCGGACGAAGTCGGACGCGCCGTTGAACGTCCAGTTCAAATCCGGCGCGCCGGTTCCGGCCGGCTGGCAATTCGCCCCGCTCGCGAGACACACGAGCTGGCCCGCGACATAGAGCTGGGAGGCCGTGGCGTACGTCGCGGCGAGGAAGGAAGAGGTCGCGAAACTGAAGGTGCCGTTCGTGATGACCGAATTCGTCGCGCGCAGGCTTGGCGTCTGGAACGCCACCGTCGCGGTCGCGCTGGTGAAGGTGGCATTCGTGGCCGTAAGATCCTGCAAGGATGTGCGTCCGAGCACCGTGAACGTGCTCGTCACGGTGGAACTCGGCGCGAGGAAGCCGCCGAGCAGCTGCACCGTCGTGGTGGCAAAGGAGCCGCGCGCGCTCACGCTCGCAAGCGTTTCGGAGCTTCCTGGACAATTCGTCCCGTTGGCGAGACACACGCTCCGCCCGCCGACGTACAGCTGGCTTGTGGAGACCGCACCGAAGAACGTCGAGGTCGTATTCGTGGAATACACGCTCAACGCCCCCAGGCTTTGCAGCCCTCCCGCACCCACGGAAAGCCCCGCATTCACGGACAAGCGGCTTTGGATGCTTACGTCACCTGTCACATTGAGCTGCCCGATTTCGGCGCCGTTCGCAAGGAGCGAGCTTGTTTCCAGCCCTCCGAGATCGATCACGGACAATTGGTTGTCGGTGTTTTGCACGACGTAGGCATGCTTGCCCGAAACCGTGATCGCGTAGGCGCCGCCCGAACCCCAATCGAACGTCTGTAGATGCACCGGCGCGGAACGGTCCTGTATGTCGAGCACGTGAATCGAAGTCTGCGTGTTATCGGAGATATAGAGATACCGGCCCTGGATGGAAAGATCACTGATATTGCTGATCGTCACCGGGCCGCCCGTCACGGCGCCGGCAAACATGATCTTGGGCTGTTGCGGATCACTGACGTCCGCGATCGTGAGATCCGTACCGCTTAGATCCCCGATGTAGACGTACGGCCCTTCCGCCACGATCATCGAGTCGTTGGCTGGCGCGGGAGACAGGTTGACGCTGCCCATGAGTCGCGGCCGGTTGGGATCGGCAATGTCGATGACGCGCAAGCCCGCCGTGCCGTTCGCCCAGTTCGTCGTATAAAGATATGTTCCGTGAACGGCGAGATGCCAAACGTCGGTTAATCCGGACAACCTGCCGACAAGGACCGGTTCGTACGGATTCGTGATATCGAGAACGGAGACGCGGCTCGCACCCCATTCCGCCACATACGCGTAATTGCCGTTCACCTTGATATCCGACGGGCTGCTAAAGCCGGTCGTCGTCGCCACCACCGCTGGGCGGTCCGTACGGCTCACATCGATGACGTTCACGTTGCCGGCGCTGTAATTGGAGACGTAGGCGAATCTTCCGCTCACATCGAGTTCCGGCCATGAATCGCCGGCTCCTTTCGGGATGGTGGCCGTCGTCGAGGCGTTGTTCGGATCCGAAACGTCCACGACCGTGAATCGATTGGACGTGTTGATGGCATAGACATAATCCCCTTGCACCTTGGCACGGCGCGCCGTGGCGACAAGGGACGTCTCGCTCAAGAGCGACATATTGCCGCTGGCTCCTGGACGCACATGGAGACTCGATCCGAAGCTCGTCCCGCTTACGGCCGAGATGACCAATTCTCCCGCATCGTCCTTCCGGAGAAACCCGTTTCCGTACCAGGTCGATCCCGATCCCGCGACGAACGCGCCGTTGGTGTACACGGAAGACGCGCTGCCGATGTTGCCGGAGACAAAGAGGTCGTTGCCGTTCATCACGAAAAGCGAGTTCAGTCCGGTATTCGTGGTGGAAGTCCCGCCGATCACGACATTCGCGTTGACGTCGTGTCCGAAGTAGAAGTTGGACGTCCCGGTCGTCGTGCCAAGATCGAAGTAGGCCGGCGCGCCGGTGGAAGTCGCCGTCGATCCGAGAATGATGTCATTGGTGGAAGTCACGAGCCGGATCGCACCGATGGTGCTGACATAAGTCCAATTCGCGTCGGAACCGCCACCTCCTCCGGAGCAGTTCGTCCCATTGGCGAGACAGACGAGCTGCCCCGCGACAGTCAGCGCCGCGAAGGTTCCGTCATTGGCGTTGATTTGCGTGGTGGACGCAACGCCGGAGACAAAGAGGTTGGTGGTCGTCGCGTGGCTGCCGGTGGCATTGGTCCACAAGAGATTCGTGAACGTCCCCGCCGCAGGCGTCGTGGCGCCAATCGTCGTCCCGTCGATAGAGCCGCCGGTGATGCTGGCATTGCCGGAGGAGAAGGCGGACAGCGTTGCCACGGACGCGAACAGGTTCGTACTCGTAGCCGACGTCGATGTCACATTGCCGAAATAGCCGTTCCAGCGAACGGAAGAAGACCCAAGAGACACGCCAAGATCCGTCACCGGCGTGATGAATCCGCCCGAGGCGGCAAAGGTGATGTTGCCATCC
>CAYPUF010000068.1:0-1814 GCA_964413995.1 uncultured Gammaproteobacteria bacterium
TCGAGCTCGTGAAACAGGCGCATGAAGGCGGCAAGAAGGTGCTGCTGTTCAGTCAGTTCACGGGCATGCTCGACATCTTGCGTGAAGCGCTGGACGTACACGGTATCGGGCATGTGACGATCGAGGGCAAGACCAAAGACCGGCAGTCGCAGGTCAAGAAATTCGCGAGTGATCCCAAGATTGCCGTCTTCCTCCTGTCGCTACGCGCCGGCGGCACGGGCCTCACGCTCACCGAGGCCGATACGGTCATCCTCTTCGACCCCTGGTGGAATCCGATGGTCGAGGCGCAGGCGATGGACCGCGCGCATCGCATCGGCCAGACGCGGACGGTGAACGTGTACAAACTCGTCACAAAAGGAACGGTCGAAGAAAAAGTGATGGAACTGCAGGAACGAAAGAAAAAGCTGTTCGACGCGCTTGTTCAGGAAACGGCAGAAGCCATGGAAGACCTCACCTGGGAAGACGTGCAGGGGTTGTTTATCTAGTTTGACGGCGGATCGGCGAATTTGTACCGTAAAGCCCTATGAAAGGCATCAACCTGTACCACGAAGTGCCGTGCGGTACGCCGGACGAGTTCAATGTCGTGATCGACGTCCCGAAGGGATCCTCGAACAAGGTGGAGTACGACGAGGAGGGCGGTTACTTCAAACTGGACCGTGTCCTGCACCAGCCGACATTTTACCCGTTCGACTACGGTTTCATCCCGCAGACGCATGCCGGCGACGGCGACGCGACGGACGTGTGCCTTCTCACGACCCATCCGTTGTTTGCGGGTTGCGTCGTCAAGGCGCGCACCATCGGTATGATCAAGACGGCGGACCAGGACGGCGACGATGCGAAGATTATCGCGGTGCCCGTCTCGAAAGTCGATCCGCGATTCGACGAAATGAAATCCATCGACGATCTCCCGAGGCATGTGCAGGAAGAATTCCTGATCTACTTCAAGGAGTACAAGAAGCTTGAAAAGAAAAAGTACGACCAGATCCAGATCAACGGTTTTGGTTCGGTCGAGGAAGCCAAAGAGGAGATCGCGAAATCCATGGAGGCGTACAAAGGGAAGCACTAGCTTCCTTTTTCCGTATGGTAGAGAATCCCGTCCTGAAGCTGCGCCCGTTCCGTGTCACGGAAATTACGTGGGAAACCGCGGAAATTTTTTCACTCGAACTCGCGCCCGAGGAGCCGGCGGACATGGTCTCGTTCAAGCCTGGACAATGGGTATACCTGTATTTGCTAGAGAAAGACGGGACGCCGTGGGCGCGCGCGGCGTATTCTATCGCGTCCGCGCCGGAAGAATCGAAGGAGCGCCTCAAGCTCGGCATCAAGCTGGAAGGAGATTTCACGAAGCGGGCGTCCAAGCTCATGCCGGACGACAGGGTGATGATCCAGGGGCCGTTCGGCGTCTTCGTCACGCCGGAAGGGGACGGGCCGCTCGTGATGTTCGCGGCCGGCATCGGCATCACGCCGTTTCGCAGCATGATCCGTTCACTCGAGGCGCAAGGCGCGGAACGTCACGTGACGCTTTTTTACTCGAACAAGACCATCGAGGACGCCGCGTATGTCGAAGAGTTTGATACGCTTGCGAAACGCGCGGAGTGGTTCACGCCCGTGCTCACGCTCACGCGCGGCGCGCCGAGCGATTGGCTCGGAGAACGCGGCCGCATCGACGGCGCCATGCTGGACCGGCACGTCTTGCCGCTTGAAGACGCGGCGTTTCTCATGTGCGGACCGAAAGCGTTCATGGATTCGATCCGGGCCATGCTGGAGGAACGCGGCGTCGATACGCGGAAACGCCTCAAGCAGGAGTTGTTCGGATA
>CAYPUF010000068.1:1914-4413 GCA_964413995.1 uncultured Gammaproteobacteria bacterium
TGGTCGAAGGGATGGCGGGCGGCCAGGCCGATCTCGAACTCGGAAAACTCCCCGCCGATTTCCCGGAAGATGTGCCGCGCTATCCCGACGCGGAATACGTCTCCGCCGTCCACATGCAGGATCGGAACATCTCGATCGCCAATTTTACAACGAAAGATGAACCTCAAGCGGTCGTGGACTGGTTTGACCGGGAATTAAAGGCGTCGGGCTTCGCGCCTGATGAGGATATCGCCAAGCTCGGCCTCTTCCGCGTGTATAACAAGGGGGCGGTCAAAATCACGATCCAGACCCAGCGGTCCGAGGGATCGGGCGAAACCACGGTCAGCGTGCAACGGGTCGTCTCCGGGCGATAAGCCGTAAGAACGCCGCAAAAACAGGCCAAAAACGGCCTGTTTTGTAACAGAACGGAGCAGAGAAGGTATTTCAGTTCAGTCATCCTCAATCGTATGAACGAACCACTCGCCACCACCCCGCCCCCGGCGGAGGTCGCGCCGGAAAAGAAGCGCAAAAAAGCCTTTCTGTTTTTGGCCGGTTTGCCGATCATTCCTCTTCTCGGCTTCGCGTCCTGGCAGGGGGTGGGCCTCCTGGCAAGCCCTGCGGAGATCCGGGACAGCCTTTCGCTCGTGCAGGAAGCGCAGGCCGCGACCGTGCGCGCCGGCGAGACGTTGAAAGCCCTCAATGAGCTTTTGGGTGTCGAGTCGTTTGCCGATTTGAGCGTGCAGGAGCGCGCGGAACTCATGAAACGTCTCAGCGAAGAGGATCAGGCGCGGTTGACCGAACTGCTCGGCGATCTGCAATCCGTGACCCAGGCCGCGACGGAGCTGACGGCCGAGGCTTCCGCCGAAACGCCCGCCGATACGTCATCCGGCGATGTGGCGCCGGAAACCGTCTCGACGGAGAGCGGCGCGCAGGAAGTCGCCCAGGTCGCGTCGGAGCTATCCACGACCCTCGCGGCTGCCGAGGAGGCTTTGACGGCGATCCAGGAAGTCGTGCCGGAGGGGTCCGAACTGCACCTCGCAACGGAAGAAGCGCTGGCGGTGACGGATGAGGCACAAACGGCGCTGGACGCCGTGCTCCGGGATCTCGCCGCACAGCTTGTCGGCTCCGGCATGACGCAAGAGGCGGCGGACGCGCTTGTCGGCGAGATCGGCGAGCAGATGACCAACGCTTGGCAGCATGTGAGCGAACAGGGCCGCGAAGGGCTCGTGAACGCGATGGAAGCCCAAGCGCGGCAGGAGACGAATAAGCCGACGACGGGCGAGACGGTCAAGCCCAAGGAACCCGGTCGTCCGTAAAAAAACCCGGCGGATGCAGGGTTTTTTTATGGTGGGCGTGCCAGGACTCGAACCTGGGACCTTCACATTATCAGTGTGACGCTCTAACCACCTGAGCTACACGCCCTTGCAATTTTTGTTGTGACGCTCCCCGCCAACAGCTTTGCAGTTTGGCGGGCCCGCCTGCATGCGGAGCTTGCGGCGGGTAGCCACCTGCGCTACACACCCCGGGCATGCATCACGTTGCATGTAATCCGTACCATTGAGGCGGCGATACGATACCGAAAACCGTTCCGGAATGCAAGGGCGCGGAGACGGGATTAACGCAACGATATTGGGTCATCCGGATGGCTGTGATCGTAGGCTTTTTCCGCGCTCACGAGCGTTCCCTGGTCGTCGAACTCAAGCCTCCATGCCGCACCGCGCGGAAGATCGACGAGCGGCACGTTGGTCCAGTCTGATTCCCCGCGCAGGCGTAGGAGGCCCGCGACGCTCGGTTCGCGATGTCCGACGATGACCGCGGATGCGCCGTCGCGCAGACCGCGCATGACGCTGCCGATCGCCGATGCGACACGTTCCGCCATCGCTTCAAAGCTCTCGATCCCTTGCGTATTCGGCCGGAACGGCGTCTTATTGTATCCGACGTACTTGCGAAACGATTCCAAGTCTTTCCCGAACCAGTCGCCGACCTGCCATTCGACGAGACGATCGTCGTATTCGACTTCGGGACCGAGTACGCTCGAGAGGACTTGCGCCGATTCGCGGGCGCGCAGGTACGGGGAGGAGAGGATGCGCTGGGGCGAGACGCCGTCGCGTTTCATGTCTTCGGCGACGGCGAGCATTTGCTGCGCGCCGAGCTCGGAGAGGGGAAAGTCGCCGTCGTAAAAGACGCCCGTCGGATTGTCCACATGGCCGTGGCGTACGAGATAGACCGTTTTCATGCCCGGAGCTTAGCAGACGCCACGTCGGAAATGAAAAAAACGGTAGGGGGCAATTCATGAATTGCCCCCTACCGGGTCAGGCTACTTACGGTAGAGGCCGGTGAGGACGCGGCCGCCCTCTTGCGCGCGGTTGCCGCGCGTGACGGCCTGCCATCGCTGGTAGCGCTCGTGCAGGAACTCCTTCGTGAGGAAGAAGGCGTCCGGGCGCTCGCGCTTGATCGCGGCGGCCGGCGCCCCCTCATCCATCCACCCGAAGACGGCGTTCATGCCGAAGGTCTTGGTAC
>CAYPUF010000069.1:0-1799 GCA_964413995.1 uncultured Gammaproteobacteria bacterium
TAGAATCCGATCTGAAAGAGGTCGGATTTCTTTTTGCATTCGGACAGACAAACAAAAAACCCCGAAAAGATCGGGGCAGTTTATCGCCTCGTATTGCAGGCTAGATTCACCGACAGGCCGGCGTCATGTCCGAGGTGCAGCGACCGGGACACTCTACCGGCATCTCGATCCAGGTGTTCTCGTAGACGCATCTTGGAGGGATGCAGATTGGCATGCCGGATGAGTTTTCAGCGCAGGCGCCGCAATAGCCGCCACCGGCGACGAACCCCCGACAGGCAAACGCGCTCGTGCACCCGCAATCGTTCCAGATGACGCAGGCTCCCGTGGGACATCCGGCCGCGGCCAGCTCCTCTCCCGACGGCATCGGGGTACGACAGTCACCACACGCGATTTCGTCCTCCGAGAAACCGGTTGTCCCGAAAACCCGGTTCATCACGGCTCCGGGTAGATCCGTGAGGGTACGCGTCGTCGTGCGGCGAAGTGCGGATGCTTGGCCCGCGAGAAATGCGAGCTGGTCGGCGTAGTACCGGGCGGATCCCGCGGCGGAGGCGATCAACCTCTCCCCGGGAAGGGTAAACGCGGTCGCCGTGTAGATGGCAGCTCCGGTGGCGGCGAGGAACGAATCCGTCGGACGGTCGGCGAGGATCGCGATCGCGGCGAATCCCATCGCGCAGCGAAGTGCGGCCGCCGAGCTGCTTTCGCATCTCGCAAGCCGATCCGCTCCTCCTCCCGCGCCCGGAGGGAGCTCGAGCGCCGTGAGTCCGTTCCAGCCGTTGGCAAGGAACGCGTCAACGGCCGCGAGGTTCGTTGCCGTCATCATCGCCGGACCGCAGTCGCAGTTGCTGTAGGGAATACATCCGTCCGAGCCGAAGCCGAATACCGGCACCCCCGTCATTTGCGCGGATTCCACGCCCAGACGAGCCGCTTCGAAGTTCATCGCCGCCTCTTCATCAGAGACGGCGGCGTACTCGTCACGCAGACGTTCGAAGGCGGTGCGAACCAGATCGCCGCCCCCCGTCTCGGCGACGACGAGAGGCTCCACGTCGATCATGAGCGACGTCGACACTCCGGCCACCACCATCTCGACGGGGATCGAGCCGGTCCACGGTTCGCCGTTCTCCATGATGCCGGTCGCGCCTCCGCACGTGCGGCGGACGCGAAGCGGCGTCTGAAGATAGACGTCGCCGTCGTATTCGAACGCGAGAAGCGGCATGCGCTCGTCGCGCCCGATGTCGGCGCTCGCCTCGATGACGTCGGCGCTCGTCGCGCGCAGGCCGGTGCACAGCAGCTCGCCCGGCTGACCCGAGAGATCGGGCGAGCAGGGCGGCGGCACGTACGCGTCGACGACGGCATCAGCGAGTCCGCCGTCCGTCCGTCCCGCGTCGAGCGCGGCTCCCGCATCGATCCCGGTATCGGGCATCGAGGCATCCGACGCGTGGGCGGCGTCATCGAATCTTCCTCCGTCGGTCTCCGCTTCTTGAACGGTGCATCCGACAAGAACATACAAACCAATCACGTTCCAGATGTTCCGCATGGCGGCCTCCTTGTTGTGAGAGAACGGAACGAGCGAATGTCAGAATGGCAGAATCATCCGGCAGAGTCAATTCCTCATGACGCTTCCAAGACATCCTCCGCTATTCGGCCCAATGGTGTATGCGATGACAAGCGCCCACCACCAAAAAAACCTCCCAATCACCGGGAGGTTTTGATGCTCGAACGAATTATTCCGTCACCGTGAACGTTCCCATGATCTGATCGAGCTGCGCTTCGAAGTCCGCCGGAACGAACTCGACGCAACC
>CAYPUF010000069.1:1899-4268 GCA_964413995.1 uncultured Gammaproteobacteria bacterium
TGATCGACATTTCCCATTCCGGGGCATAGCGGCCCTTGGTCGGATACTGGAAGGAAAAGCCGAGCGCCTTGTTGGTATATGTCTGCCACGTCGAATCGATCGGCGGGAGTTCATATCCGGAGGGAGCGGACGGAGCAGGCTCGGAAGGGGCCGGTTCGGACGGTTCCGGAACGGGGACGGGCTTCCTGTCGTTATCGGACGGCGCGGACGGAGCCGGTTTCACGGGAGCGGGTGCGGGCGTTGGCGGCGCTTCAGGCGTGGGAGAAAAACAGCCGGCGCCGAGCAAGGCGAGCGTCGCAAGCGGAACGAGCCAAAGCGGTTTTGGGATGATGGACGTCATACGCATAAATCGTTGGTATCACGAAAACGACGCGCAGACAAAACGGTGACAGGCTGATACGATAGGCAGCATCTATGGCCGAGACCGACATCCAGCATCGCATGGAATTCTCCCGGATCGACTCGCAGGTCTATATCGGCACGAATGCCTGCTGCATGGAACATTTCAAGATCGAGCTGCTGGACCTCGGCATTACCTGCGACATCTCCCTGGAGGGCGAAATGCTCGACCAGCCCTTCGGCGTGGACTGTTACGTCTGGCTTCCAACGCCGGACCATACGCCGCCATCTTTGCATGATTGCCGCGTCGGCGCCGCGGCGCTCGAGGTGATGCTTAAGGAAGGCCGGAAGGTCTACATCCATTGCAAGAACGGCCATGGCCGCGCGCCGACGTTTTATGCCGCGTATCTCATCCTGAAACGCGGCCTGGATTTCGAACACGCCTGGGAGGCGATCCGCGCCTCGCGGCCGGAGGCGCATCTGGAACCTTCGCAGGAGGCGTTTTTACGAGGATTGACACCCAAGGGTGTTTGATGCCTCCCGCATTGGTAAAATGGCCTTACTATGCAACAACTCCTTTGCAAAACCGACTGTTGCGGCCGCGGCGCCATGGACAAGGCCCTGCTTGTCATCCGCCTTGCCGCCGGTCTGATCTTCGTCATGCACGGATACGGAAAGCTGACCGGCAACCCGAGCCTCGAAATGTTCTCGGGGATGCTGGACGGCATGGGCTTCCCAATGCCCATGTTCTTTGCCTGGCTCGTGGCGTTAACCGAATTCTTGGGCGGTCTTGCGCTTCTCGCGGGCATCTTTGTCCGGCCGGCGGGCGTGCTGCTCGCCATCGTGATGCTGGTCGCGCTCACCGTAGCCAAGAAGCTCAAGTTCCCCGCGGCCGATATCGATCTTGCGCTTCTCGGTATTTCCATCGCGCTTGCGATGACGGGCGCAGGCCGCTGGTCCGTCGCGGCCCTGATGCTCAAAGACAAGATGATGCCGGGCGGCGAAATGAAGGCCGGCGCATCCGAGCAGGAGTCGGCTTCGTAGCGCGTCACAACCCCCACACCTTTCTCGAAACGTGTGGGGGTTTTAGATTTTTCCTGCCGATTTCAACACGTTGTACAACCACGGCTTATACGGGGCGTCGAACGTTCCGAGAAGGCTCACGCGCGCGCCTCCCCATCCGAGTTTGAAGCGCGTGATCCCTTCCCAGCTCGGCTTGTAATTCGGATCATCCGGATCTTCCGGGTTGCATCCCCAAAAATCATAGATTTTTTTTCCTTCCGTTTTCGCGGCGCGGATCGCCTCCCAGTGTAGCGCGAACGGAGCCATCACGTTGCGATGCCGCGAAGACGAGGCACCGTGCAAATACGTCACGGTATCGCCGTACGCCATCTCCATACTCATCGCGAGAGGCTCATTCTGATACTCGGCAACGCGCAAGCGCGCGATCCCCGCTTTTGACATCGCGCGATAGGTTTTTTCCAGGTAAGCGAAGTCGGGAGCGTGGAATTGGTCGCGTTCTTCCGTTTCTTTTATGAGGCGCAGGAACGTTCCGATTTCTTCTTCCGTTCCGACACGGATCGTCACGCCATGCCGCTCCGCTACGCGGATATTGTATCGCGTCTTTTGATGCATGGCGGCGAGTATTTCATCCTCCGATTTCTTGAGATCGACCAGCACCGTCGTCGTGGGATTGTAGGAGCGATGGGGAATGTAGGTAGCCGGCAGCTGGCAGCTAGTCGCTCGTAGCTGGGGTTCAACGCGAAGGAACAGCGCCTCCGGCAGGATGAGCTCGCGCAACAGAAAATCCAAGACGGCTTCTTTCGTAGCCTGTTCAAGCCCGGATGCAAACACAGGGCCACGCGGAGCGAGCCAATAGCCGCCAACCACGGGGCGCGGCTGGTGGACGAGCTGGATGGCGGCGATCGGAACCGGGTCTTCATCCGTCGCGACGAAATATCGTTCAACCCGATGACCGACGGATTTCTGCAACTCCCCCCACGCCCAGGATTGCGTGAATTGCGCATACG
>CAYPUF010000070.1:0-4268 GCA_964413995.1 uncultured Gammaproteobacteria bacterium
TCCCATTGACTATCCCCGCATTTTCCGCTATGTTACGCTGTTCGTATGTGGCAACGGCGCATTTGTTTATTTATCCTCCCGATCCTGGTCGCGGCAACTTTTCCTTCGCCAAGCTTGGCGGCGCGCGGGAAGCATGAGTCGCCAAAACTCATCAACTTTTTCCTCGGCTATGAGATCAAGCCCGACGACCCCGCCAAACTCGCGCAATGGGACATCGTCGTCCTCGACATGGACCAGACCTTCCAGTTTCCGGAACGCCTGCGCGAGATCAAGCGCATCAATCCGCGCACGATGCTGCTCGCCTACGTAAACTCGAGCGACGTTTCCGAGGCGCGCTTCCGCGGACACCCTTCGTCGCCGGGCGCGAAACTCGCGGCGCGCGTGCCGGAGGCGTGGTTTCTCACGCGGCCGGACGGTTCGCGCATCCAATGGTGGCCGGGGTCGTGGATGATGAACGCGAGCGACAAGTGTCCCACCGTGAACGGCAAACAATGGAACGACATTCTCGGCGAGTTCATCCGCGACGAGGTGATGAGCACCGGCGCCTGGGACGGCGTCTTTCTCGATTCCGCGTACGGGGATGTCACGCCGTTTTCGGGCACGAATGTCGATATCGACCGTAACGGACTCGCCGATACGCCGGCCGCGGTCAATGCGAGCTGGCGCGCGGGCATGACCGAACTCATCCGCAAGGTACGCGCCGCCAACCCCGATATCTGGATTATCAACAATTCGAGCGCGGCCTACGCGCATCTGACCAACGGCGTCCTGTTCGAAAACTTTCCGCGATACGGATTTGCCGGACCGTTCAACGAACTGCGTGACGCGCTTCGCCGCAACGTCCGTCCGAAAATCTCGTCGGTGAACACGAACACGAACAACCAGGAACGCCCGGACGATTACCGTCTGATGCGCTACGGTCTTGCCGCCACGCTGATCGCCGACGGCTATTATTCGTTCGACGCGGGCGACGCGGGGCATCACCGTACGTGGTGGTACGACGAGTATGATGCGCCGATCGGTCCGCCGCGCGGCGAGCCGCGCCTCCTGAAAGGGACAAGTGCGAACCAGCCCGCGGTTTGGGCGCGCGAGTTTGCGCGCGGATATGCCGTCGTGAACGCGACCAAGGCGGCGGCGGACATCACGTTACCGGGGGAATTCGAAAAGCTGCGCGGGGCGCAGGATGCGCGGACCAATACCGGCGCGATCGTGACAAGGGTAACGGTGCCGCCGGAGGACGGACTCGTGCTCCTGCGTCGCTCCGACGTGGCGGAAGTGCGTGGTGCGTCGTTCCAGAACGGCAGCTTCCTGCAGGTGTTCGACCTGCGGGGACAGCGGTTGCGGAACGCGTTTTTCGCCAACCGCGACGATGTGCCCGGCGGAGCGAACGTCCTCGTGGCCGATCTGGACCGCGACGGCCGCGACGAGGTCGTCTTTGCGCAGGACGGGCTCGTAACGGTGCGGTCCGGTTCGGGCGCGCGCGCGTCGTTCCGGCCGTTCGGATCCGCCTATCGCGGAGGCGTCGAGCTCGCCGCAGGACAGACGGACCGGTCCGCGGCCTGGGAGCTGGTCCTTGCGCCGACAACCGGCCGCGAGGCGGCAACGCTCGTCACCGACGCGCGCGGCCGCGTCCTGCGTTCCTGGCTTGCCTACCGGCGCGAGTTCCGCGGCGGCGCGACTGTGGGGATCGGTGATTTCAATAACGACGGCTTGCGCGAAATCGTCACGGGACCGGGCAACGGCGGCGGGCCGCACATCCGTACGTTCAAGACAGACGGCGTGCCGTGGCGCGGCGGATACTTCGCGTTCGACGCGTCCGAATCCGGCGGCGCGCACGTCGCCGTCGGCGACGTGAACGGCGATGGAGCCGACGAGATCGTCGTGGGCAGCGGCGCGCGCGCCGTCCCGCGCATCCGCGTGTATGATGGGAACGCGCGCCTGCTGTCGGAGTTCGCCGCCGGAGCGGCCGCGTCGTCCGATGGCGTGAGACCCGTCGTCGCCGACATCGACGGCGACGGCCGCGCGGAAATCCTCGTGCCGGGACAACCTTTCTGATATGAAACAAGAAACGCGCAGAGCGAAGAGCGTAGAGCGCAGAGCCGGAACCGGCCTCGCCGAGCATGCGACGACCGCGGCTTTCACGACCTCGCGCGCCATGACGTCGCACCTGCGGAAGCGGTATCGCGGACGGTATCGCGGACGGTATCGCTTCGCAAAGTCGCTGTTTGCGTTCGATCTCGCCCTCCTCGGCCTCGCACTGCTCTTGGTCGCCGCGAACGTATACGTATTCACGGCCGTGCCTGCGCCGCTCCAAGGCTACCGCCTCGATCTCGTGGCGCCGGCACTCCGTTCGGCGGCGCCCGTCGCGCTTGAGGCGCGCGTCTCCGCTTCGGGCGACGAGCCGCGGCGCGACGTCCGGCTCGTATGGGAATTCCCGCCTGGGACGGAAGTGCTCCAGGCCGAGCCGCCGCTCGGCCAAGGCGGCGCGTATCTCGGGACGCTTGCGCCGGGTGAAACGCGCTCTTCGCGCGTGGTCGTGCGGCTGTTCCAGCCGGCCGGCGACGCGACGTTCGGGTTCCGCCTGACGGATGCGGACGGGGAAATCGCCGGCCGGGCCGCGCGGCGGCTCGCGGGCAGCGGTCTCCGCTTCGAGCCGCTCATTCCCGTCGCTTCGGTCGTGCGCGGAGCGCTGGTCCCGTACCGTCTGCGCAACGACACGTCCCTGCCGCTCGAAGGCATCACGCTTACCGCCGCGCGCCCTTCGACGATCGGGGAGCTTGCGGAGATGCGCGTTTCGCGTCTTGAGCCGTTCGAGGAACGGGTGCTCGCCGTCCGCCCGTCGCCATCGACGCCGATTTCTCTTGCGGCCGAGATGCGCGGCGTCCGTCTCGTGGAACGCGAGGAGCCCTATGCGCTGCTCCAGTCCGATCCCGCGGGCGTGCGGCTCGAACTCGAACCCGCCGGCGGGCGCGAACTATCATTTCGCGCCATCGCGGACCGTCCCGCTTCGTTGGCTGTCTGGCATCCCGGCTTGTCCGATGAAGGACGGGTCCATGTCTTCGACCTTCCGCCCGGGACGCAGCAATTTCGCCTGGAAGTGGAACCGGTGACGCGCGAGCCGGCCTGGTACGCCATCCCGTTCGTCGTGCGTCCCGACGGCAATGCGCTCGGGTGGAGCGCCGCCGGATCGATCACGACCGCCTTCGGTCTCCACGCCTCCGCGCGGTACTTCGCGGTGTCCGGCGACCAGATTGGCGTGGGACCCCTGCCGCCACGCGTCGGAGAAGTGACGCGCGTCTGGATCGGCCTGCGCATCGAGCCGACCACGTCCGAGCTCACCGATGTGCGGGTCGGAACGCGTCTCGCACCCGGCGTACGCATCACCGGTCGCTCGGCCCTGCCGGAAGGCGGATCATTTTCGCAAACCGACGAGGAGCTGCTCTGGACCGTCGACTTTCTTCCGGCGGACGAGGACGGCGTGCATGCATATTTCGAAATCGAGCTCACCCCGGACGCGTCGCATCGCGGCACCGTTCCGCTGCTCGTCGAGTCCGTCCGTGCCGAAGCCGTCGACGGCCGTACCGGCCTTCGCCGCACGGCAAGTTTCGGCGCGGTGGACATGAATCTGGCGGAGGACGAGGTGGGGAAAAATCAAGGGAGGGTCGAGTAGGGGCAAGGCGCGCCTTGTCCCTACTTCAGATGACCAGCATCGCGTCTCCGAACGAATAGAAGCGGTATCCGTGGTTAATGGCGTGTTGATACGCCTTCAGGACGCTCTCGCGTCCGGCGAATGCGGAGACGAGCACGATCAGCGTTGATTTCGGCAGGTGGAAATTCGTGATCAGTCCGTCCGCCACCTGAAATTCGTAGCCTGGCGTGATGAAGAGTTTCGTGAATCCGGACCAATCCCGCACCACCCTAGGCCCCTCCTCTGAGAGGAGGGATTGGGGGAGGTGTCTCGCCCAGCTTTCAAGCGCGCGCATCGCCGTCGTGCCGACGACGATGACGCGGCGCCCTTCGGACTTTGCCTTCGTGATCGCATTCCGCGTCTTCTCCGGCACATGCGCCCACTCTTCGTGCATCTCATGCGCTTCGAGCGTGTCCGTCTTGATCGGTCGGAAAGTGCCGAGCCCGACATGGAGCGTCACGAATGCCCGTTCCATCCCTTTTTTCTCGAGCGCGTCCATCAGCGCGGGCGTGAAATGGAATCCGGCGGTCGGCGCCGCGACCGAACCGACATGCTTCGCATACGCGGTTTGATACGTGGA
>CAYPUF010000071.1:0-4102 GCA_964413995.1 uncultured Gammaproteobacteria bacterium
CGCGCGCGTGATCGTCGGCGTCGTTTCGGCAGGAACGCGTTACGCGTATTGGCATGACGACGGGTTCGTCGCGCGTGCGGACGATAAGACGTTTTCCGGCGAGGGCCGGCCGCTCGCGTGGCTCGAGACGGGCGAACTCGCGGTCGCGAAGGGTGTGACGCTCGTCGTCTATCGCGACGGCGAAGCGCGCGCGCTTCGCGCATCGTTCCCGGCCGCGCCGGTCGCTGCAAGTCGCGCCGAATAGTGTGTTATCATGATGCGCGTATGACCAAGACCGCGTTGAAGGTGTGGGTCGGGATCGGGACGGCCGCCGCGCTCGCGCTGCTCGTGCTACCGCCGATCCTGGCGCGCATGGCCTCGGAGGATATCAAGCGCTACCGCGAGTGCATCGCCGGCTCGAGAAGCGATTGCGACCGGACGATCGTCTGGAATCTCGCGGACGCGATCGTGCTGCTGCAAATCCAGACCGGCGGCTCGCTTGCGGGCACGCCATACGAGGGGCTCGAGCAGACCACGCCGACCGGCGCGACGCGTACGTCCGAAAAATCCCCGTTCATCCAGAAAGTGGAGCCTCGCGGCATGTCGAACGCGAACGGCACGTACTATGCGCAAGCGGGTACGGAAGTCCTGTTCCGGGCGACCATGACGGGGATGATCACGAGCGCGGACCTGTACGTCGTTCAAGTCGTGGACGGGGAAATCAAGCGTCCGGAAAAAGTCTCGCCATTCGTCAGGAAAAACGGGGATGTTTGGGAGGCGGTTCATGCGATTCCGCCCGGATTTGAAGGGAGCGTCGAAGTGCGGGCATACGGTCTCGACCCGAAGGATTTGGCGGTGCTCGCGCTGCCGGTGACGGCGAGGTGACACATCGGGAGGGAAAACATTGGACATGGGAGAATGTTCAATGTTAAATGTGACAATCACATATGATGAGGACGATGATCCGCGACACGGTCGCGCGGGTAGGGAAGGAAGTGCGTCTCCAGGGGTGGGTTCACGTCCGCCGGGACATGGGCAAGCTGGCGTTTTTGGATGTGCGCGACCGTTCGGGCGTCGCACAAGTCGTGCTCGTGCCGGCCGAGTTGAGCGAGCGGGGGAAGGAAGCGATGAAAGAGCTGCGGCCCGAATATTGCGTCACCGTGACGGGCATCGTTCAAGCACGCGGTGAGAAGCAAGTGAATCCGAATGTGCCGACGGGCACGGTCGAAATCCTCGCGAAAGACATCGAGATCCTGAATCCCGCCAAGACGCCTCCGTTCGAGCTGGAAGACACGTCCAACATCAACGAAGAGCTGCGATTGAAATACCGCTACCTCGACCTGCGTTCGGCGCGCATGCTGAAAAACCTCGAGCTCCGCGATCGCGTCACCACCTTCTTTCGAGACTTTCTCCACAAAGAAGGTTTCATTGAGATCGAGACACCGATTTTAACCAAGGGCACCCCGGAGGGATCCCGTGAGTATCTAGTGCCCTCTCGTCTTCATCCGGGAGAGTTTTACGTACTCCCACAGTCTCCGCAGCAATTCAAACAGTTAGCAATGGTCGCTGGTCTTGAGCGTTATTTTCAAGTTGCACGATGTTTTCGTGATGAAGATCAACGCGGCGACCGACAACCGGAATTTACCCAGCTCGATCTTGAGATGTCCTTCGTCGATCAGGAAGAGGTCCTGGCGTTGAACGAGCGAATGTTTATCGAGATGGTAAAAACGGTTGCTCCGGAAAAACACATTACGCAAACGCCGTTCCCGCGCATTGCGTATGCGGACGCGATTAAGGAATACGGGAATGATAAGCCGGATCTTCGCAAGGACAAGAATGATCCGAACGAGTTGGCCTTTTGTTGGATCGTCGATTTTCCTATGTTCGAAGACAACGGCGACGGCGGCCTACAGGCAGCGCATCATCCGTTTTGCATGCCGAACAAGGAAGACCTGGAACTTCTTGATAGCGAGCCGATGAAGGTAAGAGCCGCGTCCTATGACCTAGTCTTAAACGGCTATGAATTGTCTTCCGGTTCTATTCGTATCCATCAACGCGAGCTCCAAAATAAGATTTTTCAATTGCTTGGATTGTCGGATGACCTGATCCAAGCTCGTTTTGGTCATATGCTGGAAGCATTCGAATTTGGAGCGCCTCCTCATGGTGGCATGGCACCCGGAATTGACCGCATCGTGATGATTCTTGCGAACGAGCCGAACATCCGCGAGGTCATTCCGTTTCCGAAGACGGGGGACGCGCGCGATCTCCTGATGGGCGCGCCGAGCGAGATCGAGGAAGCGCGGTTGAAGGAGGCACACATTCAAATCCGCAAACTGCAAACTGCAAACCGCAAAACTTGATACAAGTATTTTTGCGACTTACGACTTATACGATCTACGACGTCATGCCTTATTCCGTTCGCATCGAGCAATTCGAGGGGCCGCTGGACCTCCTCCTTCAGCTCGTCGAATCGGAAAAACTCGAAATTACGAACGTATCGTTGCTGCAGGTGACGGAGCCCTTCGTAGAACACGTGCGCGAGAACCAGGGGAAGATACCGCCCGAGGAACTCGCAGATTTTCTCGTGATCGCGGCCAAGCTCGTCTATCTGAAGTCCAAGGCCATCCTGCCGACGTTGACGGATCCGGAGCTGGAAGAGGGGCCGGACCTCGAGACGCAGCTGCGCCTGTACAAGGCCTTCGCCGAGGCCGCGTCGAAGATCGCGGCGCTCGCGAGCGCGGGCCGTTCATCCTACGCGCGAACGTACCGGGCCCTCAAGCCCACGGAGCCGACGTTCACGCCTCCCGAGGGCGTCACCCCGGCGATGTTGCGCGATCTCTATCGCCAGGCTGTCCGACGACTTGAACCGCTGATCGCTTTGCCCAAGGCCTCGGTGGAGCGCACGATCACGATCGAGGAGAAAATCGAGGCGTTGCGCGCGCGCGTCTCCAAGCTCATGCATTCGTCATTCCACCGGTTCCTCTCGGAATCACGCGACAAGCATGAAATGATCGTGTCGTTTCTGGCCCTGCTTGAGCTGATCAAGCAACGCCTGCTCCATGTGGAACAGGAAGACCATTTCGCCGACATCAAACTTCGCATGACCCATCCCGTATGAACCTCGACGCCCTCATCGAAGCGCTGCTGTTTGCCACGGCGCAACCCATGTCCGTCCGCAAAATCGCGGACGCGGTTTCCTGCACGCCCGAGGAGGCGGAAGACGCGCTCGCCGTCCTGCATGAACGCCTTGAGTCGTCCGGCTCCGGCACGAGGCTCGTGCGCAGCGGCCAGACGGTCGAACTCGTGACGCATCCGGAGGCGTCCGGCGTGGTCCGTGCCGCGCTGAAGCAGGAGCTGCACGGCGAGCTCACGAAACCGTCGCTCGAGACGCTTTCCATCCTTGCCTATCGCGGGCCCATGACGCGGCCGGAACTCGAGCAGATCCGCGGCGTGCAATCGTCGCTCATCCTGCGCAATCTCATGTTGCGAGGACTGGTCGAGCAGAAGGAGGACGTGCGGCTCGGCCAGCCGACGTATGGCGTCACGGTCGCGTTCTTCAAGCATATCGGCCTCGCAGGACCGGAAGACCTGCCGGATTATGCCGAGTTGCGAGGTCATTCGGCCGTGGAGCAGGCGTTACAGGAATTGGTTGCTACGGAAGAAAAATCCGCGTAAAATTCCGCCATGGATTCAAACGCCCTGCTTGCGATTTTAAGCGCGTTTACGCTCAAGACGGTCCAGGAGCCCACGCTGCGTTCGTATGCGTGGAACCCGTTGCCGGTTTCGAGTCCGGCGCCGTTGAACGTGCCGGTCAAGCGCAAACAAACCTCGCTCGGCATCGATATTTCCGCTCCGGCCGCCATCGTCATGGACGCGGAAACCGGCGCGGTGCTTTTCGAAAAAAACGCGGACGAGGTGCGCCCGGTCGCGAGCCTCACCAAGCTGGTGGCCGCGATGACGTATCTCGATACGCAGCCGGATCTGGCCGCGAACGTTGAGATCCGACCCGCGGACGGTCCGAGCGTCGGACGGACGATCCTGCCCGCGAACGAGCGGTTCACGGCCGAGGACGTGTTCAAGGGCATGCTGGTCGGTTCGATCAACGAGTCCGCAAAGGCGCTCG
>CAYPUF010000072.1:0-4089 GCA_964413995.1 uncultured Gammaproteobacteria bacterium
GGATGGCAACATCACCTTTGCCGCCTCGGGCGGATTCATCACGCCGGTGACGGATGCGGCGATTTCGCTCGGGTCGTCCGGTCAGCGCTGGCTCGACGCGCTGTTCTCGGGAGCTGTGACGTCCTCCGTGTTTGAAGCGACAAGCCAATACAAGGCCGCCAACGGCACGGCCACCAACCCGGCGTTCGCGTTTACCGCCGATCCGGATACGGGTGTCTACTCAACGGGCATCGGAAACATTTCCCTCGGCACTGCGGGCTCTCAAAAATTCCGGTGCGGTACCACGAGCTGCCAATCGGTCGTGACGTTCACGCCTACGACGGACAATGCGATCGACTTCGGTATTTCCTCCCTGCGTTGGCGGGACGGCTGGTTCGGCGGAACGGTCACCACGACGAACTTCGAGGCGACCGGAAACGTGATCCTTGGCAGCGATTCCTCCGACCTCATCACGGTGAACGGACGGTTCAACACGGACCTGATTCCGTCGGCGGACGCGACGTTTTCCCTTGGAGCAGAATCCGGCAATCGCTGGAACGCGTTTTTCGAACATGCGACGGCAACTTCGCTGTATGTCGAGGACGGACTTCATCTCACCGGAGGGAGTCTTCAGACGTCCGTAGGCCTCTCGGTCGTGACGACCACGTTTGCCCTGGGCGACGGCTCGCCGGACCTGGTCGTGAAGGACAAGACCATCTTCATGACCAACTCCGCGTCGAATACATTGGTCGTGCTGGACCATTCAGATTTCAATGACGTGATCGTCGTGACGACGACATCGGTAGGCACGTCGCCGTTCGAGATCCAGCTCGGCTATCCGAACTACTTGCTCATCGGACGCACCGACGCCGTGGACGTGTACGGCATCGAAGATCCGTCGAATCCGTCGCTGCTCACCACGATCACGACCACCGGGCTCGCGGACTTTGCTTACGTGAACGGCTACATCCACTACACGGCGTCGGGAGGCGGGCGGGATTACGCCGTGGTCGATTTGTCCGGCCGCGTCGTCGCGAGCGTGTCGAGCACGGCGTGGGGAACGCTGGGGGATATCGAAGTCCAGGGAGACCGGGCGTTTATCTCGGACTCGGCGAGCAGCGTCGTACGCATTCTCGATATCTCGATCCCGACGTCCCCCACGCAGGTCGGGACGTATACGCCGAGCTCGAATGCGCCGACCGCCTTGCATGTGCAGGGAAATCTCCTCTTCGTTGGCCGGCAGTCGGTGACGACGGGCGATGTCGTGAATGTCGCGAGCTCCACCGCGCCGACCTTCCTCAATACGTTCAGCTGCAGCACGTTCGCCTGCGACGTATTCCTGGTATCGGGCCGGTACGTGTATACGAAGGCCGTGAATTTCGTCAACAACCCGGCGGGCGTCCGGGCGCTCGACGTGAATGACACGAGCGCACAGGTGGCGAGTACGGCCGTCGAATTCGGTATGCGCGCCTTCGACATGGACATCAACGGCAGGTATCTCTATGTCGCCGGTGCATGGAATTTTGCGGGGACGGGCACGACCACGCTGACGATCATCGACACCGGAGGCGTCGAAACCCCCGGCTTGAATGCCGGCGCGATCGACACGGGGTACCTGAACGTCAAGCAGAACATCCAGGTCGGAAAAGACCTCGTCGTGAACGGGAGCATCGCCGGCAATGGCGCGCATTTCTTCAACGACGTAGACATCCTCTCTTTTAGCGCCAGCCCGACGCTCCGGGTCGCGAATTCCGGTGCAAGCACCGGCGGGACGAATTGGGGCATCTGGACCGACCAGCTCGCGGTCGGGCGGCTGACCAGCGACCATGCCCCTACGGGAACCCAGGAGTACGCGATGGTCATCGCCTATAGCGGCGGGACGAATGGTTTCGGCCTGTGTATCGATGACACGAGCACCGCCGCCACGTGCCCGACGACGGCGACCGCGAATTCCTCGATTCTTGCCGACAACGCGGTCACGGCGAACGCCTTCGACTTGGCGGAAATGTACGCGGTGAACGGGACGTCCACGCCGGGCGACCTGCTTGTGCTCGACCGCACGACCTCGACGACGGTGAAGGTGTCGACGGGCATCGCGTATGACCCGGACGTCATCGGCGTCGTTTCCACGAGGCCGGGCTTCGTCCTGGGATGGAACGGCGGTGCGCAGGTGGCGTTGGCGGGACATGTTCCGCTCAAAGTCGCCATGACGAACGGCGCGATCCGCGTCGGCGACCCGCTCACGTCGTCGGGCGTGCCGGGGTATGCGATGAAAGCGACGAAGCCCGGCATGATCGTGGGATATGCGCTCGAGGACGCTTCGGCGACGGGCACGATCGAGATATTCGTGAACGTCGGATATTCGGCGGCACAGGCGCTCGGCACGGACGGGGTGTTCGCGACGGTGAACGACGATCTCGTGTTGACGCCCCGCGCCTTCGCCTCAAGCACGAACGCCGCTGCCGACTCCTGGGGACTGACCTTCCGCGGAGGCGCATGGGACGCGGGAGCGTCTTCGGTCGTGACGAGGGAATTCTCGATCCTGGCGGATGTAATTTCCGCCACGTCGTCCGCCTTTGCCATCCAAAACGCCTCCGGGACGAACCTGTTCGCCATCGACGAAGACGGACATGCGGAAGTGACGGGTGATTTGGCGGTGGGAGGACGATTCTTTCCGTCCTCGCGCGGCGTCCTGCAAACGCAGTATTATCTCTTCCTGGATGATCAGGCGCCGACCGGTACGTATATCGCGACGAATGCCGACGGCTGGCAGTCACTCGACACATACGATTTTGCGGAGCGGTTCTACTCGCCGGATGAGCTCGAACCGGGCGATCTCGTGGTCGTCAAGCATACGGGTAACCATCACGTGCAGCGATCGTGGAACGGGGACGAAATGCTCGTCGGCATCGTGTCTACACGGCCGGCGTTCATCGCGGGCCGCCCGGCGACGAATACGCATCCGATCGCGCTGGCCGGCCGCGTCCCGACCAAAGTCTCGACGCTCAACGGCGCGATCAAGGCCGGGGACCCGCTCGCGCCGTCCACGATCCCCGGTGTCGCGGTGAAAGCGGCGCGCACCGGTCCGATCGCGGGTCTCGCGCTCGAGGACTACGCGGGTGACTCGATCGGCAGGATCGAGGTGAACGTGAATCCGGGCTGGTGGACCAAGATAGTTGACAGTGACCAGTTGACAGTTGACGGTACATCGCCAACCAAAGAAGTGCGACGTGGATTGGCGAAGATCGAGGCGGGCGCCACGCGCGTCACCGTGTCCTACGACAGCATCGGGAGCTATCCGTTCGTGCAGGTGACGCCGCGCGGCCTCATGACCGGGGCATGGGGGACGGATCATTACTCGGACGTCGGATTCGATATCATCCTGTCCGAGCCGCAATCCTTCGACGCGTACTTCTCGTGGGAAGTGGAACCGTTGCAAACGGGCGACCGCTTGTACCAATCGGACGGCACGTATCTCGACTTGAACGAGATGACCGGACAGCCGTTAGGCGCGCCTTTGGATGCGGCCGCGTCCGAAGAACCGGTGAGCGCGACTGATGCCGCGGATACGCCTTCTGAAACGGTTTCGACCACCGAAGCAACGACAACTGTGTCGGAACCGGAGATTGTTTCGGAAGCGGAACCTTCTTCTGATGTGTCATCGGAAATGTCCATTTCCGAGCCTGGAACGTTGGAACCGATCGCTACTACCACAGATAGTCAGTGATAATTTTTGGCTAATATATATGTGGATAACACCGGGATCTGACCCGGTATTTTTGGAAGTGAGTCACTCGTTATCAACAGGAAATCCACAAATCTATATTTCGCTTAAATTCGATATTTTCGCTTATCTGAAATAAAAATACATATCTAGATCACGCGCATAGAATAGGAGTACAGGATGTTCAACGGAAATACTTCGTTTATGCGGCGCCAGTCGTCTAGTTCTTTCCATGCCCTGGAGATGAAATCTCGAGGCTGGATTGGCGTTGCCAGGTTCGTTTTTTCCGCTTTGTTGATCGGATCCGTTTTGTTACCGGCCACCGGCTACCTGCTCCCCACCCCTTCCGCCTCCGCCTCCACCGGCATCGCCCCTCTCATCTCGTA
>CAYPUF010000073.1:0-1733 GCA_964413995.1 uncultured Gammaproteobacteria bacterium
GTAACGGGGGAGATTCGAAAAACGACCGGCGTATGCCGGTCGTTTTTCGTTGGTGCCGAGGGTGGGACTTGAACCCACAATCCCTTGCGGGAGCCAGCTCCTAAGGCTGGTGCGTATACCGTTCCGCCACCTCGGCGAACGCATCAACCTAAACCGGATCGGACGAGCGGTCAATTCCCGAATTGAGCGCGGGCGAAGACGACATGGAACGGCTGGCAATACACGTCCACTTCGTCGATGGAGGAAAGCTCGATCCCGTCCGGGATCTCGTACGTCTGCGCGCCTTTCGTCGAAGCGAGAGGCGCGATCTCGCGACCGGAGACGCGCACGACGAGGCGCGGTCCCGGCGTCACGGAAAAGTCCTCCGAGAACACGACGCGTAGCCTCTCCCCCTCCCGCACGACACGTACGCTTCCCGTCACCTGATGGAAAAGCGTCGCCCGGAAGTCCGCCAATCGCTCAGCCGTGCCGTCGCGCATGGTCTCGATCGCCTCCATCCGCGCCTTCTTGGCTTCGTTCGCGTTGAATTCGGGCGCGGGCTCCCGTTCGAGCATGACCTGCATCGCCGCTTCCTTTTCCTCCGGACTCATCCGCGCAAGTTGCGCCTCGGTGGGCATATCCCCGGCCCAAAACGGTAGCACGCAGCCCTGGCCGGCCAGTACCAAGACAGAAATCAGGGCCAATCCTCGTAGAAATTTCGCCATACGCCGTTATCCTAACAAATACGTCATGGCGTTGACAGTTGGGACGTTTCGAATGATTGACGATTTACTCATTTTTTGCTATGAAAAGCCTATCGCATCTCGCGATTTATCCTATGAAAAAGCCTCTTCTCACGTTTGTCCTGGCCCTGCTTGTGGCCGCTCCCTTTTCCGCATTGAGCGGGAACGTGGCGCAGGCCGCCTCGGTGCCGACGAACACCGCCGTCCGCGGCCAGTCGGCCACCACGGTCTATTGGTACGCCAACGACGGCAAGCGGTACGTCTTCCCGAATGCCGCGACCTATTACACCTGGTTCCCGTCGTTCGATACGGTGCGCCAGATCACCGACGCCGAACTCATTTCGATTCCGCTCGGCGGAAACGTGACGTATCGCCCGGGCGCGAAGCTCGTGAAGATCAACACCGATCCGCGCACCTACGCCGTCGCCAAGGGCGGCGTGCTGCGCCATGTCACGAGCGAGTCGCTCGCCGCGCAGCTCTACGGTTCCGACTGGCGTTCGGACGTCCATGACATCCCGGACGTGTATTTCACCAACTACGTCGTCGGCACGCCGATCTATAACGCGTCCGACTACAACGTGAGCAACGAATACCACGGCGTCACCACGCCGAGCGATTCGCTGCGCGGCTCGTCCGGTACGCAAACCGGCGACCTCGTGCTCAACGCTTCGCGCACGAACATCAACGCGGGCGAAGCGGTTGTGCTCACCATGGGCTCTATGCCCACCTACACGCCCGGCGACACCATTGAAATCTTCGATGCCCGCGACAACGGGTTACTGTGTACGGCCGCTTGGCCGAACATGGTCTGTCATTCGTTTACGGTTCATCCGCAGCGTAAATCCATCGAAAACTCCGTGCAGTATTATGTCGTCTTCACGGATAGCACGACGCTGGCCAGCAAACGCGGCTACTCGCCGGCAATCTCCTTCAACAGCACGACCTCGAACGATCTCTCGATCTGGACCGACAAGACCTCGATCAACTCCGGCGACGCGATCACGGTTTCCG
>CAYPUF010000073.1:1833-3936 GCA_964413995.1 uncultured Gammaproteobacteria bacterium
CCGAACCGCTGAACCGTATCAAAATCGAGCTCTATACGTATTGGACGTATCACCTGATTGACACCTGCTACGGCTCTACGTCGTGCACCTTCCAGACCTATGCCTCCAAATGGGAAGACGGTCATGACGCCTTCTTCGTCCGGTTGGTCACGACCGACGGACGTGAACTCGCCCGTACCGACTTGCCCCAATTCACGTTCGTGAACAGCACTTCGGGTTCCGGTGAAAACCGCATCAACGGTCTCGTGCTGAACGCCGACCGCACCAGCATCAACGCCGGCGAGCGCGTCCGCCTCACGGCGCAGGCCTTCCACAGCGGTACGTGGAGCTACACGGGCAACCGGATCGAGATCTGGAACGCGCATACGAGCCAGCTCGTACATACCTGCTACGACGTCTCGACCTGCGCTCTCGACGTCTATCCGCAGGCGCAGTCCGCGGGCAATCTCACGGCACAATACCAGGCCCGCATCTATGACCGCAACGGCGTGCTCGCGATGACGCAGTACGGCCCCGTGATCTACCTCTCGAGCTATGCCGGATCGAACGGTAGCTCGACGATCGGCACCGGTACGATCACCTTCGCGCCGACCGACGCGCTCAAGCCGAACCGCAACGTCTACCTCACGGCGACGTTCACCGGCTCGAATATCCCGCTCTACGATGCCCAGGTCCGGATCTACACCGAGCAATCCTCGGCGGAAATCGCGACCTGTAGCGGCGCCTACACCTGCTCGGTCTCGTATCCGACCGGTGCCTCGCCGATGACAACGCGCATCTACGCGCGGCTCTCCAACCGCTACAGCGCCGGAACCTACGCCGAGACCCCGCGCGTGACGCTGACAACCACTTGGTAAGGATTAGGCCTAAGGCCTAGAGAAAAAAGGGGCGGACTTGATCCGCTCCTTTTTATTTTCCCTAATTCCTTATCCCTAATTCCTCATTCTATTTCGCCCGCTCCACGTACTCCCCCGTCTCCGTGTTCACAATCACTTCCTCGCCCTGCTTGATGAACAGCGGCGCCTTGATCCTGATCCCTCCCTCGAGCGTGATTTCCTTGGTGAGATTCCCGCCGGACACCGTGTTGCCGCCCGTCGCATCCATGGCTTCGGTCACCTTGAACGTCATCTTGCGCGGCAGCTCGACGGAAAGCGGGCGGCCTTCATACGTCGTGACGTTCACTTCCATGCCGTCGCGCAAATACTTCCCCTGCTCTCCCACCTCGTCGTCCGGCATGCTGACCTGTTCGAAGGTCTGCTGGTCCATGAAGTTGTAGCCGGACGCGTCGTGGTAGAGGTACTGCATCTTGCGATGCTCGACTTCGACGAGATCGATCGTTTCCGAGGTCTTGTAGGTCGCCTCGAGCGTTTTGCCGCTCTGCAAATTCTTGATGCGCGTACGCACGAACGCCGCGCCCTTGCCCGGGTTGATGTGCTGGAACTCGACGACAAGCCAGAGACCCGTCGCGTCTTTGATTACCACGCCCTTCTTGATGTCGTTCGGGGATGCCATATCGAAAGTAAACAGTTTACAGATGACAGTGAGCAGCTTGGAACGCGGCAAGGGTGCCAAAAGGCCGATATTCCGTCAACAGGACCGTCCTGTTACGATGAAGCTGTATGCCGCAAGCCGAGCGCATGTCCGGTCCACGCCGGGGGCCGGAAGCCGCCCCGAAGGAAACGAGCGGCGTGCGCCGGATTCCACGGCGTGAGACCGATCCGTTTGACGATCCGGAACGGAAGCACCGGCTCATCATCGGGGCGACGAAACGGATTTTGAAGCTGCTCGAACAGGAGCGGAAACTGCTGACGGACATTCTCGTCGCAGAGGAAGAAAGCGCACTGGCGAAGAAAGATTGGGAACGGGACCGATCCCCGCACAAGGCAAAAACGAGAGACGCATTGTTTGATAAACTGGAACGTCTCGAACGCACCTACCGGGAAGAGTTCCTGCCTCACGAAGCGACCTCGTCGGGTCTGCGGACGCTCTCGTGGGAAAAGCGGTTGGAGCGCGTGCAAGGCAACATCGAGAAACAGCGATCAATCCTGCAAAGCGCGGCGCGCGCCCTGGAACGGATACGATCGTCTAAAACCGCTCCCGCAC
>CAYPUF010000074.1:0-3846 GCA_964413995.1 uncultured Gammaproteobacteria bacterium
AGCGCAATCATGGCGATGGTGATAATGGTTTGTCGCATATCGGCCAAACGGTAGCGTTTGCAAGCAAGAAAGTCAATCATCCCGACCGAGGAGTCCGACGACGAGCGGAGGGATCACTTCGAGCAGCCCGGCATCCACGAAGGGATCCCTCGGCTCGTTGGACTCGCTCGGGATGATTTTGATATCGCTCATGGCTCATCGCTTTTCGTTCATGCTAAACTGGTCCCGATGTCCGTTTGGAAACTGCTCGGTATTCTGTTCGCGATCCTGCTCGGGATCGGCGCCGTGCTTTTTGCCCGGCAAACCATCCTGTATTACCAGGCGATCCAGCGCGGCGAGGCGAATCCGTTTTTGGAAGAGCGCCTGCAATCCACCGCGAGCCGCTTGGCGGCCAATCAGAACGTCACGCCCGAAGATCTCGCGGCGCTCGCCGATCCCAAGGCGCCATCCGTCGGTCCGGCCGAGGCTCCCGTGACGATCGTCGAATTTCTCGACTATGGTTGCCCGTTCTGCCGCCAGGCGTTCGAACCGGTGCGGGAGCTGACGGTCGATCGGCAGGGCGAGGTGCGTCTCATCATCCGCGACTTTCCGCTCGAAGACCTGCACCCAGGCGCAACCCGCGCGTCCATGGCGGCCCGTTGCGCGCAAGAGCAGGGAAATTTCTGGGCGTATCACGACAAGCTATTCCTGCTCGATCAGCGCTCCTTTGATGATGCGGATTTGATGCAGGTCGCGCGCGAAGTGGGCCTCAATATCAATACGTTCACTTCCTGTCTCGATTCGGGCCGTACGCGCGCGTTGGTCGAGGCCGATCTGCTCGCGGGATTGCAGGCGGGCGTCCAGGGAACGCCGACGTTTTTCTTCAACGGCGTGAAGGTACAGGGCGCGCCTTCGGCCGAGGCGTTGAATTTTATTGTCGATCGTTTTGTGGAAAACGCCAGAACAAACTAGCGTATGCGCTCGTTTCTCACGCGGTTCTTCTCGATCATCCTGCTGGCCGCGGGGATGGTGTCTCTGGTGCCGATACGGGCTTCCGCCGCGAACATCATGTTCAGTTGCTGGTGCCAAGACACGACGACCCGGACATGCAACCACCATCTTATCGATACCGGCGTCGCCGAAGGCGCCTCGGAACTGACGACGGCCGGCATCGCCGTCGCTCCAATCAGCGTCGCCGGCGCAGCCGTGGTCATGCTCGCGGGCGGCGTCGAAATCGGCGTTGAGGACTTCTTGAACAGTTTTGACATTACCGCGCGTGAAGACGAGCTCCGTCAAACGTGTCGTGATCGGTGTGCGGCGGACGGCGACCGTGCCACCCATTTCGAGACAAGATACCGCGAGGAAGTCTGCGAAGAATGCAATCCAAGCCCGGATTCGAGTTGCACGGAGGAGCGGGGCAGCCGCTTGGCGTTCGGCGAAGCGCAAACGGAACAACTCATCGCCGCCTGCGAGGAGCGCCGGTCGCAAAGTCTGTTGCCCGTGACGCTGGCGGTTCCCATCGGCGGGATCAGCCAGGTCGCCGGCTTGCCGGATTACATCAATGTCGCCTATCGCTATCTCGTGACGGTCGTGCTCGTCGTGGCGATCGTCATGGTCGTGTATGGCGGCTTCCGCTATCTCGTCGGCGCGAGCCTCGGCGACATCCAGGCCGGCAAGAGGATTATCGTGGACGCGATCGTCGGCATGCTCATCGTCCTCGGGGCGCATACGATCCTGTCGACGATCAATCCGGCCACGACATTGCTTTCGTTCACGCCGCCCGAACCGGTGGAGTGTCGCGAACTTGATCTGCCCGACGCCGTCAAAAATGCGCGGTGTAACAACGACCGGGACTGCGGCGAAGGGATGCGATGCGTAGAAGCGCAGGATTACCTGTTCTCGGTGGAGAACATCGCGAAAGCGACGATCGAAGGAGCGGAATCCGGGCGGGAGACGGGCGCCGGGATTGCCGAGAGCGGCGGCGTGCTCGGATTTTTCGGCGACGGCGTGACGGCCGGCGACGCCGTGTTATGGGGTGGCCCGATGGGGCTTGTGGCGGCGCTGCTTTCCACGGATGCCGTGCGCGAGTCCGGCGTGTACGAAGCCGGCGGGGCCGTTCTGGGAGGGCTCGTGTCCAAAGATACGGCGACGGTGATCGAGGCGCGCCGAGCGGTGGAAAACATCCATTTGTGTTCGACCGGGGAACAAGGATCGCCTTGCCTGGAAGACCAGTCGTGCCGTGCCGGATTGAGCTGTATCGAGAGCTGGGGCATTTGCTGGCCCAGTTCCGGGAACCAGCCCGGACAGCCGTGCGACCGTGACGGCCAATGCGCGAATGGCAGCTGCGTGGATGTTTCCGGCACCGACTACAAGGTCTGCGAAATCGAGGTGCGCGACAGCACGCCCTGTCTCCGGCCGAATAACGGTCAGAGCGCGACCGTGTTCCCCGTCGCCTGCAACGGTCCGCCCATGGATACGGAGTTCGTGTGCGTTTATTGCCCCTCCGGACGCGAAGGAGAGGCGCGAAATTGGACGCCGCTGCGACCCGGGGACGCGTTTTCCGCCCAATGCAAGCCGCGGTCCGTCCTGACCTCCCCGACTCCCTGCGCGAGATAGAAACACAAGACGGCCGCCTCCGGGGCTTGCCCCGCCGGCCGTTTTTTGTTAGTCTCGCCGCCAACATGCCGTCAAAGAATTCGCCGCAAAAAATCTCGATCAAGGGCGCGCGGGTGAACAACCTGAAGAACGTCTCGATCGACCTGCCGAAAAACGCCTTTATCGTGATGACGGGCCTCTCCGGATCGGGGAAGTCGTCGCTTGCGTTCGACACGATCCATGCCGAGGGTCAGCGCCGGTACATGGAAAGCATGTCCTCGTATGCGCGCCAGTTCATGGAGCTGCAGGACAAGCCGGATGTCGACGCGATCGAAGGGCTATCACCGACCGTCGCGATCGACCAAAAGTCGACGTCGCACAATCCGCGCTCTACCGTCGGCACGGTGACGGAGATTTACGACCATCTCCGCCTCCTGTTTTCGCGCGCCGGACGCGTCCATTGCGTGCGCTGCGGCAAGCCCGTATCGGAGCAAACGCCGCAGGATATCGCCAAGACGTTGATGGACGTGAACAAGAGCCACACCGTGCTCGTTCTCGCGCCGTTGGTGCGCGAGGTGAAGGGTGAACATAAGGTGGCCTTGAAGAGCGCGCGCGATGCGGGCTTCCATGAGGTGCGATTCGACGGGACATTGGTCGATATCGCGGAGTTGCTGCAAACGCGCGTGGACAAAACGGTCCCGCATACCATCGAGGTCGTGGTGCGGCGTATCGAGGCGAAGTCGCCGATGACGTCCGAGACCGCCACGGAACTCGTGAAGCGCGCACTGGATATTGGAAAGTCCGGCGGAGCGGGCTCCGGCTCCGCGGGAGGCATGGTCGTCCTGCTCTCCGAGGATTCGGGCGAAGAGCGCGCGTTGTCGCAATCGTTGTATTGCACGGATTGCGGCGTCTGCCTGCCGCCTTTGGAGCCGCGCCTCTTTTCCTTCAACTCGCCGCATGGCGCGTGTCCCGATTGTACCGGCCTCGGCATCAAGCTCGTGCTCGAGCCGGAGCTTGTCATCCCCAACAAGCGCCTCACGCTCGCGCAGGGCGCCGTAAAACCGTGGACGCGCATCGCGGGATCACAGACCGCGCAGCTCAAGAAACTCGAACAGGTGGGCGCGAAGCACGGATTCACCGTGAACCAGCCGATCGAGGCCTTCGCGCCCAAGCAGCTCGACGTCCTGTTTCATGGGGATGGGGAATTCGAGGGCATTCTTGCGATGCTCGAGGCCAAGCATAAGGACACGGATTCGGAATACGTCCAAAAAG
>CAYPUF010000075.1:0-3787 GCA_964413995.1 uncultured Gammaproteobacteria bacterium
CGGGTTCGATTCCCGCTCACGCCTCCAAAACAAAACTCCCCCAACTGTGGGGAGTTTTGTGTTTATTTCAAGGCGATCTCTTTCGCACGCTGTTTCGCAAGTCGTTCCGCCTTCATCTTTTCCGCGCGGGCGGCCCACTGCGTCTTGTTATCACCCCATTCCACGACTTCGACCGGGATGCGGCGCTTCACGCCGTACTGTTTGGCCTTCGTAAGATCGTTGGACCACACGTCGATGCGGTAGGAGTAGCGGGCGTTCATACGGTCATGCACCGTGAAGATGCGGTCGCCGAACACGGTCGGGAGGCGCACCTTGGTGCCGAAGGGAAGCACGTTCGTGGCTACGACGCCGTCACGCACATCCGAACCGTCGGCCGTCACGAACGGGTCGGCGTCGGTTTCCTGCGGGCGGGATGTGTAGGACGTCGAGTCCATATAGATCGTCTTCAGCGTCAGCGGGCGTTCTTCCTTTTCGATGGTTGCGATGTCTTCATCCGCAGGCACGACCGTCCCCGTGTCAGGACGGATCTCGAATACCGTTCCCCAACCGGGGTTCGGCATGGCCGCGTCGGCCGCGGCAACCCGCACCTGCATCGCGGACACGCCGATGGACGCGACCATGAGGCCGGCCACCGTCTTGCGGATATAGCGAATCATGCGCTGGTTGGCGTAGAATGACATAGTTGAGAGCTTGATTTTTAACGCAAGATAATAACATAGAAAAGGGCTCTTGTCAACGCTACGCATGAAAAATTTAGCTGTATTAAGCAAAAAATATTGGAGGTTTACCCAACCTTGGCTCAAAATAGCCGGTTTGGCGGTTTTGGCGCTGGGAATCGTGGGATTCTTCGCCTTCACGCTCTACGCGGCCTGGGTGAGCCGCGATCTTCCGGATCCGAACGCGCTTCTTTCCCGGCAGGTGCCACAAAGCACCAAAATTTATGACCGGACGGGGGAGCATCTTTTGTATGAGATCCACGGCGATGAAAAACGCACGCTCGTCCAGATCGAGGACATCCCGGATTACGTGAAGCATGCGACGATCGCGATCGAAGACCGCCAGTTCTACGAACATCACGGCGTGTACTGGCGCGGCCTGTTCCGCGCGGTTGTCATGAGCGTGCTGCGCGGCCAGCGCATCCAAGGCACGTCGACGCTGACGCAGCAATTCGTGAAGAATGCCGTGCTCACGAACGAGCGCAGTCTTGATCGCAAACTGCGCGAATTCATCCTCGCGCTGCAAATCGAGCGCAAATACACCAAGGACCAGATCCTCCAGCTCTATCTGAACGAAATTCCGTACGGTTCGACGATTTACGGCGTCGAGGCGGCCGCGCAAACGTATTTCGGCAAACCCGCGAAGGAGCTGACGATCGACGAATCGGCGCTCCTCGCTTCGATCCCGCAACGTCCGTCGTTTTATTCCCCGTACAGCACATCGGGAAAGGCGGAGGAGTTCAAGACACTGATCGGGCGGCAACATTACACGATCGACCGCATGGCAGCGGACGGATACATCACGCAAGAGGAAGCCGGGGAGGCGAAGAAGGTGGATACGCTCGCGAAGGTGAAGCCGCGCACGCTCGGAGACATCCGCGCGCCGCATTTTGTCATGCACGTCCGCGAGCAACTGGAAGCCAAGTACGGGGAAAAGACCGTGGGCGAGGGCGGGTTGCATGTCCTCACGACGCTGGATTGGGACAAGCAGCAAATCGCGGAGGAAGAAGTGAGGAAGGGCGTCGAGGCCCGGGGCGAACGCTATGGGTTCGGGAACGCCGCGCTCGTCTCCCTGGACCCGAAGAATGGCCAGGTGCTCGCCATGGTCGGCTCAAAGGACTTCTTTGACGAGGAGATCGACGGCCAGGTCAACGTGACCTTGAGCCCGCGCCAGCCCGGATCCAGCTTCAAGCCCATCGTCTATGCGGCCGCCTTCGCGCGCGGCTACTTGCCGGAGACGCAGCTCTGGGACGTGAACACGACCTTCAAGACGGAGACGCAAAATTACGAGCCGAAAAACTATGACCTGAAGGAACGCGGCCCGGTGAGTCTGCGACAAGCCTTGCAGGGCTCGCTCAATATCCCCGCCGTGAAGCTCCTGTATCTCGTGGGGCTCGGGCCGATCATTGATTTCGCCGAGGAGCTCGGCTACACGACATTCACGGACCGCAGCCGTTTCGGCCTGTCGCTCGTCCTCGGCGGCGGAGAGGTGCTTCCGATCGAACACGCAGCGGCCTTTGCGGTGTTCGCGCGCGAAGGCGAATACCGGGCTCCGGCGACGATCCTGAAAGTGGCCGATGCGCAGGACCGCACGCTGGAAGAATGGAGGGAGCCCGAGCCGAAGCGTGTCATGGATGCACAAACGGCCCGCATCGCGAATAACGTATTATCGGATAACAACGCGCGCGCCTACGTCTTCGGACCGAACAACAGTCTGACGCTTCCGAACCGGCCGGTCGCCGCCAAAACCGGCACGACCAACAATTATAAGGATGCCTGGACGGCCGGGTACACGCCGAACCTCGTCGCCGTCGTCTGGGTAGGTAACAGCAAAGGGCAGGAGATGAAACGCGGCGCCGACGGCTCGATCGTGGCCGCCCCGATCTGGCAGGCATACATGCGCCGCGCGCTTGAAGGCGCCGAGGTCGAGCGCTTCGCCGCGCCCAACCCCCCGCAAACCACCAAGCCCGCCCTGCTCGGAAAGGCGTTCGAGGAAAAGGTGAGGGTGAATAAAATCACGGGCAAGCGTGCGACCGATCTCACGCCGCCCGAATTCGTAGAGGAACGCGCGAACCGCATCGCGCATTCCATTCTCTGGTACGTGGACAAGAACGATCCGACCGGTCCGCCGCCGTCGAATCCGGCCAATGATCCGCAATTCGCCAACTGGGAGGCGGCCGTGCGCGTTTGGGCCGAAAAGACGCAATGGAACGCGACGAGCACGGTCCCGCTCGAATACGACGACGTATTCACCGAGGCGAACCGGCCCGAGGTGACCGTCCTCTCGCCGCCGGAAAACGGCTCGCTCACGACGCGCGTGCTTCGCGTGACCGCGCTCGTCAGCGCGACGCGGCCGGTCGCGCGCGTCGAGGCGTATCTCGACGGCATCCCGGTGGGTTCAACCGACTCCGCGCCGTGGGAGTTCGACATCCGCATTCCGAACCGCGTCGGCAAGGGGTTCCGCACGCTCACGGTGCGCGCGTACGACGATATCGGGTTGCCGGGCGAATCCTCGGTGGCCGTCAACCTCCTCGCGGATCCCGATCCGACCGTGTCCGGCATCACCATCCTCTCGCCCCAAAACGACGATACCTGGTCGCGCGCGACCTTCCCCAAAAAGATCCAAGCCAATCTCGACGAACCGAGCCTCTACGAGCGCGTGGACATCGCGCTCCTGGGCCCGGACGGCATCCGGCGCCTTGTCGGCAACAAGCTCGATCCGGAAGATCCGCTCTTCGAAGTCACGCTCCCCGCCGGCCCGCCCGTGGGGCGCCATACGATCGTCGTAGAGGCGTTGCGTCGCGGAACGGGTACCCTCGACCGCGCCGAGATCTTCGTGACGGTGACGGAATAAAAAAGACGATGAACGATGAGCCATGATCGACAACCCCTCTGTCGCTCATCGTTCATCGTTCATCGTTCATCGACTCCCTACTGCCTGATCGGCATCACGATGTAGCGATACTCATCTCCTTCAGCCGGACACAATTCCACGGGGTTCATCCCGTCGATCAGCCGCATCTTCACCTTCTCCGTCCCCATAGCCGCCAATCCGTCGGAAACGTAGCGAA
>CAYPUF010000076.1:0-3713 GCA_964413995.1 uncultured Gammaproteobacteria bacterium
GCCGGAAGACGCGTTCGAACGGGCGCTCGCGCGTCTCAAGGAGCTCGCATCCACGGTCTTCAGCGAATCAACGAACGCGGAGGACGTCACCGCGCAGTTCGTGGATCTCGAGGCGCGACTCAACGCCGCCAAGGCCGAAGAGGCGCAGTATCTCGAAATCCTGAAGCGCGCCGATACCATCGAGGAAACGTTGCAGGTCACGGCGCGACTCGGCGACGTCCGCGCGCGGATCGAGTCCATGGAAGGACAGTTGCGCTACCTGCGCGACCGGACCGAATACGCGACGATCAGCGTCACGATGACCGAAGAGGCGCGCGTCCAGGCGCCCACGCCGACCTGGCGTCCCGGCGAGACGTTCCGCGAATCGCTGCGAGAACTCGTGATCGCGCTCCAAGGCCTCGCGGACGTGCTCATCGCGCTCGGCGTGTTCCTCGTCGGCCTTGTCCTGCCGGTCGTTCTCGTTCTCGCGCTCATCATTTGGGCCGTTCGCGGCGCCTGGAAGAACATCCGTTCGAAGAAGTGACGACCGTTTGCTACACTGACGTCGTATGCCCGCGCATCTTCACGACGCCGAGGTGAAAAAGCTCGAGCTGATCGCCAACAAATTGCGCCAGCATGTGGTCGAAATGGTCGCGCATGCGGGCTCGGGCCACCAGGGCGGGCCGCTTGGCATGGCGGATATCTTCGCGGTGCTCTATTTCCACATCCTGCATCACAAACCGAAAGATCCGGACTGGGAGGATCGCGACCGGCTTATCTTGTCGAACGGCCACATCTGCCCGATCCGATACGCCGCCATGGCCGAAGCTGGCTATTTCCCGAAAAAGGAATTGATAACGCTTCGCGCGCTCGGGACGCGGCTCCAAGGCCATCCGGAACGCACCAAACTTCCCGGCTCGGAGACCACGTCGGGCCCGCTTGGCGCCGGATTGGCCCAGGCGGCGGGCCTCGCCTATGCCGCCCGCATGGACGGTAAAACGTTTCACGTATTCTGTCTCACGTCCGACGGCGAGCACGAAGCGGGACTCCATTGGGAAGCGATGATGTTCGCGGGAAAAAACCGCCTCGATAACCTGATCAACATCATCGACCGCAACAATATCCAGATCGACGGCGACACGGAGGACATCATGCCGCTCGAGCCACTCAAGGACAAATACGAGGCGTTCAACTGGTACGTGGTCGAATGCAATGGCAACGATATCCCGGATGTCGTCCGCGCGATCGAAGACGCGAAAGTGAGACGACAGCGTCCGACCGCGATCATCGCGCATACGGTCCCGGGCCGGGGCGTCTCTTACATGGAGAATAATTACTTATGGCACAGCCAGCCGTTCAAGGAAGGCCAGGCCAAACAGGCGATCGACGAATTGAAAGCGATCGAAACACGGCTCAAGGCCGATCATACACGCGCCCTATGATCCGATCCGACGCCCATCTCATCGGGGATCTCTTCTCCCCCGATGTTCCTCAAAAGCCCACACGAGACGGGTACGGCATGGGCGTTCTTGAAGCGGCCGCCAAAAACACGAACGTTGTCGTGATGTGCGCGGATCTCACGGAGTCCACGCGGAATTTGGAATTTAAGAAGCAGTTTCCCGACCGATTCGTGCAAATGGGCGTGCATGAGCAGCTTCTGGCGGCGTCGGCCGCCGGGATGGCCCTCGGAGGAAAAATCCCCTACATCACCTCGTACGCCATGTTTTGTCCGGGCCGGGCTTGGGAACAGGTGCGGACGAACATCTGCCTGAACGATGTGAATGTGAAGATCATCGGCAGCCATGCGGGCGTCTCCGTCGGTCCGGATGGCGCCACGCACCAGGCCATCGAAGACATCGCCATTATGCGCTGCATTCCGAACCTCACGGTCATCGCGCCATGCGACGTCGAGGAAGCACGGAAAGCCACGATCGCGATCGCAGGCCGGAAGGGTCCGTGCTATGTCCGGTTCGCGCGTGAAAAGACGCATGTTTTCACCACCGCGAGGACGCCGTTTCAGATCGGCAAGGCGACGACGTTCCGCGATGGCAAGGATGTGGCGATTATCGGCTGCGGACCGCTTCTCTGGAATGCGCTCAAAGCGGCGGACGAGCTCTCTAAACAAAAAATCGACTGCACGGTGATCAATTCGCACACGATCAAGCCGCTGGATGAGAAAACGATTTTGGAAGCCGCCAAGCGCTGCAAAGCGATCGTGACCGTGGAGGAGCATCAGGTGGCGGGCGGACTTGGAGGCGCCGTCGCGGAACTGCTGGCGAAGCACGACCCCGTTCCCATGGAATTCATCGGCGTGCAAGATAGGTTCGGCGAATCAGGCCCGCCGGCGGAGCTGATCGAATATTTTGGCATGGGCGTGAAACACATCAAAGCGGCGGTGAAGAAGGTGTCGAAAAGAAAATAGGATTTTTAAGACCGGCCTTGGGAGAATCCCTTGGCCGGCCTGTGGCGAGAGAACCTCGCGGTGGTCAGTTGTAGATCGTGAGCTCGCCCGGCTCCACGACGATGGTCGTGTCGCCGTCGCGCTCGACCGTGCGCTCGCCGATGACGTAGGTCACGGACTCGACCGCGCGGACATCGCTGATCGTGAAGCCGTGCTCGTTGGACGCGCGCCCGATCTCGCCGACGATCTCGATCGTCTCGAGGACGGTCACGCGCGGGGCGCGGGGCTGCTCGGCCTGCGCCGGCGAGGAGCAGCCGGTCAGCTTGGTGAGAAGGAGCACGAGAGCGATGGCGCCGAAGAACCCGTAGAAGCCGAAACGCTGATTCATTGTGATACCCTCCGAAATCTGGTTGATGGCCGGGACATCCGGATTTCCATCATCGAACATAATATAATAGCACAATTTATGCGTTTTGTCAAATTATTATACCTTTCAAGTTAGCCAAAAAATGAATGATTCTCATGCGCTAACTCTAGGCCAATTTTTGACCTCGTTTTGTTTGCGTTTTGACAGGGCCATGTGGTATGATCTTGCCCGTCCAAAATAGTGCTCATCCGAAGAATCAACCTTGTTCCAGGTTTGTCCCGCACAGGGACAAACCGTGCGGAAAAAGCGGCAATTCTTTGGAAGAGCCTTGGCGGACAACGTCATTATTCTTTTTTCGTCCGCCTCTGCGGACGTCATTTCTCATCCGATCGTTATGGAAATGCTTCCGGTTGTTTGTGAGCGAACCAATATCGAACTTGGCACCCTTCCCCGCGCGGAAGCCTTGGCGCAACGCGCCTGGTGCCGCTCGACCAACGTCTTCATCCTCAACTCGCGCGGCGACATCCTTTGCCATCAACGTTCCCTGCAAAAAGAACGGTTGCCCGGCGGTTGGGTCACGCATGTCGGTGGCCATGTCGGGATCGGCGAAACGTACGATTCAAATGCGCTGAAAGAGCTGCAAGAAGAGGCCGGTATTCGCGTTTCATCCGAACGCCTGATCAAGTGGCGCACGACGAAAAAAGAAGATGCACGCCTCTGGATCGCAGAATACGTCCTGTTGCATGACGCTCCGCTCTCCGCGCTCGTGCCCCAGCCCGGCGAAGTCGAACGGTTCGAATGGAAACCCCTTGCCGAAATCGTACGACAAGCGAAAGAACATCCCGCATTATGGTACGCGGGCACGCATGACATCGAAACCGAATATGCGTGCATGCGGGCGGCGCTGGTCGCGGCAAGCCACTTGGGCGCACATAATCTACCGGAGCCGCTGCACGCCTGGCATCC
>CAYPUF010000077.1:0-3551 GCA_964413995.1 uncultured Gammaproteobacteria bacterium
TTGCATGCCTTAGACACGCCGCCAGCGTTCATCCTGAGCCAGGATCAAACTCTCAGTAAAACCCGCGGAGCTCCTGGCGGAACTCCGGGATCAAGGAATCAGACGTTGTTTGGTTCCAATCACTCTTCTGTTGTCAAAGCTCCGTGGCTCCGACCGTACCCATGTGGATACCTTTCAGAACGTGCCCGCAGTTTAGTGGAGTCCGGACCCCCTGTCAAGAGCATGTCAAGTCCCTTCCGGGACATCAAAAAACCCCGAGAATACGGGGTCAGACGCAGTTGGGGTACCTGCCGGCGGCAGGCGACGTCTTCGCGACGGCGAGATCGAACCCTCGCTCCACGCAGTAGCGCGTGAGCAGCGCCGGGATCTCCTCGATGTTGCCCGCGAGATCGACCTCCTCGACGACGAAGTCGCCGGGCAGACGAAGCTGCCTGATCTTCTCCTCCGCCTCTTCCTTCGACCCCGACGTCACGGCGACGGTGAACCGTTCCTGATCGGGACGTCCGGTCCGCGACCATTCGACGTTCAGCAGGAACCTCGCCAGGAAATACCTTTTCGTCACAAACACCTCCCGTTGCGCCCGCGAGGGTAGGCCAATATCGGTTCCGAGTCAACCCCGGATGATCCGCTCCAGGATCCCGCATCCGTGATCGGCGTCATCTTCGGAAAGGATGAGCGGTGGGGTGATGAACAGTGCATGACCGGCGGAATCCAACAACAGCCCTTCTTCCGCCGTCTGATCCAATATCCGATCCACACGCCCGTAATCAGGCTTCATGGAAGTTTTCTCCTTCACGATTTCGATGCCGAGTAACAATCCCATGCCGCGCACTTCCGCCACGAACGGGAGATCTTCGAGCGCCTTCAGGCGTTTCAACATGCGCGCGCCGACCGTCTTGGCTTGTTGCCACAACTTGCCATCGAGAATCACGCCGACATTCGCAGCCGTGGCGGCGAGATCCTGCGAGAGCCAGCCGAAGGTGGAATACATGGGCAGATGCGCCGAGGCCTTATACACGCGTTCCGACACGAGACAAGCGCCCATGGTCGCATACCCGCCCGTAAGTCCCTTGGCGAGACATAGGATGTCGGGCTCGAGACTGTCGAGTTCGCTCGCGAAAAGCGCGCCGCAACGACCGAAGCCCGTCGCGACTTCGTCCATGATGAAAAGAATTCCACGTTTGCGGCAGAGCATCTCGAGGTCTTTCAAAAAACCTTTGGGCGGGATGATCGCCCCGGCATTGGTCCAGACCGGCTCGGAGAGAAATGCGGCGATATCGTCGCGCGAATCGATGAGCTTGCGGAACGCGGCGAGGGATTCCTCGGGCGCGGCGCCGTAGCGAGGATGCGGCATCGGGATTTTGAGAAAGGCGGGGGCGCACGGCTCCATGCCGTCGCGGCAGGCGTCGCCGACGGACGCGGCGCCGTACGTGTGGCCATGATACACGCCATCCACGGACACGATCGCGGGCTTCCCGGTCGCGGCGCGGGCGCACTTGATCGCCATTTCGACGGCCTCGGAACCGCTCGTGCACCGGTAGGCCCGCGCCAGCCGCTTGCCCGGCGAGATGCGGATCAGCGTTTTCGCGAATGCCTCTGCGCGCGGGTCGCGAAAGAGTTGCGGGACGTATCGACCCTCTTTTGCCTCGGCCTCGATCGCCTTGCGGACGACGGGATTTTTCCAACCGATGTTACCGACGCACCATCCGGCGATGAAATCGAGATACCGTTTGCCGTCGCGATCGATCAAATAACACCCTTCCCCGCCCGCGATCTCGATCGGACGGGAGTGATGGTCGGCGAGCGCACCGCGGATCATGCGTACAGTTTACCGCAACCGCTCAAGCGCTTCGAGGGCACGAGCGTGAGAGAGCGTCCACACGCGGGGGTCGTCCAAGTCTTCTTTGAGGAACGCATGTTCGAGCTCCGCGAGATATGCCTTCCACGATCCCATCTTCATTGTGCGATCGAAGGGAGTCTGACCGTCCGAGCCGTTCCGAAGAAACGTCATCGCTTGCTCCTGTCTATGCTTGCCTTCCGGCACGTCACCGGAACGCCACGGGTAGCGGGCGGTGAGTATCTGTTGCGCCTGTTTGAATGACACGGGCGTGTCATCAGAAACGGAGGTGAGCCACGCCACGTACGCCGGCATGGCGTCGAACGAAAGTTGATACGGGTAGAGATAATCCGGCGCGACGGATGCGGTCGGCGGACGAGCGGCGTTCCAGCGCACGACCGTCGCCTCCACGTTCACGAGCAGCAGCCCCGCGAAGACGTACAACGACGCGACGGCCATGGCTTTGCTCGCGGTCTCGAATCGCGAGCGGGCCGCGAGGGCCGCGGCAAGCCCAAGGAGTCCCAATGCGACGGCGACGAGTCCGGCCAGCGCCCAGAAGCGGAGGACCGAGAGGCCGTACGCATCCACGTACAGCGACAATCGCTTCATGGCCGACGCGATCACGATCCAGGATTGCACGATGAGCCCGAGGGAAAGCAGGCGCACGGCAAGCGAACGCAGGCGCGTTTGCCAGGCGATCCCGGACACGAGCGCGAACACGAGCACCGAGGCCGTGAAAAGCTGGAAGAATCCTTCTCGCGCGTAGGACGCGTACGTCAGCCCGTGCGCCTCGACCACGGCTTGGCCGCCGAAGAAGTACACGAGCTGGAAGGCGATAAATCCGAGAAACAGCAGGTTCAGCACGCCGAGAAAGGTCGCGATGGCGACGCTCATGTCGGCGAACCGGCGCTCCGGCCAGGACGGCCGGCGCTCGCGCAGACTTCGGGTCAGCGTGGTCCACAGGAACTGCGAGAAATAGGCGACGAACAAGACGTCGACGATGATCTTGAACAGGAACCAGGCCGGGTCATGGAGGCGGAAGGCGTCACCGAGTACTTTGGACACGAGCGCGTCGGCCGACATGAACAGGCCCAGGAACACGAGAGCGGCCGGGATGGCGATGGCGAGGCCGATCAGCACCTGCTTCGAATCCTTGTGGAAAGACAGGCCGCGAATCCAGCTGCCATGGCCGACGGGCATGATCGTCTCCGCGAACACATCACCCGGCCAGAAATTCATCGCCTGTCCCATCGTCGTTTTCGGTGCGAAGAGCCAATACGCGAAGAAGCCGAGCGACGCGGCGGCCACGGCCCATCCGAACGAGCGCAGGACCGTGTTCGCATACAAGACATGCGCGAGCGCGATGAGCAGCGCCGGCGGCAAAAACACATACGCCCACGTATTCACGGGACGGTCCGAGAAGGAGCGGGTGAACATCAACGCGAGGGCAACAAAGACGATGAACGCCGCGAACGGCCAGCCGAACGGATAGTCGAGCACGAGAAAGTGGACGGCGAGCGTTCCGAGCAGCGTCGCGGACAGGATCGCGTAGGCCTGTTTGGTTTCGTGGGTCATAAAAAGCATTGTTCTTTCATGAGAACGGGAGTTTGGCGGCCTCCATGACATCCGCCAACCGCGCCCAATCCTCCGGCCGCAGATCTTCGGCCCGCGCTTTGGGATGTATCCCCTCCTCTACCAATATTCGAGGATCGAG
>CAYPUF010000078.1:0-3487 GCA_964413995.1 uncultured Gammaproteobacteria bacterium
ACCTCGTGGGACATCGTCATCCTTGCGGCGTTTGCGATTGTCGGTGTGGCGTATGGGATTTACGCGGGTCGTGATCGTTCTATCGTGATCCTGATTTCGACCTACGTCTCGCTCGCGGTCGTGACCAACGTGCCGGCCGTTGGCTTGCTCGACCGCGCGTTCGGGCTTTCGGCGAACGAGTCCCTACGCCTCGTTTGGTTTCTTGGATTATTTTTCACGATCTTTTTCATTCTTTGGAACAGCCCCGCGCTCAAGAATCTCGGCTATTCGCGTGGTGCTCTATGGGAGTCGTTTCTCTTCAGCCTGTGCCAGGTCGGACTCACCGTCAGCACCGCGCTCTTTTTGCTTCCGGCCGACGTGACGGCGCAACTTTCCCCGACGTTCCGCGAGGTGTTCCTGGGCGAAGAAGGGCGCTCGATTTGGCTGATATTGCCTATTTTTCTGCTCTTTGCCGTCGGCCGCGGCGATACGTACGACTTTGATGACGATGAGTAACGTTTGACCTTTTGGCCGGTAATTCCATACCGTAGATCGGATGGCAAAGCAGAGCTTCGAAGCCTTTTACCGGGCGAACGTGAAGCGGATCTACGCGTTCGTTTATTTTCGGGTTGGCTGTCGGAAGGCGGTGGCCGAAGACCTGGTCCAGGATATTTTCCTGAAAGCCTTCGAGGCCTACGACCGGTTCGATCCTTCGCGCGGGCAAAGCGCCTGGATCTATACCATCGCGCGCAACCACGTCATCAACGCGATGACGAAGGAGCGCCCGCAGGTGGATCTCGAGGATGTGATCGATTCGCACACGGTCTCGGAGGACGGCCGCGAACGCCTCGTGCTCAAGGATGACGAACGCCGCCTGCTCGACGCCATTGATGCGCTGCCGCCGGAGGAGGCGAGCCTCGTCCGGATGAAGTATCTCGAAGGATGGCGGTTCGAGGATTTGACCGAAGTGTTCGGCAAGGCGTCGGGGGCGCTCCGGGTGCAGGCGAGCCGGGCGCTGAAGAAAGTGAAGGGGGAACTCAAGAATCAGGAATCACGAATCAAGAATCAAAAAGTATGAACCCGTTTGTCCGATATCGACTGTGGAAGTTTGCGCGACGCGCCAAACCGGACGTGGCGTTCTTGGCGCGCCTCGAAACCGAGCTTCGCGATCACGGGGCGTTCGTTCGTGAGCCGCGCAGGTTGCCCGTCTGGCGCCTCGCAACGGCCGCCTGTGCGGTGGTGCTCGCATTCGGCGCAGGGGCGGGCGCGTACGCGTATTCGTCCGACGAAGTGCTGCCCGACCATCCGCTGTATCCCGTGCGCGAATACGTGGAGGGGATGGAGGAACGCGCCGCGCTCACGGCCGAGGCGAGGGCGCGCGTCCAGCGCAAGCACCTGGAACGCAAGCTCGAGGAGGTGCGCCGGTTGCAGGAACGCCGTTCGCGGCTGCATGACCGCTTGCTGGACCGCGTGGAGAGCGTGCTGGAAGAGGGTCTGGAAGAGCGCCGCCCGCCCGAGGAGATCCGCACGGACGCAATCCGCGTGATGCGCTCGGTGGATGAGGCGGAGCTTCCGGAACGCGCCCGCGTCCAGCTGCAGCGTCTGCGCACGCGCCTCGAATCCATGAACGCCCGTCTCGAGGCTGCTCGCGATCGGCGCGAATAGGTCTCGTTGTCTTCCGGGCGTCCGGGTGGTTCCATGGACACATGGACCTCACGAAACAGATCCGCGGATCCGTCATCCTGACCGATACGGAGTCGCGGATGTTGTATGCGTCCGAGGGCGTGCGCGACCGGACGGGATTCGACGTTCCGGAAATGATCGGCAAACGGCCGTCCGAGCTGTGGGGCGGACGCATGCCGCGTCCGTATTACACGGCGATGTGGGGCAAGCTTGCAAAAGGGTTGCCGTATGCGGAAACCGTCGTGAATCGTCGCAAAAACGGTGATGCGTTCGAGGTCGCACTTTCGATCGCGCCGCTGCGGGATGAGCGGGGAAGCGTCACGGGATACGTCGCACTTCAGCCCGAACACGAATCGGAGAGCTTTCGGGACGAGTTTTTCCGCGCCGCCGCGCCGGATGCGTCACCTTCCCGTCTCCGGGATTTGCTGGAGGAGCGCTTTGGCTGGCGCACAGGCGTCTGGGTGACGCATCGGGCCGGATTGTTGGAACTCATCGATCGTACCCTCGTGGAGCCGATGCGTCTGCGGTTCCACGCCCGGATGGAAGATGCCGATCTGATCGCGAACGCCCAACGCGAGCGGGAGGCATTCGGCGCGCTCGTCGCCAAGTACCAGGGCGTCCTGCGCCGGTTTTTCCGGTACCGCCTGCCTGATCCCGAGCGCGTCGAGGATCTCGTGCAGGAGACGTTCGAACGCGCGTTTCGCGCCTTGCCGTCATTTGAAACGCGCAACGCTTCCTATCAGACGTATTTGCTGCGCATCGCACAGAATCTTGTCGTGAGCGAGTATCGGCGCCACGATCCGCCGGTGGTCGCGGGTGTGCCGACGGAACGTGCGTGGATCGGGCGTCTCGAGGCGCGCGACGAGGTGGAACGAGCCATGGACGCGCTCGAGCCGCGCGACCGCGAGGTGATCCGCCTGTATTACCGCGAAGGATTTTCCGTGCGCGAGATCGCCGAGCGGTGGGAGGCGTCCGAAAATGCGATCAAGCTGCGGTTGAGCCGGGCAAGACGAAGGCTCGCGAGGAGCATGGGGAGAACCGAATCGAGCTAAGCTCGACAAAGGTGTCGCCTGACACCTTTTTTGATCCCGTGCGTTTGGGAGCATGCTTCATTCTTCATGCTTGCCTATGACGATATGTAAAATCCAGAAACGCAACGGCGCCATCGTCGACTTCGACGTGGAAAAGATCCGCGCCGCCGTGGCCAAGGCGGCCGCCGCCGTCGGGATTGCCGACGAATCCATCGCTTCCAGCGTCGCGACGTCGGTCCGCGAACAGCTCGAAGCCGTCTACGACGCGGGCGTTCCGTCCGTCGAGCAGGTCCAGGACGAAGTCGAGGAGACCTTGATCCGCCTCGGCTATGCCGAGATGGCCAAGGCGTATATCCTGTACCGCGAAAAACGCCGCGAGGCGCGCGAGGCGCGCAGCGTCGTCGTGGAGGTCGACAAAACCATTTCCGAATATCTCGAACGGAGCGACTGGCGCGTGGAGGCCAACTCGAACCAGGGATATTCGTTGGGCGGAATGATCCTCAACACCGCCGGGAAAGTCACGGCAAACTACTGGCTGTCGCATGTCTATCCGAAGGAGATCGGGGACGCGCACCGCAACGCGGACGTGCATATCCACGATCTCGACATGTTTTCGGGCTATTGCGCGGGTTGGAGCCTGCGCGCATTGCTGGAAGAGGGGTTCAACGGGGTGCCGGGCAAGGTCGAATCCGGCCCGCCAAAGCACCTTTCCTCCGCCGTCGCGCAAATGGTGAACTTTCTCGGCACCCTGCAGAACGAGTGGGCCGGCGCGCAGGCGTTTTCGAGCCTCGACA
>CAYPUF010000079.1:0-3474 GCA_964413995.1 uncultured Gammaproteobacteria bacterium
TGACGTGCGCCATGCGTTGAACGCGCTCGAGTTCGCGGCCAAGGCCGCGGCACCGTCCAAAGGCGGGTCTCGCATCACGCTCGCGCTCGTGAAAGAGGCGCTGCAACGCACGCATGTGTTGTACGATAAAAGCGGCGAAGAGCATTACAACATCATCTCGGCGCTGCATAAGTCGCTGCGCGGATCCGATCCGGACGCGGCGCTGTACTGGCTCGGGCGCATGCTCGAGGCGGGCGACGATCCGCTCTACGTCGCGCGTCGGCTGGTACGGTTCGCGTCCGAGGATGTCGGGATGGCCGATCCGGACGCGCTTGTCCAGGCCGTTGCCGCGTACCAGGCCGCGCATTTTCTCGGCATGCCGGAATGCAACGTGCATCTGGCGCAGGCCGCCGTTTATCTCGCGCTCGCGCCCAAATCGAACGCCTTGTACGAGGCATACGGCGCCGTCCGCGAGGATATCCGCAACGCGCCGAACGAGCCGGTGCCGCTCCATATCCGCAACGCGCCGACCACGCTGATGAAGGATCTCGGATACGGCAAGGGGTATCAATACAATCCGGCATTCGACGGACCCGTGGAGCAGGAGTATTTGCCCGAAGCGCTGCGGGAGAAACGGTACTGGAAGGACCGCGTAACGCGTAGAGCGTAACGTGCAACCGCGCTCGCAACGACAGGGCCTCGCTTGCTACAATCGCTTCGCATGACGCGCAGGCCGGCCGCGAGGCGATCCAGCGAACCCGACATCCGGGGACGTTTGTGGTTTGTCGGCGGGTTGATCGCGCTCGGTTTTTTGACGGTGATCGCGCGTCTCTTCCAATTGCAGGTCGTCGAACATGAGACCTACAAGCTGCTGGCATCCGACCAGCATGGTGCGGCGGCGCAACTTGTTCCCGAACGCGGATCCATTTTGCTACGCGACCGGTTCGACGGTTCCTTGCATGGCGTGGCAAGCGACCGCGACGAATGGCAGGCGTTTGCCATCCCGCGCGAAATCAAGGACGCCAGCTCGACGGCCCGGACCGTTTCGGACTATACGGGCGTACCGTTCGACGAGTTGTTCCCGTTTTTTTCGATCGCGACCGCGACCTATCGCGTGATCGCGCGAGACGTACCGATGGAACAGGCCGAGGCGTTGCGCGCCGAGCGTCTCCCCGGCGTCGGCGTGTTCAAGGCGCCGCACCGCTTCTATCCCGAGCAGGGCCTCGGCGGACACGTCTTCGGCTTCGTGGGGCAAAACGAGCAGGGCCATCGCGTCGGACGCTACGGCGTCGAGGGCGCGCTGAACGCCGAGCTCGCCGGGACGTACGGTTCCATCCAGACCGAGACGGACGCGGCCGGCCGGCGCTTGTCCATCGGTACGACGCAGCTCCAGCAGGCGCGCGACGGATCCGATGTCGTGCTGACGCTCGACCGGACCATCCAATACGAGGCATGCAGGCGCATCGCGAACGCGGTACGCGAATTCGAGGCGGAGGGCGGCACGATCATCGTGATGGATCCCGAAACCGGCGCGATCTGGGCGATGTGTTCCTCGCCGGACTTTGATCCTGCCAATTACGGCGCGATCGATTCGGTCTCGGTGCTGAACAATCCGGCGGTGTTCACGCCCTACGAACCGGGATCGATCTTCAAGCCGATCACGATCGCGGCGGCGCTGGACGCGCAGCTCATCAACCCGCGGACGACCTACGAGGACAAGGGCGAGGAGAAGATTGACGATTTCACCATCCGCAACTCGGATAAGAAGGCGCATGGTGTGCAAACCATGACGGACGTGCTCCAGAAATCCCTCAACACGGGCACGATTTTCGTCCAACGGCTGCTCGGCAAGGAACGGTTCCGGGAATACGTGAAACGGTTCGGGATCGGGACGAAGACCGGCATCGAGATCGGGCCCGAGGCCCCGGGTGATATCCGGCCGCTCGACAAGCCGGGGCAGATCTATGCCGCGACGGCGTCGTACGGACAGGGTATCACCGCGACGCCGCTGCAAATGGTCTCGGCGTTCCAGGCGCTCGCCAACGGCGGGACGCTCATGCGGCCGTATCTCGTGCAGGAAGTGATCGCGCCCGACGGCACGAAAACCGTGACCGCGCCTTCCGCGATCCGCGAAGCCGTGTCGACGCGCGCGGCGCGCCTCGTCTCCGGGATGATGGTGAACGTCGTCGAGTACGGGCACGGCAAGCGCGCGGCCGTGCCGGGATATTACGTGGCCGGCAAGACGGGGACAGCGCAAATCCCGAATCCGAACGGTCCGGGATACTTACCGGATGCGACGATCGGTTCGTTCGCGGGGTACGCGCCGAGCGATCATCCGAGATTCGTGATGCTGGTGAAGATCGATCGGCCGCGCACGGTGCAATACGCCGAGGCATCAGCCGCGCCGGTGTGGGGCGAGATGGCGGCGTTTCTCCTGAAATACCTCCAGGTCCCGCCCGAACGGCCAATCACAGACACGCCGGCGCCGGCGCCTCCCGCACCGCCCGAAGCGCCTGCGGCATCAAGTACGACGCCTTCGTAAATGCTTGCGCGGCTGCCCGCGACGTGTTCTAGTGATTATCCCTATGTCTCTCCTGCCCGCGCTTCAAGCCTGGCTCGGCCGCGCGGCCGCGAATACCCTTCGCCGCGAAGGGTCCGTCGTCGTGGCGGTGACGGGCTCCGTTGGCAAATCCACGACCAAACAGGCCATCGGCGCCATGCTCCAGGCTGATGCACCGGAGCGCCGAGTGCGCGTGCCGGAAGCGAGCTACAACAACGAGCTTGGCGTACCGCTCACCGTGTTCGGACATGCGGCGCCCGGACGGAATGCGCGAGCGTGGATCGCGCTGCTCGCGGATGCGTGGCTGACCTCGGTCGGCCTGAAGAAGACCGGCATCACGACGTTCGTGCTTGAGATGGGCGCGGATAAGCCGGGCGACCTCGGGTATCTGGCGTCCATCGCGCCGCCCGACGTCGCGGTCGTGACGGCGATCACTTCGAACGACGATACGCTCGCGCCCGTGCATCTCGGGAATTACGGATCCTTGGACGAGCTTGTCGCCGAAAAATCCACGCTTGTGAAAGCGCTCAAGCCCGGCGGCGATGCCGTGTTGAACGCGGACGATAAAAAGGTGTTCGCGATGCGGCACCTGACGCAGGAACATGTCCTGACGTTCGGCGAGGCGGACGGGTCGGATGTGCGGATCGCGAGCGCGCGGATCACGGTCGAGGACGGACCGCACGGCAAGGTACCGACGGGACTCGATGTGACGCTGGAGAACTACCATCGTTCGTACCGGGCCTTCCTCCCGGGTGTATACGGCACGTCGGTGGCGTATGCGTATGCGGCAGCCACGGCGGTGGCGGAGGCGCTGGACGTCCCGGCCGAGCAGATCAGCGAATTCGCGGCGCACTTCAAGCCCGTGCGCGGCCGCACGCGCATCCTGCCGGGCATCAAACACACGACGCTGCTCGATGATACGTATAACGCATCCC
>CAYPUF010000080.1:0-3358 GCA_964413995.1 uncultured Gammaproteobacteria bacterium
GCTTTGAGATACGCCGTCTGGTACGCGATCAGCGCATAACACGCCGCATGCGACTTGTTGAATCCGTACGCGGCAAATTCCTCGAATTGCTTGAAGATCGCCTCGGCCGTACCGCGTTCCACGCCGTTCTTCATCGAGCCCTCCACGAACTTCACCTTCATCTCCGCCATGAGTTTCGCGATCTTTTTTCCCATGGCCTTGCGCAGCGTATCGGCCTCGCCGCCGGTGAAGCCCGCCATGTCCTTGGCGACCTGCATCACTTGCTCCTGGTAGATCGGCAGACCGTAGGTGTTTGCGAGCGCGTTTTCCGTGAGCGGATGCATGAAGGTGATCTTCTCACGCCCATGCTTGCGGTCGATGAACGACTCAATAAATTGCATCGGACCGGGGCGGTACAGCGCGACCATGGCGATGATGTCTTCGATCACCGTCGGTTTGAGTTCGCGGATGTACTTCTTCATTCCGTCGGATTCCAGCTGGAACACGCCGGTCGTCTCCCCTCTTCCCAGCAGCTCGAACGTCCTTGGATCGTCGAGCGGTAGCGTTTCCATATCGATGGTATCGCCGTACACCGCCTGGATGATCTCCAGCGCGTCGCGGATCACGGAGAGGTTCGACAATCCGAGGAAGTCCATCTTGAGCAGGCCCATCACCTCGGCCGAGTGGAGCGAATACTGCACGACCTGATCCACGTCGCCGCCCTGGGCTTTTTGCAGCGGGCAATATTCGACGAGCGCGGCGGGCGCGATCACGATGCCGCAGGCATGCTGCGACGCATGGCGCGTGGTCCCTTCGAGCTTGATCGCGAGATCGATGAGCTGCCGCACGCGCGGATCCGTCTCGTACATCGCGCGCAGCTCCGGCGAGTCCTTCTTCGATTTCTCAAGCGGGATATGCCGGCCCTGCACCGGCGGTGGCACGGCTTTCGCGACGCGGTCCACCTCGGCGAACGTCATACCGAGCACGCGGCCGACGTCGCGCACCGCCGCGCGCGCGGCCATGGTCCCGAACGTGATGATCCCGGCCACGCGGTCTACGCCGTATTTTTGCGAGACGTATTCGATCACGTCCTTGCGCCTCACGTCGTCGAAGTCCGTGTCGATATCCGGCATGGAGATGCGGTCCGGATTGAGGAAGCGCTCGAAGAGCAGGCCGTAGCGCAGCGGATCGAGGTTCGTGATGCGCAAACTGTACGCGACGACCGACCCGGCCGCCGAGCCGCGTCCCGGTCCCACGATCACGCCGTGATCCTTGGCCCAGTTGATGTAGTCGGCCACGATCAGGAAGTACGCGGCAAAACCCATACGTTCGATGGTCGCCAATTCAAACCCGAGCCGTTCCTTGGCCTCCGCCAGGTTCTCCGAGCCGCCGTACCGCTCCTCCAGACCCGTTTCGCACAACTTGCGCAAATACGAATCCGCGGTTTCCCCTGCCGGCACGTCAAAGGCCGGGAGATGGTTGGTGCCGAGATCGAAGCGCACGTCGCAGCGATCCGCGATCTTCCGCGCGTTTTCGACGGCTTCGGGGAGATGCGCGTACGCGTGCACGATCTCGGCCGGACCGCAGAGGGAGAGATCCAGCGTCGCCAGCGACTTGCGGCTCGGATCATCGAGTGTCTTGCCGTCATGAATACAGACGAGTACGTCCAGCGCTTCGGCGTCGTCCGGATTGAGATAATGCACCTCTTTTGTGACGACGAGCGGCGTCCTCGTTTTTTGCGCAAGCTCAACGAGAAGCTGATTCACTTCGTTTTGTGACGGCGATTCCGGCTGGTGCAGGAGCTCGAGAAAAAAATGGTCCGGACCGAAGATCTCACGGTATTCCGCCGCGAGTTTTTCCGCGCGTTCCATGTCATGGCTCGCGAGCGCCTTGGGAATCTCCCCTTTCAAATCACCGGAAAGCGCGATCAGCCCCGTGTGATGCGCCCGTAACAAGTCTTTGTCGACGCGCGGCCTGTAATAAAATCCTTCCAAGTACGAGATGGAAATCAGCTTGAGGAGATTCTGATACCCTTCGTTCGTTTCGCACAGGAGCGTCAAGTTCGACGTATGATTGTCGATGCCCGCCCGCTTGTCCGTGTGCTTGTTGGGCGCGACGCTCGCGAGCACGCCGATGATCGGCTTGATCCCGGCCTTGTGCGCGGCCTCGTAAAACTCGACCGCGCCGTACAGCGCATGCCGGTCCGTGAGCGCGATCGCGTCGTAGCCGAGCTCCTTCGCGCGATCGACGAGATCTTCCGGGGAGCCGATGCCGTCGTACAGCGAATACATCGACTGGACGTGCAGGTGTACGAAGGCGTCGGACGCGTGGACGGGATCGCTCATACGGTCGAATCCGCTGTCGGCGCAAGGCCTGCGGACGCGTTGATGAAGAAAGCCTATCGGCCGCGCGTGGCGACCGCAACTATCAAACCTTAGGGGGTCGGCCTTGACGATGAGACTTTTTTGAGCATACTGTGAGGCACGATTTTCCTCGGACGAAACGATTGGAGAAATCATGCACATTCACAAGCTGCTACGGGCCATGGAAGCCGTGGTCGGACAGAACGAATCCGGACGTGCGTTCCTTGCTGAGTTCAAGGAGCTGTGTGTTCCCGCGACCGTATCGTGGGAGCCTATGCCGAGGATGCGTGAATTGTCACGCGAAAAGTTCAGAGAGTCCATCTGGTACGCGGCGGAACGGTGGTCTCTGATCAGCGCGTATGAGCTTCACGCTGATCCGTACGAGTTCTATTGTCGACACCGGAAAGAGCACAACCGTCACTACGCGCAAGCGAAGACGGCCATCATCTCGATTCCCGGCCGCATCGGCGATCGGATACTTCCTGTACTTCCCATTCAGCAGCAGGATCTCTTCGCCGCGGTGATCCCGGAGGCGAGAGAAGCGCCCTCCCCCGAGCGGATGGTCACGCGAAGGATTCTCCCTTGCAGAGTTGAAGGGAAGTTTCGGTACTGCAACATCCTTGTAACTTCGCCCGATCTTTGCCACCAAGACTGGCTTGGGTACGCCTGCTGCCTAGAGGGCGCTATTCTTCTCTCGGAGCTGAAGCGGTTGGGATCCTTGGACGCGCTTTGTGCTGTCGAGGGCTATCATGGGGAGCGGCTCTCGGTGGCAGAATTTCGCAACATGCAAACGAAGCTCGACGAGGATCAATGGGACGACATCTATGCCGCGGTCGGTCTGCTGCGTGACCTGTCGCCTGGCATTGCCGCGTGCGAAGACGCCATCATTGAGCGTCTGAATCGGCACAAAAGACCTTTGAACGAGGTCATCCGGCGGGTGAATGCGGTGACCTTGCTGCTCTCCGAGCATTGGGAGGAGGTGGCTGGCAGTCTCTCTCCCGCGGAAAGAGAGTTGA
>CAYPUF010000081.1:0-3291 GCA_964413995.1 uncultured Gammaproteobacteria bacterium
CCTTGGCGGCGTGATTACGCATGGGGCATCGGGATGCTGCTCGCGAGCCTTGTCTGGGATGCCGGCGCTTCCGGCTGGATGTTGTGGAATGCGAGAAACGTGTACGAACCGGCGAAGTACAGATAACAGTTGACAGGAAACAGTTAACAGTGAGCCGAGATTCCTGTTAACTGTCATCTGTTCACTGTCCACTCGCCATGCAAGCCGTCTTCCTCAAAAGCTACGCCGATCCCAAACAGGTGCCGCAAGACGGGCCGCCGCAGGTGGCGGTCTTGGGGCGTTCGAACGTGGGAAAATCATCGCTCATAAACTCGCTCGCCAATGACAAGAAGCTCGCGAAAACGAGCTCGACGCCCGGACGCACGCAACTCATCAACCTGTTCGCCTTTGGAAAAGAATTCGTCCTGGTCGATCTTCCCGGATACGGGTACGCGAAAGCGCCGGGAGCGAAACGGGAGATGCTGCGCGATCTCATCATAGGGTATTTAGAACAGGCTGGTCCGCTGGCCGGCGCCGTACTGATCACGGACGCGCGCCTCGGACCGACGGAGCTCGACCGCGACATGATCGAGGCGTTGGAACGGTCCGACATCCCGTTCACTCTCGTGGCGAACAAGATCGACAAGCTGTCGCGTTCGGAACGTGTCGAACGGCTGCGCGCGCTCGGCGTCGCCTATCCCAAGGCGAGAATCGTCGCGCACTCGGCGGAAACCAAAGAGGGCCGGGGCGAGCTATTGGATGCGATCCGGATCCTGGTCCGTGACCTGAAGCGGGCTTGACGAAAACCGGAAAACGCGCGAGCGTACCGCCACGGAGGAACCTCCCGTGGCATACGACGATAACCAAGGCATCGAAAAAGAGATGGAGCTCGAGGACCGTTCCAAGGTCACGAGACGCGAATCGTACAGGCCCGAGCCGGTGGGATGCGGGACGCTCGCGATCGCGTTCGCCCCGTGGATCGGACTGATCGTGCTGATCCTCGCCGCGCTCTACGGCGTCTACACGTGGCTGCACTGACGGAGACGGCATCATGCAAGAACCCGAGGCCCCAAAGGGAGGCTGTCTCATGCCGCTGGTCGTCATCCTGGCCATCCTCGCCTACATGGCCTACCTCGCCCTGACCGGACAAACCGGAGGGCTGAACCCCTGACATCCGACGCTCGTCGGATTTTTTCTGTTGTGCAACAAAAAGACCGAGCGGACTCGGTCAGGCGGCCTGGCGGCCGGAGGTCACCGGCCGCACGCGCAGCTCGTGCGTGAGGCGCTTGAGCTCGGTGCGCGCATCCTCGTAGCGCTCGTCGCGCAGGTTGGTCTGCGCGGCGACGAGATGGTCGCGCACGAGCTCGCGCAGCGCCGGGTCGAACTCCGCGTCCTTGAGGTCCTGGACCCGGGCTTTGAGAAGCCGGAGGCGCTTGCCGAATGCCTCGATCGTCTGCGGCTGGTACGCGGGGCCGTCCTCCGTCGGGGACGGGAAGGACAGGAGCTGGATGAGCGAGGTCTCGACGTACCAGAGCATGCGCATCCGCCGCAGCGTCGCGCGCACGCGTTCCACCGTATCGACGACGATCCGGCGCCGGTGCTGGTCGAGCGCCCACGCGATCCGGTCGATGTCGGCCGCCAAGGCGCGCGCCGCGGGCGCGTACGGGAGCACCTGCACGTCGCGGATGATCTCGGCGCGTTCCCGGAGCTGCCCTTCGGCCAGCCGCACGGCATGAAACGAACGGGTGTCGCGATCCATCGCGTAGCTGATGTCACGCGGCAGGCCGTTCTGCCCGCCGTCGGGCTTGAAGAAGTGCCAGACGGCGTCCGATCGCCCGCCGATGTCGTGCAGCAGCTCGTGGACGCGCAGGGCGTTGGTTCCGAACGCCGCGTGGATCCGCAGCGTCTCCCGGAAGCGCGCCTGGATGTCGCGCCGCGAGGCGAACGCGGCCGATGCGGCCGGCATCGCTTTGAAGCGCCCGGCCTTGCTGCGTTGCGCATCGGCCGTGTCGATGTGGCGTCGCGTCTCGATCTTGCGATCGGCGCGCTTCCACTCGTCGAAACTCGCACGGATGGCGCGCAACGCCTCGGTGATGCGCGCGTGGTCGTCGAACGTGAGCTGTCCGCAGACGTACAGGTCCTTCGCGACCTGCTCCATCTGCGGCGCGCGTTCGAGCATCTCCGCGCCGTCCGCGCGCTCGAAGCGCTGCACGTACCGGCAGCCGCGCGCGAGCGAATGGATACCCTCCTCGTACACGAGGTGGGTCCGGCGCTCGTCGCGCGGCTTGTCGGCCGTGTCGTGCGCGAGCTTGAGGTTCCGCATGAGCGGCGTGCCCGCAGGCAGGATGCGCGTCTTCCGGTCAGGAAGCCGGAGCGTCACGTCGTCATACGGGATCAGGATCGAACCCCGGCGCGTGAGGGCGTGGGCATGCACCCAGCCCCGGCCGTAGTCGGTGTATACGAACTCTCGCATGGGAAAGACCTCCCTCCAAAATCCGTGTGGGTCGAAGATAGCGGGAATCTGGAAAGAAATCAAGCGTCCGGCCAGGGCGTGATCAAGTCGTACCCGTCCTTCGTCACGGCGACCGTCACTTCGAAATGCGCGGCGCGCGAGCCGTCCTGTGTCGCGATCGTCCACTGGTCATCCTTGAGATACACGCGCCAGTCGCCGAGCGTGATCATCGGTTCGATGGCAAGCACCATCCCCTCCTGCATCTTGATGCGCGGTGCATGCCGCTCGCGGTAATGCGGGATTTGCGGCTCTTCATGCACGGCATGACCGACGCCGTGGCCGACCAGGTCGCGCACGATCCCGTGTCCCTTTGGCTTGATGAAATCCTCGATCGCGTTGCCGATATCGTGGATGAACTTTCCCGCGCGCACCTGCGAAAGCCCGACGAGCAGCGCCTCGCGCGTGTCGCGCACGAGCGCTTTCGTGTTCTCGCCGACCTCACCCACGGCCACCGTCGTCGCCATATCGGTGCACAGCCCCTTGTACCAGCAACCGATATCGAGGCCGACCACATCACCCTCCTTGATCGTCCGGTCCGGAATCGGGAGCCCATGGACGACCTCGTCATTGATGGAAATGCATACGGCACCCGGAAAGGGCGTCCCTTCTCCCCCAATGCGGTACCCCAAAAAGCTCGGCTCCGCGCCCGCCTCACGGAACCGGTCGCGCGCGATCCGGTCGAGCACCTCCGTGGACGCGCCCGCCACGCACGCCTCGCGGATCTCCCGCAACGTGCGCGACAAAATCGCCCCGCCTTCGCGGAGCTTGGCGATTTCGTCCGGGGTTTTGATGAGGGACAT
>CAYPUF010000082.1:0-3225 GCA_964413995.1 uncultured Gammaproteobacteria bacterium
TGCACCCAGGCGCAACCCGCGCGTCCATGGCGGCCCGTTGCGCGCAAGAGCAGGGGAATTTTTGGGCGTATCATGACAAACTGTTCCTGCTCGACCGGCGTTCCTTCGACGACGCGGACCTGGTGCAGATCGCGCGCGAAGTGGGTCTCAATATGAATACGTTCGCGTCCTGCCTTGACTCGGGCCGCACGCACGCGCTCGTCGAGGCCGATTTGCTGGCCGGGTTGAAAGCGGGCGTGCAGGGAACGCCGACCTTCTTCTTCAATGGCGTGAAAGTCCAAGGCGCGCCTTCCGCCGAGGCGCTCAATTTCATCGTCGACCAGTTCATCGCGAACAAAAAGTGATATGAGGAGGAACAAGAAACAGGAAACAAGAAGCAAGAAGTTCAGACTGCTGATCGTGGTTCTTTTCCTACTCCCTACTTCCTACTCCCTACTTCCTACTCCCGTTTCCGCGGCGAACGTCATGTTCCATTGTTGGTGCCAAGATGAGACGACGAGAACCTGTAACCATCATACGATCGATTCTGGGATTGAAGAAAGCGATACAACATGGACCGAGCTCGGTCTGGCACTGACCACGAATCCCGCATACGGCGTCGGCGTGGCTGCGCAAAAGACGGTACAGGACCTGCTCGCCCTGCCGCAGCTTGCGTCTCGTCGGACGGAAATCGGCGATCGGTGCATTGAGCGTTGTCGGGAAGATGGAAACCGTCGCGCCATTCGTTTTGAGACGACCTATCGGGGAGAGATTTGCGAGGAATGCGTCGCCGATCCGAATTCAAGCTGCACGGAGGATCGCGGCGCGCGTCTCGCGTTCGGAGAGGAGCGGACGGAGCAGCTCATCGCCGCCTGCGAAGAACGCAGGTCCCAGAGCCTGCTGCCCGTCAAATTGGCCGTGCCGATCGGAGGCGTCGGCCAGGTGGAAGGACTGCCGGACTACATCAACGTCGCCTATCGCTATCTCGTCACCGTCGTGCTCGTCGTGGCGATCGTCATGGTGGTGTACGGCGGATTCCGCTATCTCGTCGGCGCGAGCCTCGGCGACATCCAGGCCGGCAAGAGGATTATCGTGGACGCGATCGTCGGCATGCTCATCGTCCTCGGGGCGCATACGATCCTGTCGACGATCAATCCGGCCACGACATTGCTTTCGTTCACGCCGCCCAAACCGGTGGAGTGTCGGGACTTGGATCTTCCGGAGGCGATCAAAAATGCGAGATGCGTCTCTGACGGCGAATGCGGCGCGGGCAGGCGCTGCGTGCCGGGGGTAAACTATGTCTTCTCCGTAAAAAAAGTCGGTGAAGCGGCGAGAGAAGGCGCCGAGCGCGGTCGCGAACTCGGCCCTTTTGTCGGAGAAAGCGTCGGAGTGGCGGCGAGCGTCTTGATCCCCGGCAGCCAACTCGTCTGGGACCTGATCCCCGTGGAATCGCGCAAGGCGGCGAGCGAGGCGGCAGGCGGGGTGATCGGAGGAACGGTCGGAAGGGATATCGGTATTGCGACAGAAATCGTCCGTGACGTACAAAACATTCGCGTATGCTCCACCGGGGAAAGGGGGTCTCCCTGTCTGGAAAACGCGCATTGCGACTTGCAGCAGAACGTCAGTTGCATCAACAGCTGGAAGATTTGTTGGGAAACGTCCGGAAATCAGCCCGGGCAGCCGTGCGATTCCGACGCGCAATGCGCCAACGGTCACTGTGATTATGTCGCGCCCACGACCACGTTCTGCGAACCCCGCACGGGAGAATGTCGCGAACATCCGAATCCGCAACTGCCCTATAAGGTGTGCCGGATCGACGTGGGCGACAGCACGCCGTGTTTCATCCCTCCTGGGAGCATCACGGTATTTCCCATCCATTGCAATGGATCCTTTTCTCCGGGAGCGGAGTTCGTGTGCGCCTGGTGCCCGTCCGGCTCGGGCGGTGTGGCGCGCAATTGGACCCCGCTCGCGTCGGGCATGCCGAACCCGGGTCAGTGCAAGCCTCGGGACGCGTTGGGGCAGCCGTGTGCGCGATAGTGCGAGAGGATGGGGAGCGGAACAAAACGGGGCCCATATGGGCCCCTTGTCGCTCTTCCTTTTTTCTGTTAGTGTCGCCGCCAACATGTCGTCAAAGAAATTGTTGCAGAAAATTTCCATCAAGGGCGCGCGGGTGAACAACCTGAAGAACGTGTCGTTGGACCTGCCGAAAAACGCATTTATCGTCATGACCGGCCTTTCGGGTTCGGGGAAATCGTCGCTTGCGTTCGATACCATCCATGCCGAAGGGCAGCGCCGGTATATGGAATCGATGTCCTCGTATGCACGCCAGTTCATGGAGCTGCAGGACAAGCCGGACGTCGACTCGATCGAGGGGCTGTCGCCGACGGTCGCCATCGACCAGAAATCCACGTCGCATAATCCGCGTTCGACCGTGGGCACGGTGACGGAGATTTACGATCATTTGCGTCTCCTGTTTTCGCGCGCGGGTCGCGTGCAATGCGTCACGTGCGGACAGCCCGTCGCTGAACAGACGCCGCAGGATATCGCGAACGCGTTGCTGGAACGAAACAAGACGAGCGCCCTGCTCGTGCTCGCGCCCCTGGTGCGCGAGGTGAAGGGCGAACACAAGGTCGCGCTCAAAGGCGCGAGAGACGCTGGCTTCCAGGAGGTGCGGTTTGACGGGACGCTCGTCGCAATTTCCGAGCTGCTACAGACGCGCGTGGACAAAATGGCGCCGCACACGATCGAAGCCGTTGTTCGACGCCTGGAAAAGAAATCGCCGCTCACGAACGAGAACGCGCTCGAGCTGGTGAAACGCGCCCTCGATCTCGGCAAGGGCATGCTCGTGCTGCTCTCGGAAGAGAGCGGAGACGAAATCGCGCTATCGCAATCCCTGTACTGCATGGAATGCGGCGTGTGCCTGCCGCCGCTCGAACCGCGTCTCTTTTCGTTCAACTCGCCGCACGGCGCCTGTCCGGATTGCACCGGTCTCGGCATTAAGCTCGTGCTCGAGCCGGATCTCGTCATCCCGAACAAAAGACTCACGCTTGCGCAGGGCGCTGTGAAGCCGTGGACGCGTATCGCCGGCTCGCAGACGTCACAGCTCAAGCGGCTCGAACAGGTCGGCGCGAAGCACGGATTCACCGTGAACCAGCCGATCGAGGCCTTCACGCCCAAGCAGCTCGACATCCTGTTCAATGGGGATGGCGAATTTGAAGGCATCCTTGCGATGCTCGAGGCCAAGCA
>CAYPUF010000083.1:0-3133 GCA_964413995.1 uncultured Gammaproteobacteria bacterium
CTGAGGCGCAGGAGGAGCAAACGGTGGGACAGATAACGATTGCCGGGACCGTCGCGGGGCAGGGTTTTACGGGCAGCGTGACGCGAGAGCCAAGCGGGAGCCTGGCGCACGTGTCGAGCGTCGGTCCGGGCGTGGCGGGGAGCTTGACGACGCGGACGGACGACGATACGGGCACGATTACCAGCACCGGCCACCCGTTCAATAACGGCGAGATTGTGGACATTTTCTGGGCGGGCGGCATGCGGTACGGCATGACCGTATCGAGCACGTCGGCGAACACGTTCGTTTTGGGCGCGTCCGGCGTCGGCGCCGGGGACAATTTGCCCGCGCAGGGTACGGCCGTGGTCGTGTGTTTGCAGAAGACCGTGAATATCGACTTCGACGGAGACGACGCGAAGCTGATTGTCGTGACGGCGGACGGGCGGGCGTCGTTCGATTTCCAACAGGGTAATGGGACGTCGGTGGCACACGTCGAGATCGGCGCGGCAAACGAGGTGTTGGCCTGGGCGTCGGATTCGAGCGCCGCGAATCTCTTGACCGGCGAAGCGGTTGGGCAAGTGAAGGTTTCGAGCGGAACCGCGAACGCGGTCAACGTGAAGATCCTGGTGGAATACGACAGCGGCGGTTAAGCCGAGGACACCGGCATCCAAGGAGGGTAGAGGTATGCCGATTACGCTTGCCGAGGTGAAGGCGCATCTACGAATCGACGATACGGAGAGCGACGCGCTGCTGGAGGTGTACATCAAGGCCGCGCGGACGAAGATTGAGGCAATCCTTGGTCGGTCGTTGCTGACCCAGACGCGGGCGGCGTATTTTGACGGGTTTCGCGACACGTTGGAGTTGGACTATCCGCCGTTGCAGAGCGTGACAAGCATTACCTTTTTGAACGAGCAAGGGGTGACTGAGACGTTGGACCCCAGCGTTTATCGTGTGGTGACGGAGAATACGGTGGGGCGTGTGGAATTGGCTTTTGGAGCCTCGTGGCCGGCCACCTATCCCGTCACGAATGCGGTGGTGGTGACCTACGTGGCGGGGTACGGCAGCGGACCCGCCGACGTCCCGGAACACCTGCGCCTGGCCATGCTTCACATGGTGGCCAGGTGGTATGAAAACCGCGAGCCGGTGGTGGTTGGAGCGAGCGCGACGGAGTTGGATGGCGTCGAGGAGAGGCTTTGTTACGACAGGTTGATTCCGATATGAGGGCCGGGCGACTGAGACATCGCGTGGTGGTTTGCGAGGATCTGGAGTCGCTGGACGACGCCACGAACGAGGTTGTCTATACGCCGACGCCGGTGGCGACGCGGTGGGCGGAGATTGAGCCGGTGGCCGGGGATGAGCGCGCTGCCGCGGCCAGGGTGCACGCGGACACGACCCATAAGGTGCGACTGCGCTACTTTGCAGGTCTTACAACGAGGCATTGGTTTTTGTACGGAACGAGGCGGCTGGAGATTCTGTCTGTAGTGGACGTCGGAGAGCGGAAGAGCGAGCACGTGTGCGAGTGTCGTGAGGTGGTGTGATGGCCATCGAGCCCGAGGATGTGATCACACAGGTTGCGTTGGCGGACGCCGCGGTAACGGCGGCGATTGGCGCGCGCATCTATCCCGATATGGCGCCGCAGTCCGCAGAGCCGCCGTACGTGATCGTGACGCGGATCGACGCGGTGCGTGAGCACGCGCTGTCGGGCGCGGCGGGGTGCGGGACGGCGCGCGTGCAGGTGGACGTCTACGATCGGAGCAAGACCGGGGCGTGGGCCGTGGCGGAAGCCTTGCGTTCGGCGTTGTTCGGATGGAGCGGCACGCGCGGGGGGCGGCGGTGCAGCATTTTGCTTGAGAGCGATACGAGCGAGATCGTGCCGCAGCCGGACGGGGGAAGCGGTGCGGGCGGGAAGGCGATACGGAGGGTATCGCAGGATTACAGCGTGTTTTTTGACGAGTCGGTGCCGACCGTATAGGAGATCGTGGGATGGCTATCGAGGGACTTGGCGCGACCTTGACCAGGAGCGGGTATTCCTGGAAAATCAAGAGTATTTCTGGTGTCGGAGTGAAATACGACGCTATCGATGTAACTGATTTGAGCACCACGGGGTATAAAGAATATTTGGCCACGGTGCTCGGGGATATTGGGGAAATCCAGCTTGAGTGTTATTTCGACGGGACGTATCCGCCGGGCGGCCCGACGACGGCCGCGACGACGCGCATTACGTTTCGTAATGGCACGTGGTGGCAGGCGAGCATGTACTGCCTTGGCTACGAACTTGGCGATGTGACCGCGGGCGAGGCGCAGATGATGACGATCACCTTGAAGGCGGCCGGTGGCGCAAACGCGATTACGACGGGGTAAGTATGGGTTTGGATCGCGAGAGCATTTTGAAGCCGCGTGCGTTGAAGATCGAGAAGGTCCACGTTCCCGAGTGGGACGGCGACGTTTATGTTCGCGAGATGACGGGCGCGGAGCGTGACTGGTTGGACGCGCGCATGTACGACCGGGAGAAAAGAGACGTGTCGCTGCTGAACGTTCCGAATTATCGGGCGACGATTGCGGCGCTCGTGCTGTCGGACGCGCAAGGGAATCTGCTGTACAACAAGGCGGTGGATATTCCGCTGTTGAGTTCGCAGCCTGCCGCCGCGCTGGAGCGGGTCATGGTCGCCGGTTTGCGCGTGAACGGAATGGCCGAGGACGCCGTCGAGGACGCGGAAAAAAACTCCGGCATCGAGAAGAACGCCAAGCCTGGTTCCGACTAGCGCTTGCGATTGGCGGGTGTACCGTCGCCGAGCTACAGGAGCGGATGGGCAGCGCGGAGTTTGCGGAATGGTTGGCCTATGAACGGATCAGTCCGTGGGGCTTGGAGCGGAGCGATCTTCGGACGGCGGTGATGACGGCGGCCATCATAAACACGATACGCGGTATCGTCGGCAGCCAGGCCAGGCCGTGCCGAGTCGAGGATGTGATGTTACGGTTCGACGGCAAGCGAGAGGTGGACGAGGACGTCGAGACGGAGGCGGCCATTGCGTTGTTGATGCGGACGTGCGGGGGGGTAGTCGGTGGGTAAGTCGATGGCATCGGCGGAAGTACGGGGCGTCAAGGAGACGATGGAAGCGCTCCGCGACGTCGAGAGGAAGGTGGGCAAGAAGAT
>CAYPUF010000084.1:0-3070 GCA_964413995.1 uncultured Gammaproteobacteria bacterium
TTGTCCGAAAGTTCCCACGTCAAAACATCCGCTTCCGGTTCATAGCTGATTTTAGGTTTCACGTTCTTCGTTTGTTTCATACTGTTTCTTTCTGCCGGGATAAAACGTGATGATCTTCTTCACGTTCCCCTCCTTTTTATAGACTACGCGAAGAACGCGCTGAGCGTCAAACCGCACTTGCGCGATCAGCAGCGGACGCCTCGAGTGATCAATCCTGTCAGGTTTCAACACGGCCTCGCGTATCTGTTCTTCGCTTACATGAACACCGTGACGTTTCAGCACATCGAATTTCACGCGGGCATGCTTCGTGAAGACAAGCATCTCGATACATTTTACATGACGGATATATTTGTGAAACGACTGCAACGTTTTGACGAAAAACCCCCACACCTATCTTGAAAGGTGTGGGGGTTTACTATTCGTTTACTTCTTCCCTTTCCCTTCGATGATCGTCTGCGCGACGTTGTTCGGGACTTCGCCGTAGTGGGCGAATTCCATCGAGTAGCTCGCGCGGCCCTGGGTCATCGAACGGAGGTTGGTCGCGTATCCGAACATTTCCGACAGCGGAACCAATGCGTTCACGACGCGGGCGCCGGAACGCTCCTCCATGTCCTGGATCTGGCCGCGCTTGGCGTTCAGGTCGCCGATCACGTCGCCCATGAACTGCTCCGGTGTCACCACCTCGACCTTCATGATCGGTTCGAGAAGATAGAGTCCGGCCTTCTTACATGCCTCCTGGAACGCCATCGAACCCGCGATCTTGAATGCCGCTTCGGACGAGTCCACGTCGTGGAACGACCCGTCCACAAGCTCGATTTTGACGTCGAGCACCGGATACCCGGCGAGCACGCCGCGCTGCACCGCTTCCTGGATACCCTTGTTAATCGGCTGGATGAATTCGCGCGGGATGACGCCGCCCTTGATCATGTCCACGAACTCGTAGCCTTTGCCGCGCTCGAGCGGTTCGATGTTGATCACGGCGTGACCATACTGGCCGCGACCGCCGGACTGACGGATAAACTTGCCTTCCACGTTCTCCGCGCGGCCGCGGATCGCCTCGCGATACGACACCTGCGGCTGGCCCACATTCGCCTCCACTTTGAACTCGCGCTTCATGCGGTCGACGATAATGTCGAGGTGAAGCTCGCCCATACCGGAAATGATGGTCTGAAGCGTTTCCTCGTCCGTGCGCACGCGGAATGACGGGTCCTCCTCGGCAAGCTTGGACAGCGCGACGCCCATCTTCTCCTGGTCGCCCTTGGTCTTCGGTTCGATGGCGATCGAGATCACCGGTTCCGGAATGACGATCGACTCAAGCACGAGCGGACGTTTTTCGTCGTACAGCGTGTCGCCCGTGAAGGTAGACTTCAAACCCACGGCGGCGGCGATTTCACCCGCGAACACTTCCTGAACTTCCTCGCGCTCGTTGGAGTGCATACGCACGATACGCGAAATGCGTTCGCGCTCGCCGGACTTGGCGTTCACCACGTAGGAACCCGACTTGAGCGTACCCGAGTACACGCGGAAGAAGATCAGCTTACCGACGAACGGATCGGTCATGACCTTGAACGCAAGGGCGGCAAACGGCTCGTTATCATCCGCCTTCACCTCGATGGTCTTCTCCGGATCGTCGATGTCATGCGCCTTGGTCGGCGGAATGTCGACCGGCGACGGAAGATATTCCACGACCGCATCGAGCAGGAACTGCACGCCCTTGTTCTTGAGCGCCGATCCGCACAGAACCGGGTAGATCTGGTTGTTGATCACGGCCTTGCGAAGCCCGGCCTTCATTTCCTCGACCGTCAACTCTTCGCCGCCGAGATACTTGTTCATGAGCGTTTCGTCGGTTTCGGCGATCGCCTCCATGAGCTTGGCTCGGTATTCCTTGGCCTTGTCGAGCATGTCGGCCGGGACGTCACGTTGCTCGAACTTCTGACCCATTTCATCGAGATACACTTCAGCCTTCATGGTGATGAGGTCGATGATGCCCGCAAAATTCGCTTCCGCGCCGATCGGGAGCTGGATGGGATGCGCGCTCTTGGTCAGCTTCTCGTGGATCGACGCGACATCCTTGTAGAAGTCGGCGCCCATGCGGTCGAGCTTGTTCACGAAACACAAGCGCGGCACGTTGTGCTTGTCGGCCTGGCGCCACACCGTCTCGGACTGCGGCTCGACGCCCGCCACGCCGTCGAACACGGTCACGGCGCCGTCGAGCACGCGCAAGCTGCGCTGCACCTCGATCGTAAAGTCGATGTGTCCCGGCGTGTCAATGAGGTTGAGGCGCTTCCCTTTCCAAAAACAGGTCGTCGCCGCCGCGGTGATAGTGATGCCGCGCTCGCGCTCCTGCTCCATCCAGTCCATGGTCGCCTCACCTTCGTGCACCTCGCCGATCTTGTGCTTGCGGCCGGTATAAAAAAGGATACGCTCGGAGACGGTCGTTTTGCCGGCGTCAATGTGGGCGATAATCCCGAAGTTCCGGGTGTCCTGGAGCGAGTATTCGCGGGGCATAGGGAGAGAAAAAAGTTGACAGATGACAGTTTACAGATGGTGGAGATCGTTTCTGTGAACTGTTCGCTGTCAACTGTAAACTTTTATTTCGCAAAGTGGGCGAACGCGCGGTTCGCCTCGGCCATGCGCTGCACGTCGAGCTTCTTCTTGACGGCATCGCCCTGGTTTTGCGCGGCTTCCATAAGTTCAAAGGCAAGCTTCTCGGCCATCGGCTTGCCCTTGCGCGAGCGCGCCGCGTCGAGAATCCAACGGTAGGCGAGCTGGATGCGGCGGTCGGCGCGCACTTGCATCGGCACCTGGTAGTTGGCGCCGCCGACGCGCTTCGCCTTCACCTCCAAGAGCGGCGAGACGTTCTTCAGCGCCTCATCGAACACCTCGAGCGCCGGCTTTTCCATCTTCTTCTCGATCTGCTCGAACGCCGAATAGACGATGGTTTGGGCCGTCGTCTTCTTGCCGTCTTCCATGACGTAATTGATGAGTTTCGTCACCAATGGCGAGTTATATTTGGAATCCGCGGCGATTTTGCGGCGGGGGGCTTTCTTACCACGCATATTGGATATAA
>CAYPUF010000085.1:0-3022 GCA_964413995.1 uncultured Gammaproteobacteria bacterium
TGTCGCCGGACACGGGCTGCGATACCTTCTCCTTCAATTCCTTCACGACGGCCTCGAGCGCCTTTTCCATGCCGCGCTTGACCGCGAGCGGCGACGCGCCGGCGGTGATGTTCTTGATACCCTCGGCGATGATCGCCTGGGCGAGTACCGTCGCCGTGGTCGTGCCGTCGCCCGCAACGTCATTGGTCTTGGACGCGACTTCCTTCACGAGTTCGGCACCGATGTTCTCGAGCTTGTCCTCAAGCTCGACTTCCTTCGCGACGGTGACGCCGTCCTTGGTGATGGTCGGCGCGCCGTAGCCGTGCTCAATCACGACGTTGCGGCCCTTGGGACCGAGCGTCACTTTGACGGCATTCGCGAGTTTGTCCACGCCGCGCTTGAGCGACTGGCGGGCTTCTTCGTTGAAAACGATAACCTTTGCCATAATCGTCATTCGTTATTCGATGATCGCAATAATGTCGGATTCGGACAGGACGAGATATTCCTTCCCGTCGACTTTCACTTCATCCGGCGAGTATTTCTTGAACATGACCTTGTCGCCGACCTTGACCGACAGAGGAATACGCTTTTCCCCGTCTTCGTCGAAGCGACCGGGACCAATGGCAACGACGGTGCCCTGTTCCGGGCGCTCCTTGTTCGCCGTCTCCGGCAGCACAAGACCGGATGCGGTCATTTCTTCCTTCGAGGACGCGGTGACGATCACCTTGTCCGAAAGCGGGCGCAAATTCATACGCGCGAAACAACGATGGATAAGGGAGTTAGAAACACCCTCGGATTAGCACTCGATAATCGAGAATGCTAACGGGGCATGCCCGTAGGATGCCAAAGGGCGAGAGGATGCGTCAAGCCCGGTCATTCGACCGGGTACAGGGTAAGAAAAAAGCCCCAGGATTCAGGGCTTGGGAGGCTTGCTGGAGTGGACGTGCGGGTAGCGCAGGACGTACGGAAGGACCTTCGACTCGCCCTTGCCGCTCTCCTTGCACTCGAACATCGCATCGTCCGCTTCGTCATAGAGCTCACCGGGCTCGGCGATGATCCCGTCGATCTGAAGCGATCCGCCGAACGAGACGGTCATGAGGAACGTCTCTTTTTCGCGGGTGCCCTTGCGGCGCGCCTCGAACTCGAAGCGCGTGACTTCGGCGAACGCGTTCGCGATCTCCTCGTACCGCGCGGCGTTGACGCCCCGGAAGTAGACGCAGAATTCGTCGCCGCCGAGACGGGCGACGATGCCGTCGAACGCGTCGGCCACCGAACGCAAGCGTCCCGCGATCGCGCGGACGAGATTGTCGCCCTCGCGATGGCCGTACGTGTCGTTCTTCTCCTTGAACCCGTCGGGATCAAAGTAGAAAAGCGCCAGCGAACCACGCTCGCGCCGCGCCTCGCCGACCGCGTCCCGGAATCCCTCCCAGAACGCGCGGCGATTGGCGACGCCGGTCATGTCGTCGGTGTACGCCATGATCCGGAATCGCTCGACGTCCTCCTTCAGCGCGCTGAACGCCAGCGCCAGCTGCTCGTTCAGGACGCGCAGGCTTTCGAGCTCGCGCTCGCAGGTGGTGGGATCCTGGAAGATCCCGACTGCGCGCACGATGGTCTGGAGTCCCGGGACCTTGATCGGGGTCACGGTGAGGATGCGCAACTCGCGGCGCCCATCCGGGCGCTGCACGTACACCGCCTCCTGGCGGATCGTCTCGTGGGACGCGATGCGCCGGCCCACGGCCTCGCCGATCGGGCGCGCGTCCGCATCGGAGAGGAACTTGAGCACGTTGTGGCGGGAGACGTCCTCGCGCGTCAGCCCGAAGAGCTGTTGCGCGTGGACGTTGACGTAGGCGATCGTCCCGTCGTGCAGCGTGGAGACGATCGGGTATGGCATGGTCTCGAAGATCCACGTCGTGAGCTCGGCCTGGCTCTCCCAGAAGCGCATTTGCGCCTCGTGATACGCCTCGTCCGTTTCGTATTCCGACCGGTCCGGAGGCGCGTGCGGGTATCGCTTGCGGATGATGTCGTGTTCGTTGGTTTCCAATGGACGCCTCCTGAAGTTGCGTACCTCGTCCTTATATTATTTTTCTTCCGATGTCAACTCCGGAGACGATGAACGATGAGCCATGAGCGATGAACGATTCACAAACGGCAGCACGGCGAACCACATGGCCAGCGACTGGCCGGCCCACAGCGACCAGAGATAATGATCGAAGAGCGCGAGCGGAGCGACCACGGCCAGCATGAGGAACCCTTCGGTCCGGGCATGCCGCAGCCAGCGCAGGAGGAGGAGCGCGGCGCCGAGCGAACCGATGAGGCCCGTTTCGAGCAGGATGAGCAGGAAAATGAAATGCGGCGGCACGATGCCGAGCCCGGCGCGGTCAAGCGCGTAGATCGCGGTATTCTGCCCCTGGCCGAGCCACCATTCCTCGACGACGAGCTTCCACGCGGCGGAAAGCGCCGCGGCGCGCTCGTCCACGGATTTCACTTCGAGGCGCGAGTCCGGCATCGCGCGTACGGACACGAGATCCCATGTGGCGGCAAGCGCGCCGGCCGCCGTCACGATGATGACGATAGGCGCGAGAAAGAGCCGCAACTTCTCCTCAAGCGTCCACGCCTTTTTCCAGGTCAACACCAGAACGGCGGCGACACCGACCGCCGCGGCGATCCAGGCGGCGCGCGAAAACGTGAGGACGAGCGCGGCCGCGAAGAGCGCGGCGGCCGCCGCGAGCGCGATCCGGGCCCGACGGCCTTTCAGGGACGCGGCGAGCCACGCCGCGGCCAGGAGTCCGAACGCGAGCCAACCGCCGAAGATATTGGGATGCGGGAATCCTCCGTAGGCGCGCAGCACGCGGCGGCCGCCGGACGCGACGACGGACACGCCGGGATCGGCCGGGTTCTGCGACGCGATACCGAGCCACTTCGATCCCATGACCGATTGCGACGCGAATTGCCAAAGTCCGAGCAGCGCATGCGGCACGATCGAAATCACGCACCACGCCAACAACTCCCGGCGGCCGAGCCGCAGCTGGCGGAGCGACCAGGC
>CAYPUF010000086.1:0-2889 GCA_964413995.1 uncultured Gammaproteobacteria bacterium
CGCAAGCGCAATGATATTATTTGTTCACGAGTGTCCGTCGAATTATGCGAGCTGTGCCGACAATACGTCGATCTTCTCGCCCAAGTTCGTGACGAGGCGCATCGGTTCGCGATCACGTATCATAAGAAGGTTCGATCCAAGAAATTTTTGAATCGCAAGTAGAAGGTGTATCATGCACCGCGTATGAACAAAGACACCATCCAAAATATTTTCATCGGCATCTTACTCGGCGGCGTGATCTTGCTTGCGGGCGGCGTGTACTATCTCGCCATGCAAGTGCAAACGTCGACGCAAGGCATCCAGCGCATCGAGCAGGGGATGATGGAGGCTTCGCAAAAGGCCGATGATGCGATGATGAAGGCGGAGGCGAGCTCCCTGAAAGCCGACGAAGCCATGATGAAGGCGGAGGAGAACACGATGATAGAGTCGAAAACGCTCATCTCTTTGGCAGATGCTGATCGGCTTTTGACGGGTCGCGGCGAAGAAGAACCGGGTTGGGACTATGCTCTCGATCTTTCCTCGGTAGAAGTGCGTGAGTACGTTAGTGGTGATGTCAGATTCAGCGTTCCATTTAATGCGGCGTGGGGAAATGCCCAATATCGGATCGCGCCATTCGAGACACGTGATGGAATCGTCCATTTCGGTCCTATGTATTTAAGCGAGTTGCATGGAGCATTTCGTGACGGGCACTTCCGTGTTCTCGAAAAGCGAACGGCGGAAGCGGCGATAGCGGATGAGCGATACCGTGTCCCGCCTTGCGGCGATAATCCGAATCCTTTACCTCGCCAAGTCACTGTGGGAGCATACAGCGCTGTTCGATTTGAAGGAACGCATTGTGAAGGCGGGCTTGTCGGTTACGAAATTCTTGGCGCTAACATGAACTACGTGTTTGAAAGCGCTCCGCAAGCGAATGATGAATTGCTTAAGTGGGTCATTGAAAGATCTCAGCTGCGGTAAGAGAGTTGCGAGGTATAGTGTCGCCTGTTTGATTGACTTATTCCATTTTCAACACCGTGAGCGTTTCGCTCAACCTATGTTCGATAGTTTGCCGCCGGTTGGTCCGTTTATTATTGTCTTGTGCGTCGGGGTCGTGATGGTTGTCGTGATCGGGGGTTTGTTCATCTATTTCTAACGGCGCAAACACTCGCGCGACGTCACAGGTGGGAAATAGAGTTACCCACATTGGAACAGAAAAAGAACAATTAAGTCGCTAGAAATGGCGGCTTTTTTTGATTTTCGAACTGTTTGCAAACTGTGATGAAGTGGCATAGAATGTCATCAAGTGGGATTGAGTGGGTTTTCACTCAACCACCCATCCGTTCTATGTTCATCGGCGAATTCCATCACACGCTGGATGAAAAAGGCCGGATGTCCGTTCCGGTTAAGTTTCGTGCCGACCTCGCGCAAGGCGCGGTGGTCACGCGCGGACTCGACCACTCCCTGTTCCTTTACCCCAAAGACGAATGGCAGACGCTCGCCGAGAAATTGGCGGCGCTCCCGTTCGGCCAAGCCGACACTCGCGCGTTTGCCCGCCTCATGCTGGCCGGCGCGATGGAGGTCGAGATCGACAAGTCCGGCCGCGTACTCCTTCCGGAATACCTGCGTACCTACGCGGGGCTCCGCAAAGACGTGGTGGTCGCGGGCCTCTATAACAGGCTCGAGATCTGGGACGAGGCGACGTGGAAAGACTACGCCGCCAAGACCGAGGCCGAAGGGAACGCGATCGCGGAACGACTCCACGATCTTGGCGTATGACGACCGTACACGTACCCGTGATGCTCGAGGATTCCATGCTTGCCCTCGAGGTCCGGCCGAACGGCGTCTATGTCGACGGCACGCTCGGTGGCGGCTCCCACAGCGAGGAGCTGCTGCGTCGTTCATCCCCGGACGGTCGCGTCTATTCGTTCGATGTGAACCAAAAGGCGCTTGCCGCCGCCGCGACCAGGCTCGCGCCGTACGGCGACCGCTGGACGGGAATCGAGGCGAACTTCCGCCATCTCGACCGCGAACTGGCGGCGCTCGGCGTCAAAGAAGGATCGATCGACGGGATTCTCCTGGACCTCGGATTCTCCTCCGACGAGATCCGGGACCCGGCCATTGGTCTCTCGTTCCAAACCGACGGGCCGCTCGACATGCGTCTCGGTCCAAAGGCGAACGAGGACGGTCTCACGGCCGCCGACATCGTCAACACGTGGTCCGAGCAAGAGCTCGCGACGATGATCCGCAACTTCGGCGAAGAGAAATTCGCCGGGCGTATCGCCAAGGCCATCGTCCAGGCGCGGAAGTCCGCGCGCATCATCCGGACGCTGGAACTCGTCTCGATCATCCGCGGCGCCGTTCCTGCGAATTATGGAGGGTCGCCCGCCAAAAGCTCCGCATTTAGGCGGGTAAACATCCATCCGGCGACGCGCACGTTCCAAGCTTTGCGCATTGCGGTGAATGACGAGCTCGAGTCGCTCAAGGATGCGTTCAAGGCGTCGCATCGCATGCTCAAGCCCGGCGGACGACTCGCGGTGATCACGTTCCACTCGCTGGAAGACCGCATCGTAAAGCTCGCATTCAAAGAAGAAGGGGAGTGGGAAACGCTGACAAAGAAACCCATGGTCCCGTCGGAACAAGAACAGCTTGTCAATCCGCGATCGCGAAGCGCCAAGCTCAGGGTTGCCAAGAAGCTAGAAGCTAGAAGCTAGAATCAAAATCCAAAACCAATATTCATTCCAGATATGTCCCGCGCCATTGCCACCGCACTCCCGTTTGTCCTCCCGACGCCCGTCGGTAGGAAGATTGAGATCGCTGCCAGACGATCGTGGGCAATTGTATTCGCGATCGGCGCGGTCGCGTGCATGGGATACCAGGTGTTTCTGATGAATAGCACGGCAAGCAAGGGAT
>CAYPUF010000087.1:0-2848 GCA_964413995.1 uncultured Gammaproteobacteria bacterium
TGGTGGTGAACATCGTGCGAACCGCGTCTTCATCCTTGGTTTCCAGGCCGATCACACCTTTGCCGCCGCGACCCTGGGTACGAAACGTATCCGGGGGCAATCGCTTGATGTAGCCGTCCTGCGTGAGCATCACGAGCGTGTCTTCTTGCGGCACCAAATCCTCCATCGAGAACTCACCGACGGGCCCCGCGACGATTTTCGTGCGACGTTCGTCGCCGAATTTGTCTTTCAATTCTTCGACTTCCTTCTTGATGATGTTCAAAATCTTTTTCGCGGACGCGAGAATCGACTCAAGCTCGTCGATGAGTTTCTTTTTCTCCTCCCACTCCTGCTCGACCTTCAACCGCTCGAGGTTGGCGAGCTGCTGCAAGCGCATGTCGAGAATCGCCTGCGACTGAATCTCGCTCAACTTGAATTTCGTCATCAAGTTCACCTTCGCCTCGTCCTTGTCCTTCGACTTCTTGATCGTCTCGATGACCTGGTCGATCTTCAAAAGTGCGATACGCAAGCCTTCCAGGATATGCAAACGCTCCTTCGCGCGATCAAGCTCGTACTGCGTGCGCCGCGTCACGACTTCCTTGCGATGCTTCACGTACTCGAGCAGCAAGTCCTTGAGCGTGAGGATGCGCGGCTGGATGCCGTCCACGAGACACAGCGAGTTCACGTGAAACGTGTCCTGCAACTGGGTCATCTTGAAGAGCTGGTTCAGGACCTTCTTGGGATACGCGTCTTTCTTGAGCTCGATGACCATGCGGATGCCGTCCTTGTTGGATTCGTCGCGCAAATCGCGGATGCCCTCGATCTTCTTGTCGGTGACGAGTTCCGCGATTTTTTCAAGCAATTGAGCCTTATTCACCTGGTACGGCAGCTCGTCCACAATGATACGGAAACTCCCCGACTTCTCCTCCACGATCTCGGTTTTGGCCCGCATGACGATCCCGCCCTTGCCCGTGGCATAGGCCTGCTTGATTTCCTTCTTGTCATAGATGATGCCGCCCGTCGGAAAGTCAGGGCCCGGGATGAGCTTCACGAGATCGTCGATGGAGATTTCCGGATCTTCGATCACGGCCGCAAGCCCGTCGCACACTTCGGACAGGTTGTGCGGCGGGATGTTCGTTGCCATGCCGACCGCGATACCGAGCGTGCCGTTCAATAATAGATTAGGAATCTTTGACGGCAACACTTTCGGTTCGTCATGCGAGCCGTCGTAGTTGGGACGGAAATCCACCGTGTTCTTGTCGATGTCGAACAAGAGCTCTTCCGCGATCCCGGAGAGCTTGGCTTCCGTGTAACGCATGGCGGCCGCACTGTCGCCGTCCACGGAACCGAAGTTCCCCTGTCCCTTCACGAGCGGATAGCGCATGGAAAACTCCTGCGCCATGCGCACCATGGAATCGTACACGGCCGTGTCGCCGTGCGGGTGGTATTTGCCGAGCACTTCACCGACGACGGTGGCGGACTTGCGGAACTTCGCGTTCGCGCGCAAACCAAGCGTCCACATCGCGTAGAGGATGCGGCGATGCACGGGCTTCAGCCCGTCGCGCACATCGGGCAACGCGCGGTCCACGATGACGCTCATCGCGTAGTCGAGGAAGGCGGTTTGCATTTCATCCACCAAGGCGGCCGGTTTCACGTTCGGCGGCAACAAGGACATGGAGTTCTGTTCGGGCATATCAGGCGTCGATGAGTCGGCGCGAGGAGCGGAGCGACGGAAGTGATCCCCACGATCCTTCCGTCCCTCCGTCCCTTACGACGGCCATCATTCCTTCCCGCTTTCGGCGGATGTTGCCGATTCTTGCTGGCGTTTCATGTCTTCGATCAGGCGCACCGTTCCCTCGAACGGCCGGTCCCCGGAAAAGCTTTGCGTAAAGGCGGAACCATGCTGGACGACCGCTTCGATAGCATCGTCGGCCCGCGCCCCGGATGATCCAAGTGCCTTTGGCAGCGCGATCGCCCAGCCGACGAGTACAAGAATGGTACAGATCGCGACGCCCAGATACATGCCGAACAGGTTTCCGGGCGGATGCGCTTTGCGGCGCGCCGCATGCGTCTCGATCAGCATGCGCTTGTCTTCCGGCGCGGGCATCGCAAACGCTTCGGGCTCGGACGGGACCGCGGCCTTGCGTGATCGCGAGCGCGCGCTGCGCGCGGGGGCGTGGCGTGGCATACGTTTCTTACGCTCGTTCAAGAACGGTGACGACGAGATCTTCCGCCGGCAAATCTTTTTTCGTCACTTTGAGCTTGTTCGCGTCCTGACGCTTGCAGACGAGCTCCTTGCAGAACGCGTCCGCGGTGCCGAGCTCCTTTTTCATGCCCTCGACGTGATACGCGAGCGGCACGACCATACGCGGCTCGACCGCCTTGATCATCTCAACCGCCTGCTTGGCGGTGATGAGCTCGCCGCCGCCGACGGGTAATAACAAAATATCGATGTTGCCGAGTTTCGCAACCTCCTCGTCGGTAAGTTTTCTCTTCAGATTCCCGAGAAATCCGACCGACACGCCCTCGATCTCAAAGCGATACATGAGATGATGCGGATGCGCCTCGTCGGCCGTTCGGACCGCGATCGCGTACGCAAAGATGCCGCTCACCTCGTACTCGCCCGGGTTGTCGATCACGAAGGGCTGGTTCTCAAATCCGTCGAGCGGGAAGCGCTCGCGGTCCTGATGGGTCAACGCGACCACGTCGGGCTTGAGAGCTTTTGGGAACCGCAATCCCGTCTCGGGCCCGTACGGATCGGTCACCAAAACGGCCTCTTTATCGCCATGCGCGGCTTCGATACGGACGCACGAGAATCCATGCCAGAAAATCTGCATAATAGAGCGAAAAAATCAGGGTCTGTGGACGG
>CAYPUF010000088.1:0-2805 GCA_964413995.1 uncultured Gammaproteobacteria bacterium
CCGTGCGAGTAGTTCAGCCACTCCTTCCAATACTGCGTGGTGCGCGGCGGTGTGAGGATGGTTGCCTTCGCGAACCACTCGCGCTCCTCTTCCAGCGCGCGCACGCGGGCTTGCGCCCTGGCCACTTCTTCCGATGCCTGTTCGAGTTTTCGATTTGCCTCATCCGTGACCGCCTGTCCGGATTTTGCGGCCTCCTCGGCCTTGCGCTGCGCTTCCTGTGCTTTGGCGATGAGCGCGCTCCGATCCGCATTCGCCTGATAGAGAAAAAATCCCGTGCCAATGCCGGCCGCGACGGCCCCGATGAGGAGAAAGAGAATCGCCTGCACGACGCGTTTCATACCGCCATCCTATCCTAGCGGAGATCGGAAAGGAACGCTTCCAGCCTCGCCTTCTGTTCCGGGTCATATTGCATGCCGATGATGGCGAGCGCGATTTCCGGCCGACGGATTTCTCCGCGGAGACTCCGGCGAACCGCCTCTTCGAATGACATGGGTACGACTTGGATCTTTTCTCCGGCGTCCTCCTTGTTTCCCGCAGGATCCGGGACAAGATCCGTCGCGAGATAGATGGCTTCTTCAAAACGCGAGAGCCCGCCGAATTTTCGCAGGGTGAACAGCTCGTGCTTTCCCGCCCGGTGGCCGGTTTCTTCGTGCAATTCGCGTAGCGCCGCCTCTTCAATCGTCTCTCCCGGATCGACGCGGCCGCCCGGGGCGTCCCAAAACGGTTCGCGGCTCGGCTGTTCCTGGTGCGTCATCAGGATCGTATTTCGATCAAGAAACGGAATGACGGCGGTCGTATCGTGGCGGACATAGCATTCGAACGTTTGTGTCGTGCCGTCGTACATCTTTTGCGGCCATTGATAGACCGTGGCGAGAATGCCTTCAAACACTTTTTTCGCTTCGGGTGGCGGAGGAACGGGCATAGGGGAAGTCAGTAGCTAGTAGCTAGCAGCTAGGTTGGAGCTAGCTATTAGCTGCCAGATGCCAGCTGCTTTATAGATGTTTCCCGATAGTAGCCAACGGCCGGCTTTTCTGCTACCCTCGCGCGGATGGCTTCTCCCGCGCCCGCGAGGCGTCGAGTTACGACGCATTTGCTCGATGCGATCCGCGTGTCGATCGCCCCGCATCCGGCGGGTGGATTTGAGCTGATCGTGCACGTCGATTACGGACCGATCACGGTGCCGCTGCTTGGCGAGGACGTGGAGATTGAAAAAGCCGGCCGCGTGCATGCGCCGGAGCGCGATTATGACGTCGAAGAGGAGGCGCGCACGTTCCTGTCGAACGCGTATCCGCTCATCCCGACCGACGATCCGCACCGCTATCGCGTCTACGCCGAGGATGCATACGATTTTGCGAAGGAGATCCTGCCGGAGATCGAATACCGCTACACGGTCGAGGCGCCGGACGACGTCCGCAAATCGCTCTCGGTCCGTTCGCTCACGATCGCGCCGGACATGCGCGTCACGGCCGGCCGCGGCGGATGGTTCGACTTTTCCCTCAACTGGCATGCCGAACAGGCGAACGTGAAAACGGACGCCCTCATCGAGGCGGTGCAGTCCGGGAAGCCGTACGTGAAGACGGAAGACGGCCAGCTGGTCGAGATCGCGAACGCGCAGGAGTTGGAAGAGATGGTGGACCTGCTGAACCGCGCCAAGCAAAACGAGGACGGGAGCTTTTCCGCACAACTCCTCTTCGCCCCCGAGTTCGTCGGCATGCTTGAGCGGGCCAAGGCTTCGCGCATCGAGGCGATGGACAAGGGCTTCGAGACGTTCCTGCGCGAGGCGAAGTCCGGCAAACCCGTCGAACCGATCGTGTTTCCATCGGAACTCGATGACGTTTTGCGTCCGTATCAAAAAGACGGCGTCGCGTGGATCCTGTTCCTGCGCAAGTATGGGTTCGGCGGCATCCTGGCCGATGAAATGGGTCTCGGCAAAACGCTGGAGGTCCTCTCGTTTATCGCCGTCACCCGACAGCCGGGCGATGCGCCGGATCTCGTCGTCTGTCCCAAGACGCTCGCGCTCACGTGGCAGGAGGAGGCGGAGCGCTACGTGCCATGGCTCAAAACGCTCGTGATCGACGGCCTGGCGGAAGAGCGCGAGGCGCAGATCAAGAGCGCGGACGCCTACGACATCGTCATCACGACCTACCCGTCGCTCCAGCGCGATATCCGGCGATACGCGACGCGCCCGAAGCCGTTCCGGGCCTGCGTGCTCGACGAGGCGCAGTACATCAAAAATCCGGCCACGGCCACGGCCAAATCGTGCAAGCTCGTGCCGTCGGACTTCCGCCTTGCGCTCACCGGGACACCGCTCGAAAACGGCGTCCATGAGCTGTGGTCCATCTTTGATTTTCTCATGCCGGGGTTCCTGGGTTCGGCCAAGGAGTTCCGTTTGCGGTTTGAGCGGCCCATCCGCGACCGCCAGGACATGCAGGCGCTCGAGCGTCTGCGCCTCAAGGTGAGACCGTTCATGCTGCGGCGCACCAAGGCGAATTTGCTTGCGGACCTGCCGCCCAAGGTGGAACAGGTGAGCCATGCCGCCCTGACGGCCGAACAGCTCGTGGTCTATGCGCGGACGCTCGACGAGGTGCGCGCCGAGGTCGAGAAGGCGGTTGCGGAAAAGGGATTCAAGCGCGCCCGCATCGAGATCCTCACCGCTCTCATGAAGCTGCGGCGCATTTGCGACCATCCGTCGCTTGTCGATCCGCGATTGCCGCGCGTGGAAGAGCTTTCCGGCAAGATGGGACTCGCGCTCGAGCTCGTGAAACAGGCGCATGAAGGCGGCAAGAAGGTGCTGCTGTTCAGTCA
>CAYPUF010000089.1:0-2732 GCA_964413995.1 uncultured Gammaproteobacteria bacterium
AATCCATGCCAGAAAATCTGCATAATAGAGCGAAAAAATCAGGGTCTGTGGACGGACCTATTTTACCGTTTTTCCGCAGAACAAACAAGAGAAAATCAAGGGTCGCGAAGGATCCTGCCGCCGCTCGCGCTTTTCGATCGGAGCCACCTAAGGCGGACCGCGAAAAGCACTCGCCGCGTCACCCTTCGCTCTGCAAAAGGGGGTGAGCAAGCATCGCTCCCACGATCGCGATGGCGAGGGCGTCGGCGGCGTCGTCCGGCTTCGGGACTTCCTTCAATTTGAGGAGACGGACCACCATCTCCTGGACCTGCTTCTTTTCGGCGTTTCCCTGCCCTGTTGTGCCCGATTTCACCTGATTCGGCGTCGGTTCGACGATCGGAAGCCCGGCATCGGCGGCGGCGAGGACGGCCACGCCGCGCGCCATCCCAACCTTGATGGCCGTTTTCGCATTGGTTTGGAAGAAGAGCTGCTCGATCGCGACCGCATCAGGCTTATGCTTCTCGATCAAATCGCGGATGCCGTCACGAACGTCCTGCAAGCGCCTTTCATAGGCGTCGGATGCAGACGTTTGGATGCATCCGCAGTCTATATAAGATAGACGGGCGCCTGAATCCTCAATCACGCCCCAGCCGGCGCGGTCGAATCCGGGATCAATGCCGAGGAGGCGCATAGCGGGATCGTAGCATACGGATTGACCTTCTGACCCAGTATTGCTAAGGATACAGGGCGAAAGGAGAGGCAGGATGTCGCTTTTTCAAGAACTGAATGAGATGCGTCAGTTGGGTGAGCGCCGAAGGAACGAGGCTCTACATGGTGAAGCTCGTGCAGCCGCCTACCGGCAGCGAGTTCAGGATGACGCGTGGGCTCGCGAGCACTTCAAGAAACTCGGCCCTATCCTCAAGAAGGCGGCGGATGCAGGACACGACGAGGTATTCTGCGCCGTCCTCTACTTCGGACAGCAGGATGTCGTCGTTCCTCCTCCTCCGAGCGAGAATCGTCATCACGAATGTCACGTCAAGCTGCTCGGGAGAGCAAAGGCGCTCCAGGACTACATCCTGGGATGTCACTGTCCGCTGACTTCGCGGCTCTTCTACTTCCACCAATCGTCGCGCCTCTACGCGCCCCAGCGGTGGAGCTACTACTACTTTTCCGACGCGCAAGCGTTCATGGAGAGCTATCCTGTCAGCGAGGTACCGCTCGCGGGGATCGATGGCGTCTTTCTCTCCGTGCGCTGGTGACCACTCCTGGAGCTTCACGGCTCCTTTTTCTATGCCAAATTCGAGAATACGCGACTCACGTCGTCATGCGCCTCGAGTTCGTCGATGAGCTCCGCGACTTGCGTGCCGGTCGCTTCATCCGTCTCGACCAGCATCTTCGGCTCCCATTCAAATCCACCGGTCGCTGACGGTTGCTTGTCAAACAAGTATTGTGCCGAGCCTGTCTGCGCGAGCGTCGCACCGTGATTCGAGAGCATGATTTTCACTTCGTTGGTGGCGCGGTTGCGATTGTCCGTCACGCATTCGATGATAAGCGCGGTGCCACCCGGCGCATACGCCTCGTAGGTAAGGGTTTCGAGTTGTGCCTCGCCGGTATTGCCGACACCGCGCGCAATTGCGCGTTCGATATTGTCTTTCGGCATCGAGCCTTCACGCGCGCGATCAATCGCCGCGCGAAGCCGCGCGTTCATCGCGGGATCCGCTCCCTTCTCTTTTGCCGCGACGGTGATCTCGCGTGCGAGTTTGGTAAAAGATGCGGCGCGCTTGGCATCAATCGCGCCTTTGAATTGTTTTACTTTGTGCCATTTAGAGTGGCGGGCCATAGGGTTTCACGGGGCACGGTACACGGGACACGGAGCAATGGACAAGATGCTGAGATCGCGACCGCCGTGCCATGTGGTTGACATATTTATCAAATTATGATTCATTCACGTCGTTCCTTTCTCAGGCCACTCCTGAAGCCCGTATTTCATCTTGTGGCTCTCTCAAACAGGAGGCAGGCCATGTACCCGACGAAGATCGAACAGTACACCCGGCTCACCATCACCCACGTCTACGAGGACGGTTCGCGAGAAGTCATCGCGTGCCAGCTTCCCGTGGCCGTCACGGTGAAGCTCGAGGAACGGCAGGGCGTCATCCTCCCGACCATCGAGCTCAACATCGGCCCGCACTGGGACCCCGACGTCGACCTCGATATCGAGGAGGATCCGGGAAACCGGATCGTGACGTACCCCGCGCCGGAGCTGACGAGACGCGAGCGCGCAAAGTCGGTTCCTCGCCGCCGCGTATTCCGCGAGCGCGACGATTGGTGACTCGCCTGAGAGCCCTGCCCCGTCAATCGACGAGGCAAGCGGCTCTCTTTTTCATTTCAAAACACCCCCGCATTGCGGGGATGTTTTGTTTGCGATTAGGCTTCGGCCTTCGGTTCCTGCGCTTCCGCCTGCGCGCGTTCGCGCATGCGTTCTTCCTTGAGCGCCTTGGCCTTCGCGTCCTCTTCCGCCTGCACGGCTTCAAGGTCAACGCCGAATCCGGTACCCGATGGCGTGAGGCGGCCGATGATCACGTTCTCCTTCAACCCTTCGAGGCGGTCGACCTTGCCCGTCACCGCGGCATTGATGAGCACGCGGGCGGTTTCCATGAACGACGCCGCGGACAGGAACGACTCCGTGGACAACGCTACCTTGGTGATGCCCATGAAGAGCGGCGCGAGTTCGGCCGGCGTCGCCTTGCCCTTCT
>CAYPUF010000090.1:0-2713 GCA_964413995.1 uncultured Gammaproteobacteria bacterium
CCACGCTCCCAGAACAGCTCCGGCACCCGCTCGCGCTCCATGATATTGATGGCGGCTTGCGCGGCGGCGATCGAAATCGCCTCGGCGCCATGCGTGGTGGAAATCAGGAAGACGCGCTCCTTGTCGTGCTGCAAACCGCCGCGCTCCATGATGTCTTTCTTGCCGCCGAGAACCGCCATCGAATATCCGTTCGCGATGCCCTTGCCGTAGGTCACGAGATCCGGAGCGACGTTGTATTTCTTCGCCGCGCCGCGCAGGTCAAAGCGGAATCCGGTGATCATCTCGTCGAAGATGAGCACCGCGCCTTCCTTGGTGCACAGCTCGCGCACGCCTTCGAGAAAGCCGGCGACCGGTTCCGTCGTCGTGACGACTTCCATGATGACGCAGGCGATCTCGCCCGAATGCTCCGCGAACAGCGCCTTCAAGCTCTCGAGATCGTTGTATTTAAATGTCAGCGTGAGGTTCTTGATTTCCTGCGGGATGCCCGCATCCGCCGGAGTCGTGCCGATGAACCAGTCGTCGTAGCTGAAGAACGGATGGTCGGCACAGCAGACGATGTATTTCCGGCCCGTATGGGCTCGCGCGAGCTTGGTCGCGGCCGTGGTGACGGTCGAACCGTTCTTCGCGAACTTCACCATCTCCACGTTCGGCAAAAGCGACGTGAGACGGTCGGCGAATTCGTATTCGCTCACATGCGGACGCCCGAAGTTCGTACCGAGCTCCATCTGCTTCGCGACGGCGGCATTCACCTCCTCGTTCACGTGGCCGAGGCTCACCGAACGCAGACCCATGCACCAGTCGAGGTATTCCTTGTCATCCGTGCCCCACACATACGCGCCCTTGCCGCGCAGGATCGCTTGCGGCGCGACAGCTGGAAACTGGTCGTCACCTTTGGAATACGTATGCGCCGCGCCGGGAATGAGCGCGTGGCGCTTGGCAAGCAACTCGGATGCATTGGTCATATCAGGAGAAAAATGTCTTGATCTTATTCTCGATTTCCGGTGCGTGTCGATGGATCAGCTCGCCGACGACGAAATCCTCCGGATCGTCGAGGTCCACGGCGCGCCAGCGCGGAATCTCGAAGCCGACGAGCTTGCCGCCGAGGAACGAGCGTTTCTCGCGCAGGACATTCACGTCGATGAGATAGATCATGCAGCCGTCGAGCTTGTAGCACTTCGGGAGCATCTGGCGGTTCGTCGTCTTGTACCCGTCGTATTCGGTATGGACGAGATCGTTCTCGTCCTTCGTGAACAGGCCGTTTTCCGTGCGGCACATACTGACGAGGGACTCCGCTCCCCTCTTTTGAAACAACTCAACGGCCGCGTCAATGTCGGCAGAGGTCCGCAGGGGCGACGTGGTCTGCAATAAAAGAAGATGGGTTGGTTCGTAGGATTCGTTGTCGCGCAGGTAGTCCAGCATGTGGATCACCGCTTCCATCACCGGACTCTTGTCGCCGGAAATCTCGGCCGGACGCAACACGGGAATCTCGGCGCCGTACGACTTCGAAATGTCCGCAATCTCCTGGTCATCCGTGGTGACGATGACGCGATCGACGTATTTCGATCCTTTGCCCGCCTCGATCGAATGCGCGATGAGCGGCTTGCCCGCGAACGGGCGGATATTCTTTTTCGGGATGCCTTTGCTTCCGCCTCGGGCGGGAATCAGGGCAAGGAGTTTCATGATGGGATGGTAGGCAAGTCAGGAAACGGGGTCAAGCCTTGACTTTTCGCTCAAATACGGCAAGGATCGCACGCGTGTGGGGTACCGTCGACAATCAAACAGGAGAGGAGATGTGACATGCCCTGGCAGATCCCGCTCGCATTGAACGTACTCATCACGTACGTCTTGAACCCGATCGCGATCAAGAAGTCGGTCGGGCTTCCCGGACGCACACCCAGGCTCGTGCTCATGTTCTTCGGGAACGCGACGCTCGCCGGCCTCTTCCTCGTCCTGTTCCCCGAAGGGTTGGCCTGGGACGCGCAGATGCTCATGGCTGCCGGCGTCGGCGTCGCGAACAGCGCCGCCTGCTACGCGCATTGGCGTGCGGCGGACATCAGCTTGAGCCGGACGTCCGTGCTCGCACAAGGCGATGACATCATCGCGCTCGCGCTCGGATACCTCGTCCTCCGCGAAACGCAATACGTGGACTGGCTCGTCGGGCTCGGCATCTTCCTCTGCATGGGCAGCGCCATCGTGATGTCCTTGAGCAAGCGCCCGAAAGACGAGGAGGGCAAGACGCCGCGCGCCTTCGTCGCATGGGTCGTACTCTACGTCACGCTGTGGGGCGTCGCCGTGTTCTCTCTCCGCTACTTCGGCCTGCACGGTATGTCCGTGCCCGCCTTCCTCTTCGCCTGGTACGGCGGTTCGTTCGCCGGGTCGCTCGTCGTCGCGGCGCTCATGGGCAAGAAGGAGCGCGAGGGAGCGGTCACCAGGACGGGGCTCCTCTGGGTGCTCGCCCTGTGTGCCACGAGCCTCACCGGTCTCGGCGTCTCGTACTGGGCCAAAGTGCTCGCGCCGATCACCATCGTGCAGCCGATCCTGCAGGCGGCGGAGACCATCCTCCCGACGCTCATCGGCCTTTTCCTCTTCAAGGAAGTGAGGGAGTTCGGCTGGAAGGGGAAGTTCCTCTTCGCCGCCGGCTTCGGCGGCAGCCTGCTCCTCGCCCTGGTGTACCACTGATCCGCCCTTTCGGTGGATTTTTTTTGATGGACGA
>CAYPUF010000091.1:0-2705 GCA_964413995.1 uncultured Gammaproteobacteria bacterium
CGCACCACGCCAACAACTCCCGGCGGCCGAGCCGCAGCTGGCGGAGCGACCAGGCGAAAAACGCGAGGAGGATGACCTGCGTCAGCCATTGCCACGACGCCTGCGGATACACCGAAACGAACGCGGGCAAGCCGAGCAGCAGCATGCCGACCACGACCGCCCAGTCCGACACCGAGAGCGGCGTGTCGTCCAAGTCCTCCTTGAAGCGCGCGCAGGCAAAGAACACTGTCAGGATCATCGGCAACCAGGAAAGATAGACGGACAGCCTGCCCTGCTCCCACGGCAAGCCGCCGATAAGGAGATCCTGCCCGCCCGAGGCGGGTCCGCCTCCGGCGGAGAACCAGCGCATCTGCCAGGGCAGAAGCACGATCGAGATCCGCCAGGACCAATTACGGAGCCACTCCATATCGTGAACATGTCTCGTGATACCGGTCGCGGAAGCGCGCGCGGCCGTCTTCCGCATGGAACTTCAGCACATGCGGCGTGATCACGACGCGCGTATCCTGATTTGCCATGCGCTTAAGCGTCGGCGAGACGAGGAATTGATGGAAATATCCCGCGAGAGGATCAAGCGCGGCAGGCGTCGGCCAGCGGAGAACGGGAGCGTCGACGGTGAGCGCGGGATTCATCGCCCAAGGACGGGCATGCGGATGGTGACGGAGGATCTCTGCATTCGCCGCCCAGAGCTCGGACGAGACGCCGTCGTCATACAACGGCAGGAGCGAAAGGAACCAAAAGCGGAAATAGGGATCGTCGTGGGCAGTTGACGGCAGGCGGTCGTCCAACTGATTCCTGTCATCTGTTAACTGTAAACTCGTCAGATCAAGTGCGGTGTCGTCTATGAAAAACGACAGGCAAACGGGATCGCGTGCGCGCTCACCCGGACGCTCCGACGAAAGCTTGTATCGAAGCGTCGCCCAGCCGCGCGTCTGCATGATCGCGCCGCGCTTCGTTACGACGAAAAAATCCAAATCTCCCTCGTCATTCGCATGCGCAAGCGCCGTCGTGTTGCAGAGCGCCACGAACCGCACGCCGGACAAACGCGCGAGAAATCGCGCCACCTTGCGCGCCTTGCGGATCTTGCGCGGAAACAGCGCCTCGCGTCGTTCGTGCTCCGCGACCAGCGCCTCGCGTCGTTCGAACGTGACGCGACCGCGGTTCATCCGCATGGGCGGATCGATAGAGCCCGGCTCCGAGGCGAGCGCGAGCTCGACGGCCGTCGGCGGGTAGCCGATCGCATCGTAGAACGCGAGCGCGCGAAGCCTCGAAGCGCGGACGTCCATACGCTATCCCTCCATGAGGGTCGCGGGCGGCGCGGCAGTCGCGGCCTTGGCGAGTGCGCGTTCTCCCGCGGGAACCGCGTTGTCTGCCACGACGAGGCGCGTCTCCGTCAGTTCCAGGACCTGATCCCATGCGATCATGAGCTCGTCTCCCAACAACCCGCTGACAAGATTTCCCGATTTCACATGGAACGTCTTGATCCGTCCCGTATCCGCGTCCACGTCAAAACTCGCGAGCTTTCCGAGCGTCTGGCCGGAACGCTTCGCGACCGGAAGACCGGCCATCGCCTTGGAGTTGAGGATCATGGACACAGCCTAACCCACCCACGGCCGGACGGCTACTAGCGGAGGTAGCCGATGACGAGAAAGCCACCGATCAGCAACATCGTGAACAAGATCGTAAAGAGTTCGAAATACTTTTCGATGAGCGGGCGGGCCTTGGGACCGAGATAGCGCATCACCGTCGCGACGGCGAAGAAGCGCAATCCGCGGCCGAGAACGGAGGCGAAAACGAACGGCAGGAAATTGATCTGGAACAATCCCGCCGAAATCGTGATGAGCTTGAACGGGATCGGTGTGAACGCGGCGGTAAACACGGCGAGGAACGCGTTCGCCTCGTATTTGACGCGGATCACTTCCACCAGCGGTTCGAGGTGATAAAACGCGATGATGGGTTGGCCGATCGTTTCAAAGAGCGCGAAGCCGATGAAGTACCCGGCCATACCGCCGATGATGGAAAACAGCGTCGTCGTGACGGCGTAGCGGAAGGTGCGCTCGCGATTGGAAAATCCCATCGCGATGAGCAGCACGTCCGGCGGGATCGGGAAAAACGAGCTTTCGGCAAACGCAAGCGCGGCGAGATACGACTCGGCGTTCGGGAGCGCGGCTTTCGCCACGGTCCAGTCATAAAGGCGCCGAAGCGGGCCGAACGCCTTGCGAAGGAGCTCCATAGTCAGGATTCTACGACGTTGCCGCCGAAGGCCTTAAGAATATTCGAGACGATGTCTTGCGAGCGGGCTTCCGCGCGCGAGGCATCCTCACCGACCACGCCCTCGAGCGAAAGCCGCGTGCCGAAAACCCGTTCCATCGCCCCTTCGACGATGCGGCGGTTCTTCGGATCGCCGACGATCTTATCAAGATGGAAGGCGTACTGGAACCTCAGCACGACGGTCGATCCCCGGACGTCTTCCGGGCGGCTGATCTTGAGAATGAACGGCAGCGAGTGATTTTGCTCGTCGACGGCACGGATCACGGCCTGCCATTTCAGGCGAACGGAGTTGAGGTCGATGGCCGACGGTTCCGTGCTGTCGTTGCGAGGAGTCCGCCCAGCGGACGACGAAGCAATCTCATTCGTGACGCTCGGAGATTGCTTCGCTTCGCTCGCAACGACACCCTCTTCTTCCTGCTTCTTGATTCCTGATTCTT
>CAYPUF010000092.1:0-2604 GCA_964413995.1 uncultured Gammaproteobacteria bacterium
TCCACGTGATCGCCAGCGGGGCGCATAAGGGAGCGTTCACGCCCGGTGCTCCTGTCGAGGAGGAGCACCTTCGGGAAATGCATGAACGGGTGAACGAGATCAACGACCTTTTTGTGCGTGACGTGGCCCGCGGTCGCGGTTTGAGCGAGGAGGCGGTTCGGGCGCTTGCCGACGGTCGGGATTGGTTGGCGAGGAAGGTGGTTGAGCGCGCGTTGATCGACGAGGTGCGCGGGTTTGAGGAGTTTGCTTTACGTGTGGGTCTTGAGGTAGATCTGGAATTACCGGCCTAGAGGGGCGGTGACAGTTACAACGTGCCGAGCGCCGCGCAGGTTGGAGGACTTGCGCGCCGTGCAGGCAGAGCTTCGGTGACCGTGGATGCGGCACGCGAGCAAGTGGCTTGTTGGTGAACATACAACGAGGCGCTGCGGCGTGCCGTTTTTGTTTGCGGCCCGACGGCGCCGGAAGGGAAACACCATGGACGATCTTTTGAAGTTGAAGGAGGATCGCACGTTCGAGCTTCGGACGGCCGAGGCGATTTTGAAGCGTGCGGAAGCGGAAAACCGGGAAGTGAACGAGGCGGAAAAGCTCGAGATCAAGGAGCACCGCCTGACGGCGGAGTCGTTGTTGCAGCGCATCAAGGCCATAGAGGAGCACGAAGCGTTGCGGGCGATCATTAGCGAGGATATGGCGGATTTGGCCCCGAAGGCTGAGGGCCGTAAGGTCGCTCCGATACCTATCGAATCGGGGAACGGCGGACCGCGGATTGAGTTTCCGTTGTCGCGGTATTCGGCGCTGCGCTCGTTTGCGGCGACGAGGGAAGGCGAGTTGATGGCCTACCGTTCGGGGATGGCCCTGATGGCGGGGTTGTTCAACGCGGCCTATGCTCGGCGCTTTTGCCGCGAGCACGGCATCGAGGTGCGCGTTCACACCGAGGGCGTCAACACGGCGGGCGGGATTTTGGTGCCGGACGATATGGCCAGCACAATTATCGACCTGCGCGAACAGTTCGGCGTGTTTCGGCGGAACGTGCGTATCGAGCCGATGTCGAGCGATACGAAGGTGGTTCCGCGGCGCACCGGCGGGTTGACTGCGTACTTTGCGGCCGAAGGCGCGACGGCGACGGAATCCGATGCGTCTTGGGACAGCATCAATCTTGTGGCGAAAAAGCTCGGCGCGCGGACCCGGTATAGCGCGGAGTTGAGCGAGGATGCGGTGATCGACTTTGCCGACACCCTGGCGCGCGAAGCGGCTTACGCCCTGGCGTACAAGGAGGATCAGGTCGGGTTCACCGGGACGGGTATCGCTACGGACGGCGGTATTGTCGGCGTCGCGACGAAATTCAACAACACGCCGAGTTTGGCGGGGGCGGTCGCTGCGGCGAGCGGACACGACACTTTTGCCGAGATCGACGGAAGCGATCTGGCGAAGCTGATGGCGGCCTTGCCTGAATACGCTTCGGCCAATGCCAAGTTTTACTGTTCCAAGGTGGCGGCGGAATTGGTCTTCGGTCGGTTGAAGGCCGCTGCGGGCGGAAACGATATCCTGTCGCTAGAAGGCAAAATGCAGCGCGCGTATCTCGGGTATCCTATCGAGGTGACCCAGGTGATGACGAAGGTCCAGACGGCGCTGAACGCTACGGCGATGATCCTGTTCGGCGATCTCTCGATGGCCGCGACGATGGGCAACCGGCGCGATATCACGATTGGGCTTACCGACCAGCGGTACTGGGAGGAAGACCAGATCGGGATCAAGGTCAGCGAGCGCATGGATATCGTCGTGCACGACGTCGGCAGCACGACGGCCGGCGACACCGGGCCTATCGTGGCTTTGATGGGCACGACGTAACCGCCGAGGACGGCAGAAAGGATTAGATCATGATTCACAGTCAGAATACGAAGATCGTGTCGGTGATTGGGCCGGTTTCGGTCGGGACAACGCCGGTCACGGGCTTGATCGACACGCTTGGCGCGGAGTACTGCACGATCACGTTTGCTCTTGAGACCCAGGCGGCGAGCCAGCCGCCCACGACCATGAGCCTTGGCCATGGCGAGGCGACCAACTCCTTCACGGCGCTGACGGATTCCAATTTTGCCATTCCGACGCCGAACACGTCGACGGGCATGATTGTGCCGTTTTTCGTGAATTGCAGTAGCAAGAAACGCTACCTTCAAGTAACGCTTGCCAACACGGCTGCGACGATATCGAGCGTGACAGCTGAGCTGTCGCGGCTGGACGAAACGCCGAATACCAACGCGGAGCTTGGCGCTTCGGCGGTCGGATACTTCTAGGTGCTTCTTTCTCCCATGGGCGCCGGAGCGTTTGTGGCCGGCGCCTATAGGAGGGTAACGAACCGGTGAGGGAGAAGATTGAGGATGGTTCGATTGAACCTCGGCAGCGGTGCGGTCCCGCTGGAAGGGTGGGATAACCTAGACATCAAGGACGGGCGAGGCGCATATCCGTTGGAAGTGCCGGACGGGAGCGTCGACGAAATTCGCGCGTCGCACGTGCTCGAGCATTTCAGCCACACCATGACGGGGGCGATTGTCAAACATTGGGTGGATAAGCTGGCGCCCGGCGGCGTGTTGCGGATTGCGGTTCCTGATT
>CAYPUF010000093.1:0-2584 GCA_964413995.1 uncultured Gammaproteobacteria bacterium
CGCTTGGAATGCGCCATACGTGGTACAGGTGACGGGGTTGTTCGCCCGGTCTCCCACATAGGATTTAGTGCGGAGAGATTAGGAGAAAATGCGGGTACCGTCAAGGGGCAAACAAAAAAGATCCCGGAGGGATCAGGCCTCGTTCAGCTTGCGGGAGGCGAGGAAGATGTCCGTGACGTGGCTCGCGATGCGGCGCAGGTCACCGGGGTCGAGGATGCGCTGGCTCTCGATGCAGTGCTGCACGATCTGGCCGTAGGCGAGAATCGCGCGCCAGAGCGGGCGGGGATCCTCGCCGTTGAGGGCAAAGAAACGCGCCATCGAAGCGACCTTCGCCGGCGAATCGTACATCGCGCCGAGGACGTGCGGCGGAAAGAACGTCAGATCGCCGCATTTCGGATCGGCCGCGCAGGCGGAGAGATGCGCTGCGCGCTTCGTCTGCTTCGCCAACTCGGGGAAGAGGAGCTCCGCGTAGGTCGGACGCGGTCCGAAGACGTCCTCGATGATGCGCGAGATGTTCGCGGGACTGAGGCGCTCCTGCGCGAACAGCGCGTCATCCGGGACGTTGACCTTGTCGAACCGGTGTCCCATCCCGCGCAGAGCCGCGTAGAGCGCGATGCGAAGGTTCGCCTCGTCCGTCTCGAAGTCGTTCGGCAGATCGAGCGAGTAGGGGTCCAGGAGCGGGGTCCCGTCGTTCAGGCGCTGGGAGTAGTCCTGCAGCGCTTCCCTGACGCGTGCGGCGTTGTTGATGATTCTCAAGGTTCCTCACTTTCCGCCATGATAGGCGCTCTTTGCCTAATCGTTTTTCCCGTTTTTGTCAACCCAAAACCCCGCCTCGCCCCGCTTGCGGGGAGCGAAGCGGAGCAGACGGCGGGGTTCGCGTTTTCTCAAAAATTATTGCGCCGAGAGCGTTTCTTCCACGGGGCGGACGGCGATGACCGGGGAATACGCGCGGGACAGCGTTTCACCGCGGTCATTGCTGACGATAGCGTAGTACCGGTCGTCAATCGGTTTTGTGATCCACTGATAGTCGATGGCTTGCACGCACAGATCGATGCCGATGCAAGACCTGATCCACGGCCCGTTCTCGCGGAAGAGATCCGTGCGCAGGTTGGCGATGGCCGTATTTGCTTCGGACACCCGGACGCGGAACGTGACGATCGTGGGCTGCGCCGGAGGCGAAACCGTATCCGGCTCGACGCTCGTTTCTACGGTTGCTTGAAGCGGCGCCGTGCTGCTGGGAAGCAGGTGGTTCTTCCGGCGGAGTTCAAGGTCTTTTTCGGGCGTCGGGACAAAGGCAAGTTCCGTCTCCCGGTCAAATTCGGACACCATGCCGATCGGATTGCCGCGCTTGTAATGGGAGAAGAGCGCGACCGAAAGCGTGTCGACCTTCTGCTGCCAATCGCTTCCGTAATAGGCGTTTGCCAGCGGTTCCGTGACCTCGCGCAGTACGGCGCCGCGGGTGACCACGTATAGCGTCGGATCGGAGTCGAAGCGCACGAGACGGGCTCCGGGGCGCATCGTCATCGGTCCGCCGACGGGGAAATATTCTAGATCAATGTCCGCCGCGTCGCCGAGCATGCCCGGCGTTCCTCCGAGCCAGCTTTGCAACGTGGCGCCGTCGGGAAAGACGTAACGGCGTTCGTTTTCTGCGAGCCAGTACACCGTCCCGTCGGATGAACGGATGAACATGCCGGGCGCGATTTCGTCGGCTGCATGCGTCACGGCGGGCAGGGCAAATGCCCCGATCACCGCCAATGCCGGAAGAAGATAGGCTTTCATATGACGGCAACAGTACCGACCGCGTGCGAACATGCAAACCCCCGTCAAGGGTTGGCGGGGGTCGGCGACGGCGGGCGTTATCGCATCTGTTTGACCCGTTCTTCGATGAGGGCGTAGAGGCCGCCGAGCGCGATCAGGAAGGCGAGGGCGAGAACGATCCAGCCGATCACCGGGATCAGGCCAATGAACGCCAGCAGGAACGCGCCGATGACGGCGGATTTCCAATCCACTCCCTTTGTCTTGCCCTTGGAGCCGAGACGCCACAACCACGCGCCGAAGACCACGCCCGCGTACACTTTGGCCAGCGCGAACGCGAACGCGTATCCGAGGCCGAGCAGGATGCCGAGCCAGCCGCCGACCACGCTGATGCCGAGGAGGAACGCGATGATCGGCGTGAGGACGGCGAAGGCGAAGCCCGTGAAGAGCGCGCGGCCGGGCTTGTCGAGCGCGCGGTCCGCGAGTTTGCCGGACGTCGTGCGGAAGTAGCCGGCGAGGAATCCGGCCGCGATCATGAGGCCGACGAGTTCGAGCACAAAGAAGAGCGTGAGGAATCCGAGCAATGGTTTCACGAATTTCTCGGCTTCCAGCCTGCCGACCGGTTTGCCTTTTCGGTATTCGACGCGTGTGAATTCCACGCCGTTTGGCAGTTGCGCGCCCTCGTCCATCCGCGCGTCCTTCGGCGCGAAGACGCGCGCCTTGTTCATGAGTCGCGCGCCCGCGGCGAACCGCACGTCCTCGGCGCGGATCTCTGCCAGGCCGTCGATCGTGCCGTTGACGAGGATTGATCCGCCGGCCACGAGCGCAT
>CAYPUF010000094.1:0-2582 GCA_964413995.1 uncultured Gammaproteobacteria bacterium
GCCGCGGACCAGGCGGGATTCAGCACCTTGGTGATCCCGGCGTAAAAGAACAGCCAACCCATCGACACACGCAAGAGAAAGAGCGCGCGCTTCTGGTTGAGGGAAAGGGACAACGTATTCACGGGCATGGGCATAGGATAGTCGAAAAGTCGATCAGAGGCGAATAATAAGTTCTTCCACGGATTGTTGGAGGCGCGATTTCACGGCTTCGAGCTCGTCCGCGCCGACGCGGGCATACGCACGAAACGCGGGATCCAGCGTGATATCCGGACGGAAGCCCTGGAGCACGTACCGCCGCGCGCCGTGGATGAGTCGCGCGATGGCGCGGAACTCCTCGAGTCCATGATGCTCCACGACGACGGTCGTGCGGAATTCATATTCCGGCGCGAAGGACTTGATGAGCTCGACGCTTCGTTTGAGGGCGTCGACGCGGACGGGCACGCCGACAAGCTCTGCATACCGTTCCGGCGAGGTCTTCACATCCATCGCGACGTAATCCGCCAAGCCTTCGCGCAGGGCCGGTTCGAGCATCTCCGGCAAACTGCCGTTCGTATCAAGCTTCACGAGGAACCCGAGATCACGCGCCTTGCGCAGGAAGGCGGGAAGCCCGCGATGCAGCGTCGGCTCCCCGCCCGTCACGACGACGCCTTCGAGCTTGCTGCGACGCGCCTCGAGAAACGCCAGCACCTCCTCGTCCGGGATGAAACTCGGCTCGAGTTTTTTGAGCCGCTCCGGCAAGACGAACTCCGGATTGTGACAATAACCGCAGCGGAAATTGCATCCCGGCGTAAACAAGATGCACGCGGTTTTGCCCGGATAATCGAGCAGCGTCAGCTTTTGGATGCCGCTGAATTTCATGCGCGAGGCTCCCCGTATTTGGCGCGGAAGTCCCGATTGGCCGCGACGCATTCGACGAAATGCTTGCGGGAATAGTGTTCGGATTTTTTGCCGGGGTTGAAGTAAGAAACGGGCCGGTGATATCCCATAACGCGGGTCCAGACTTCGCAGCGCACGCGCTGGGGAACGGAGTTGATGTTGTTCATATTGAAGATTTTAGATTATTGATTAGGTCTTGATTCTTGATTCGTGATTCACGATTCTCCCGGAACCTAGACAAACGAAAGGGCGGATTGATGCCGCTCGCGCACCGCGGGATCGTGACGGTCTCCCGTGATGCCGAGTGCCTCGTCGCAGCGCGGACAATAATCCCATTCGCCGGAGAGGTATCCGTGCGTCGGGCAGATGGAGAACGTCGGCGTGATGGTGATGTACGGCAGTCGGTAGTTCGTGAGCACGCCGCGCACGAGCGACCGGCAGGCTTCGGCCGAAGAGAGGCGTTCGGACATATAGCAGTGGAGCACCGTGCCGCCCGTGTACCGGGTCTGGAGATCATCCTGCAGGTCCAGCGCCTCGAACACGTCGTCGGTGTAGCCGACCGGAATTTGCGTAGAATTGGTGTAATACGGCGCCTCTTTCGTCCCGGCCTGCAGGATGTCTGCGTAGCGCTTGCGGTCTTCCTTGGCGAAACGGTACGTCGTCCCTTCCGCCGGTGTTGCTTCGAGGTTGTAGAGGTTCCCCGTCTCTTCCTGATACGCCTTGAGCCGATCGCGCATGAAGTCGAGTACGCGGGCTGCGAACGCCTTGCCGCGCGGCGTCGTGACGTTTTCCGCATCATCGGTGAGATTGCGGATCGCCTCGTTCACGCCGTTAATCCCGATGGTGGAAAAGTGATTGCGCAACGAGACGAGATAGCGCTTGGTGTACGGGAAGAGCCCGCGGTCGATCCACGTCTGGATCACTTTGCGCTTCAGCTCAAGCGACGTCTTCCCGAGGTCCATGAGCTTGCCGAGACGCTCGAAGAACGCCTCCTCCGAGCCGCGGGCCACGTATCCGAGCCGCGCGGCATTGATCGTCACGACGCCGATCGACCCCGTCATCTCGGCGGAGCCGAACAGCCCGCCGCCGCGCTTGCGCAGCTCCGTCAGATCGAGCTGGAGGCGGCAGCACATCGACCGGACATCGCCCGGATTCAGGTCCGAATTGATGAAGTTCTGGAAATACGGCGTGCCGTACTTGGCCGTCATGGCGAACAGCGGCAGGTTGTTCGGGTCGTTCCAGTCGAAATCCTTGCCGACGTTGTAGGTGGGGATCGGGAACGTGAACGTACGGCCGTTCCGGTCGCCTTCGGTCATCACCTCGATGAAGATTTCATTGATCAGATTCATTTCCGGCTGCAACTCGCCGAATGTGTACGCGAATTCCCTCCCGCCGAGGAGGAGACGCTTCTCGCGCAGGTCTTCGGGGCAGGTCCAGTCGAGCGTGACGTTGGTGAAGGGCGTCTGCGTGCCCCAGCGCGACGGCACGTTGAGGTTGAACACGAACGACTGGATGTTCTGCTTCACATGCTGGCGGACGTTTCTGCGCGCATAGGCATCGCGTTCGGTTTCGGACGGAAACGACGCGCCCGAGGCGGCAAGATCCTCGCGCAGCTCGAGCTCGTACTTCTTCACGAATGGGGCAAGATAGGTGTCGAGGCTCGAAAACGCCTGCGCGCCGGCCCACTCGTTCTGCAGGGTGCCGAG
>CAYPUF010000095.1:0-2538 GCA_964413995.1 uncultured Gammaproteobacteria bacterium
GTGCGCCTGTTTCTCGGTTTGCAGTATGTTCCGTCACCGCGCACGGGGTTTGTCGGCATCCACGCGCTTCCGCCCGGCTATTGCGGATTCGTGCGCGACGGCAACGTCGACGTGAAGCGATACTCGTCGTTCGACGTGGAACCGAAGACCGAGACGTCCTTTGAAGACGCGGCAAAGCGCGTCCGTGAGTTGCTCGACGAATCCGTGCGCCTGCGCATGATCGCGGACGTGCCGGTCGGGACGTTCCTGTCCGGCGGCATCGACTCGTCCGCCATTGCCTGCCTGATGGCCGCGCGCGCTTCGTCGCCCATCAGGACGTTCACCATGGGATTCCCGAGTCTTGGTTTTGACGAACGCGCGGAAGCGCGCGCGCTCGCGACGAAGCTCGGCGCCGAGCATCATGAGTTCGAGGCACGTCCGGAAGAGGCGCTGCGCGTCATCGACGACGTGCTCGACGCGTACCAGGCGCCGTTTGCGGACGCGTCCGCCATCCCGACGTATCTCCTCGCGCGCGAGACGCGTCGGCACGTCAAAGCCGTGATGACCGGCGACGGCGGCGACGAATTGTTCGGCGGATACCGCCGGTACCGCCATTTCGCCCGCGCGATCCGTCTGCGCGCGCTTGGCAGGCTGCCGGTGCTCGGTTCGATCGATGTCGGCGGCTTGAAGCGTCTCGATCCGAAAATCGTGCGCATGATCCGCACGATCCAGGCGGTTTCCGTTAGCGATGCGGCCGGATACGCGGAGATGTTCACGGGCTCGTATTTTTCCGAACGTGATCTTCGCGAATTGCTCCAGCCTGCATTCTCCGCTCGTACGCAAGATAGCCGCGCGGACCGCTTCATCACTAAACACATCCGCACGAAGGGCGTCGAAGCCGCGATGGAATTCGATCTCAACTCCTATCTGCCGGACGATCTCAACGTGAAGATGGACCGCGCGACCATGGCGCATGGCCTTGAGGCGCGTTCGCCGATACTTGATCAGGAGCTCGTTTCGTTCGTCGCGCGGCTTTCCGTCGAGTACCGCCTTTCCTCTCGTGGGCAGAAGGCGCTCTTGGTCGAAGCGGTGCGCGATGTTGTGCCGTCGGATGTCTTCACGCGTCCCAAGCGCGGGTTCCAGGTCCCGCTTGCGGAATGGTTTCGCGACGCATTGCGTTCGACGTTCGTCGAGCGCTGTCTCTCGTCCGACGCGAAGCTCCTCGCGATCTGCCGCAAGGAAGAGGTGACGCGGTATCTGCATGAAAATGACCGCGGCGTCGACCACGGCAATCGCTTGTGGATGCTCCTGTCGTTAGCGACCTGGCTTGAACGATATGGCTGATACGCAAATCGCAAACCGCAAACCGCAAAAGGTACTGGTGTTTTCGACGGCGTATCTTCCGCTGGTCGGCGGCGCGGAGGTGGCGCTAAAGGAAATCACGGATCGTCTCGGTGACGGGTTTACCTTTGATCTCGTCTGCGCGAAGTTGAAACGCGGATTACCGTCGCGAGAGAAGCTCGGGAACGTCACGGTACATCGCATCGGCTTCGGCTCCACCATCGACAAATATCTCCTTCCGATCCTCGGACCTATTCATGCGTTACGCGTTACGCGTTACGCGGTCCCCGATCTTTTGTGGTCCATGCAGGCGAGCTATGGCGGTTTCGCATCGTTGTTTTACTCGTGGATGCGGCCGCGGACACGATTCGTGCTTACGGTACAGGAAGGCGATCCGCCGGAACGGTATGCGAAACACGCGGGGCCGTTCCGCGGTTTGCATTACGCGATTTTCCGTCGCGCCGACCAGGTCCAATCCATCAGCACGTTCCTGTCAGATTGGGCGGTGAAGATGGGGTTTGAGGGACGTCCGGTGCTGATTCCGAACGGGGTGGATGTTTCACGTTTCGGATTTCGATCCAAACCCGTCGGTGAAAAGGTCACCATCGTTTCCGCGTCCCGTTTGTCGCATAAGAATGGCATTGATTTGCTCATTCGCGCGATGGCTTTGTTGCCGGAGCGCGTGAAGCTTGTACTTGCGGGAGACGGGGAGGATCGTTCCATGCTTGAAGCACTTGCGCGGGAGCTTGGCGTCGCGTCGCGCGTGCAATTCCTCGGAAATCGATCGCATGAAGAAATAGCGAAACTCTACCAGGATGCCGACATTTTTTGCCGGCCGTCGCGCACGGAAGGCCTTGGCAACTCGTTTCTTGAAGCGATGGCCGCCGGATTGCCGACGATCGGCACGCCGGTCGGCGGCATTCCTGATTTCTTGAACGAAGATACGGGCTGGCTGTGCGAACCGGGGAACCCGGAATCGATCGCGGAGACGGTCAATCGTGTCATGGCAACGCCGCAACAGGAAGTTTCTCGCATCACGCAGAACGCGGCACGTCTTGTGCGGGAGAAGTACAATTGGGACGCCGTCGCGGCCGATATGCGTTCGCTGTTCGATCGGACGATCGCGTCGAAGCGCATCCTCATCGCGACGGGGATTTATCCGCCCGCGATCGGCGGCCCCGCGACATACGCGCCGTTGCTCGCGGAGGGCCTCGTTGA
>CAYPUF010000096.1:0-2515 GCA_964413995.1 uncultured Gammaproteobacteria bacterium
CTCGCCCTGGTGTACCACTGATCCGCCCTTTCGGTGGATTTTTTTTGATGGACGAAAAAACCCGGCGGATACCGGGTCAGCGCGTCATCTCGAGGATGAGATCGCGCAGGCGGAAGATGGCGCCGGACGCGGGCACGACGCCGCACGCGTCGACGCCCTTCTGGCGATGCGCCTGCTGCGCGGGATCGAGGGCGGAGTCGAGCAGACACTCCCACTCCCCCGGCTTGCCCGTCGCGAGCAGCACCGCGAGGAACGTCATCTCCGGCGTGTACGGGAAGTCCGTGCCGGACAATGAGGCCAAGCCGGCCGCCTCCGCGGGGCCGCACGGTTGCACGACGGGGATGCCGTTCGCGAGCGCGCGCTCGCAGGTGGTGGAGGTCGACGAGGCGAAGAGCACGTCGCAAAGCGCGATCATCGCATCGGGCCGGAGCCCCTCGACGACCGGGACGCCCGCCTCGCGCCAGACCAGCACGTACTTGTCGACTTTCGGCTTCCAGTCCTGCTTGTTCACGAAGTGGACGTCGAGCGCCATGCTGCCGCCGCGCTCCATGAGCGTCGCGGCGAGCGCGTCGGCCATGTCGAGTACCTCGGCGAACTGCACGTCGTTGTTGCCGGAGAGGAACACGGACACGACCGGGGAGGCGTGCGCGAGGCCGAGCTCGCGGCGCAGGCGCTCGCGGGCGGCCGGGAGACCGTCGGCGAGCAGCTGCTCGAGCTGCACGTGCAGGGGGTTGCCGATCTTCACGACCACGTCGTCCAGCGCGGGGAAGCGCTCGTGCAGCTCGGCGACATGCGCGTCCGTCGTCGCGGTGACGGTGAGCGGCGGCTTGCCGCGCCCGACCCACTCCGCGACGACGTCGCGGAAATAGGCGTGGCGCGTGCCGAGCCAGTGGTCGAAGACCTTGAGGACCGGGATGCGGTGCGCGAAGGCCGTCGACGTGACGGCGCACTCGAGATGGAACGCCGTGCCCGAGTGGGCGACGACCACCAGGTCCGCGTCGCGGACGGCCGGCTCGACGAGATCGGCGAGACGCGTCTCCGGCATGTCGATGAAGACGTGCTCGCGATTCTCGGCGTCGTAGAGGCCGGCGGCTCCGCCGTCACCCTGGATGAAGTGAACCTGCATGGGACGCTCGTCCTTGAGGAGCGCGCCCGTCTCGGCCATGATCCGGCCGCTCGCCCCGTCGCCGGCGACGAAGAGGATCTTGGACTGTCGCGACATTCGAACTCTCCCGCGTTCTGCGTTGATGAAGGGAACCGATCGCATCTAGGCAGAAAGCGGGGACCAAGTCAAGCGTTTGGACAACCGTCGGACGTGGGGTATGATTCCGACGATTTCGTATGAAAAACGTCCGATGGTGGTGGGCGGCCGGCATCCTCCTCGCGACGTTGGTGGTATTCGGTCCGATACTCTTCGGTGGGCGGCTGTTTTCCGGACTGTACGTCAACCTCTATCATTATTTCTTCTTCGCCGGACAGAAATATCTCGTGTTCGAATTGGGGCGTTTTCCCTCCTGGTGGCCCGCGTTCTATTCCGGCTACCCGATCTCGCTCACGCTCGACGGTTTCCTGAACCCGATCTTCCTCGCGGCATTGTGGAAACTTCCAGTCATCGATGCCTATCACTGGCTCACCGTCGGTTTCTTTCTCGCCAACGTCGCCGCATGCTACGTATTTGCACGCGCATTGAAACTCACGCCCGCCGCAAGCCTGCTTGCGGCCATCACGTACGGCTTCAGCGGCATCATCATCCGCTGGACGGACGTCATCGTCTTCACGGCGTTATTTCCGATCCTGCCGCTTTCCTTTCTCGCCTGCTTGCGCATCCAGGAAGGGAAACACGGCTGGCGTTGGATCCTGCTCCTTCTCCTCGCCTATGGATGGATCGGCGGATTCGCCGAATTGATCGTCTACGATCTGATCGCGCTCGCCGGCTGGTGCCTCTATCTCCTGCTTCGCGACAAGCCGCGGCCGACGGTTGTGAAGCTCCTGTCGGACGGTTCGAGAAAATTCTTGCTTCCCGTACTCGGAAGCGTGGCCGTTGTCTCGCCGTGGCTCGTAAGCGTGATCTATTTCACTGTGAATTCGTCGAGCCGAGGAACGGGCCTTGCGCTGGAATCGTCCTCGAGCATGCCGCTCAGCGTCTCGCATTTCGTGCACATGATCCTTCCGCGGCTGTCGGTGACGTATGGCGGGAGTCTCCCGGTGCTGAATCTGAACGACGACATCGATCTCTTTCTCGGTACGACGGCGTTACTTTTGCTGCTCGTCATCCCGTTCATTTGGAAATCCATGCATCGCGGCTGGGCGTTTTTTCTCGGACTGCTTTCCTTTGCGATCCTGATGGCCTTCCGTTCACCGCTGTTTCTCCTCCTGCACAAGCTGCCCGTGATTAATTTATTCCGCTGGCATTTCAAGTGGCTGTTCCTTGCGACGTTCGCCGCCGGGCTGCTCGCGGGCTATGCGCTCGATGCCGTGTGGGCGTTCCGCACGCATCGATACGCGAAACGGATCG
>CAYPUF010000097.1:0-2355 GCA_964413995.1 uncultured Gammaproteobacteria bacterium
AGGCGGATGCGTCTTCCTTGTTTGTGGTTAAAATCAGCTGGTGGGCGAGGAGAGACTCGAACTCTCATGACCTTGCGGTCGCTGGCTCCTGAAGCCAGTGCGTCTACCAGTTCCGCCACTCGCCCTCCAGCTGATTTTAACTCCGCCATCGCGGATCCATCTCGACGTGAACGGCCGCATGATGCGCCGTTTTGCCGCGATTGTCAATCGCGCTATTTCCAGATCCGGCGTTCGCGGACATACCAATGCGCGATGTCCGTGAAGCGGTCGCTCGGTCGCGAGATGCGCATGTCGCCCACGCCCTTCACGCGGCCCGATACGACGTACGCCTCCGCCGGACGCAGCAGGAAGAGAGCCGGAACGCGCTTCTTGATGGCTTGCGAGGCCGCGAGCTGGGCTTCGAGGATATGCTCCGTGGTGGTCGCGTTGCGGACGCGTTCGAGCGCGGTATCCACGTCCCGGTCGACGAGATTCGACAGGTTAAGGCCGCGCGACGTGCCGGCGAACGCGCTCCCCCACAAACGCGTGAGATCTTGGTCCGGAGGGATCAGGATGTTCCAAACCAGGACTTGGTACGCGCGGGTGGCGAGTGCGTCGCGCAGGAGCGCGGCGTCGTCGTCCGCGCGCACCTCGACCTGGGCGCCGACCAGCGACCACCGGCGCTTGAGAAGCTCGGCCAGCGCGACGAGGTCCGGTTGGTTCGGTACGTCGATCGTGATCGTCAGCGTGGTCGTCGCGGCGGACGACGTAGCGGATCCCGTCATGAGCCGGCGCACATTCTCGCCCTCGGGCAGCTTCCAGCCGAGCTCGTCGAGCAGCGTGCGGGCTTGATCGAGGTTCGGGATCGTGCTTGAGGTGTCGTTCAGGAACGGGTAGGGGGAGTTGACCGGCTTTGCGCGGTCGCTCACAAGACTCGCGAGCTCGGCCGGATCCACGGCCAGCGCGAGCGCGAGGCGCAGCTTTTCGTCCTTGAGCAGGCGGTCTTTCGTGTTGAAGAACGCGATCGTTTCCTGCGGGAGGTCCAGGCTCACGGCGCGGAACTGCTCGCCGCGAAGCCGCGAGGCCTCGCTCCACGAAACGAAACCCACCGCATCGGCCTGGCCGCTCGTGACGGCCTGGAGCGCGCTCGCCTTGTCGGCGAAAAAGCGGAAGCGGATTTCGTCGATGAACGGCTGCAGGCCGTAATAGCCGGCGAAGCGCTGCAAATGGAAATGCAGGATGTTGCCGCGTCCGTCGCGCGTGTAGGAGACCGCGCGGTACGGCCCGCTGCCCACGGGCTTGAGATTCGCGTCCGCGAGATGCGCGTTCGACGGCGCGACGTCGCTCCACAGATGCGCGGGCAGGATGCCGACGGTCAATGCGTTCGGAAACAGGGGATCCGCCTGCGGGATCTGGAACTGCACGGTACGTTCGTCCACGCGGACCACGTTCACGTCATGGAAGACCGACAGCAGCGGACTGCGCCAGGCGGGATTCTTGATCGCTTCGTACGTGAACACGACATCATCCGACGTGACCGGCTGGCCGTCATGGAAGCGCGCGTCGGAGCGTAGGCGCACTTCCAGCGTCTTCTCGCCATCCAGCCATTGGTACGCCTCGACGAGATCCGGGACCGCCTGCAACGCGCCGTCCAGGCGGAAGAGGCCGGAAAAGATGAGCGCGACGAGGTCGCGATCCACGTCGTTGTTTTGGGCGAACAGCGGATTCACGAGCTTCGGCGTGCCGACGACGGCTTCCGTGAACGTGCCGCCGGCCGCCGGGACGAGCTCGGTGCGCGAGCGCCACAGGTCGCCGGCGCCCACGGCAAGCGCGACGGCTGCAATCGCGAGCGCGCCCCAGAACAGGCGGCGCTCCCGCGGGGCGAGGACGCGATTGATGAACCGGAGCTGCTTCCAGCGGGGCACGCGCGTCTTGGGCGTGAGCGCGAGTACGAGCGTATGGTCCGCATGGGGATGCGGCGTGAATTCTCCCGACCCATCGGCCGGCGGCGCCTGCCAGAAGAAAGTCTTGTTCCAGACGTCGCGCAGACGAGCAAAAAGGGAATTCATGAGGATTAGGGATTAGGCTTTAGGAATGAGGGTAAGCCCCCTAATTCCTAATTCCTTAGGCCTAATTCTTATACTAGCAAAAGGTTCAGGACCGCCGTGCCGAAAAACAGGCATGAAAGCGCGATGGTCGCGTAGAACAGGCCCTTTTCCAATCCGCGCTTGGTGCGGAACACGGTGCTGTCACCACCGAACGCGGCCCCGAGGCCGGATCCACGCTGCTGCAGCAAGATCGCGCCGGTCAGCAGGAAGGAAAGCGCAATCATGGCGATGGTGATAATGGTTTGTCGCATATCGGCCAAACGGTAGC
>CAYPUF010000098.1:0-2310 GCA_964413995.1 uncultured Gammaproteobacteria bacterium
CCGCGGTGGAACGAGACGGCCGCGGGCAGGACGCGATAGGCATGTCCGTCGCAAATCACTTTCCAGTCACCGGAGATCTCGTCCTGCACCAGCGTCCCCATGAGCCGGTTGCGCTCGATCGGTCCCTTTTGCTTGAAAATGAATTTCCCGTTGCTTGCGATATTAAGACGAAGCAAGTCACCTTCGACAAGTTTGGATTTGGACGCGTAATTCGGCGGCACGAGATATTTGCGGCCGTCCTCGCCGACCATCTGCTCGCCGTCAAAGACGCCGTCAATGACGCGGCCGCCAAAACCAGCCTCTCCCTCCTCCGGGAACGGGCGGCGTGCGGCCGCGGCCAGATAGCGCTCCGTGTCTTCGGGTTGTGCCTCGCCCGAGAGGATCGTCTCAAGATTTTCGAGCTGCTCCTTCATGTTGGCAATGACACGCATCGCTAACGCCAACTTCGTATCGTAGCCGGAGAGCGGCGCGACCTCCTCTTCTTGCACGTCTTCGTCTTGTTCAAACTCTGCATCCTGCATAATTTGATATTTGTTTTGTGCGGGCGTATTGCCGTACGCCCCTACCGGACCTTCCTATGATACCACACCTTACAGCAGCGGTTCGTTCTCGCCGGCGATGGCGGCCATCACGGCCTCGCGACGTTCGAGAATTTCGGCCTCGACCAGCGCGCGCTTGCGGCCGTACTTGTACCGCGAGAGTTCTTTGATCATGTTCGCGAGCTCCTTGGTCGGGGGGCGTTTCGCGAGGAAGGGCTTGAAGTTGAACGGCTTGGACGCCTGGTTATCGATGAGGAGCTTGCAGTTGAACGTGAACGCCTCGACGTTGACCAGATCGTACTCCGTAAACACCGGCGCGAATTCCTTGGCGAGAAACTCCGCGTCTTCCACGCCCACGCGGTTGACGAACAGCGAGCCGACGTTGCCGAAAATCGCGTCGCGGATTTTCTCTTCCGCCGGCGACCCCTCGAGCTGGCCGATGAATTGGTGCGCGATGATGAGATCGAGGCCGTATTTGCGCGCTTCGGACAAGATCGCGCTGATGGAATCGGTGAGGAAGTTCTGGAACTCGTCGATGTAGAGATAGAAATCCTTGCGTTGTGACGGATCCATGTCCGTGCGGCCGAGCGCGGAGAGAAGAATCTTCCCGACCAGCACCATGCCGATGAGATACGCATTCAGGTCGCCGATTTTGCCTTTCGACAGCTTCAGCAGCAGGATTTTCTGCGAATCCATCACCTCGCGCACGTTGAACGCGCTCTTCTGCTGGCCGATGATCGGCCGCATGTAATCGTTGTAGATGAACGGCGTCAGCTTGGACGTGATATACGGCACCATGTTCGCGAGCGACGCTTCGCCCCCGGCCTTGAGCGCCTCCTTTTGCCAGAAATCCTTCACGTCCTGCGTCTTGCATTTCGACAGTTTGAAATTTCGGTACTCTTCGTCCGCGAGCACGCGCGGGATTTCCATGAGCGTCGATCCGCTCGCGACGTCTTCCATCAGAAGCAGGATGGCATTGCGCATGTACAGCTCGAACATCGGGCCGCCGGTGGATTTCAGGTCATACAGCTTGTCGAAAATCTTCAGCATCTCGTTGATGACGAAGGTCTTTTGCTCGGGCTTGGCCGGATCAAACTCGAGCATGTTCAGGCCCATCGGGCGCTCGTAGTCGGCCGGATCGAAGAAAATGACGTCGTCCGCGCGATGCTTGGGCACGAATTCGAGCGCATCGTCCGCAAAGTCGCCGTGCGGATCGATGACGCACACGCCGCGACCTTCCTCGATATCCTGCTGCACCATGGCCTTCATCATCTCGGTTTTACCGGAACCGGATTTGCCGATGATGTACATGTGGCGCCGGCGGTCTTCCTGCTTGATGCGCACCTCGTAGTTGCGGCCGCGATATTCGGAATGCCCGAGCAGGATGCCTTCCGTCGGCAAATTGGACGGCGGGAGCGCCTTGCGCGACAAAAGCCAATTGATCTTGGGCGTCTCCGTGGTCGGCAACGGGAAGTGGAACAACGTCGCCATCTCCTCGCTGTTGAGAACGATGCGGACGCGCTCGTCAAACGTGCGGTAAATGAACGGACGGATGATGGCGGCCTGGAAACGCGGCGTGACCTGCTGGAAACCGTTGCCGTATTCGTAAATGTTGAACTGTCCGTAGGCGTTCAGCACGTCGTTGAGATAGCGCTGCGCCGCATCCGGCGAGCGCGCGGAGACGACCACGCGGATGTTCACATCGAGACCGGCTTTGGAGGCCTTTTCCTCCAGCCCCTTCACCATTTCCTCTTCGAGCGGAGAGAGGCGG
>CAYPUF010000099.1:0-2235 GCA_964413995.1 uncultured Gammaproteobacteria bacterium
CTTCCAGGATTCTCTACAAGGCAAAGGCCGGTGAGGCATTTGTGTACGTCGAAGAGCGCGAAGGATGGTACAAGGTCGTGCTGGACGGCACCCATGGCTGGGTGTCGGCCGAATTCGTGACTGTGGATCAGCCGTAACACGGATACAGCGGATGCGCGTCCGCGAGGGCGCGCACTTTTTTCTTCACGTCTTCCGCGACATCCACCGCGTTCTTCGATTTGAGCAGTTTCGCGATGAGCAGCGCGACCTCGCGCGTGGCGGCCTCGTCAAACCCTCGCGTCGTGATGGCCGGCGTGCCGAGGCGGATGCCGGACGGGTCGAAGGGCGTGCGTGTATCGAACGGGATCATGTTTTTGTTCGTGTAGATGCCCACCGTGTCGAGCCAGAGTTCGGCCTCCTTACCCGTGATGCCGACAGACGTTACGTCCGCAAGCACGAGATGGTTGTCCGTTCCGCCGGAAATCAGGCGAATCCCTTCGGCTTGGAGGACTTCCGCCATCGCTTGGGCGTTCGCAAGAACCTGCGTTTGGTAGGCGACGAACGAAGGCTCAAGCGCTTCCTTGAACCCGACCGCTTTTGCCGCGACAATATGATCCAGCGGGCCGCCTTGGATGCCGGGGAACACCGCGCTGTCGATTTTCTGCGCGAGATTCTTCTTTCCGTTCGAATCCAGCCTATCCAGTTTCCGTGAGAGGATGATGGCGCCACGCGGGCCGCGGAGCGTCTTGTGCGTCGTGGTCGTGACGATGTCCGCATGCGGAACGGGATCCGGATGAAGCTTCGCGGCGACGAGACCCGCGAAATGCGCCATGTCGACGACGAGATACGCGCCTACTTCATCCGCGATGGAACGGAACGCCGCAAAGTCGAGATGCCGCGGGTGCGCGGAGAACCCCGCGACGATGACGCGCGGCTTGTGCTCGAGCGCGAGACGGCGCACGTCGTCCATGTCGATGCGTTCAGTGTCCTTACGCACGCCGTAATGGACGAATTTGTAGATCGCGCCGGAGAAGTTCACGGGAGAGCCGTGCGTGAGATGGCCGCCATGCGCGAGGTCCATGGCCAAAAACGTGTCGCCCGGTTTCGCGATGGCAAAATACGCGGCTTGGTTCGCCTGGGAACCGGAATGCGGCTGGACGTTCGCGTGATCCGCGCCGAAAATCTGCTTCGCGCGCTCAATGGCAAGTATCTCGATCTTATCGATGAACTCGTTGCCGCCGTAATATCGTTTCGAGAAATACCCTTCGGAATATTTGTTCGTAAGAGGCGTTCCCATTGCTTCAATGACGGCTTCGGACACGTAATTTTCCGAGGCAATCAGCTCCAGGCCGTCGCGTTGGCGCTGGATTTCCTCCTCGATCAGGCCGGCGATTTCCGCGTCGGCGCGGGGCAGAGCGTTGAACATGTCGGAACTATAGAGGAGCATCGGTATTCGATCCAGTAGGGGCAAGGCGCGAAAACATTGCCCGTCGCGCCTGGCCATGTCAGGATGCCACAGACGTATGGCATCCAAGACCGCCATCATCATCGGCGCGGGGCCGGCGGGACTCACCGCCGCCTACGAGCTTCTGGCGCGTTCGGATATCAAGCCGGTCGTGCTCGAAGCCGATCCGACCTATGTCGGCGGCATTTCCAAGACCGTCGTCTATAAGGGCAACCGCATCGACATCGGCGGCCACCGTTTTTTTTCCAAATCCGACCGCGTGATGAACTGGTGGCTCTCCATCCTCCCGCTGCAAAAGACCGATGATGACGCCATGCGGCTCGCGTATCGCGGTCAGGAGCGGACGTTCGATTCGGATGCGCCCGCGCTTGATCCCGAGACGACCGACCGCGTCATGCTGGTCCGCAACCGCCTCTCGCGCATCTATTTCCACAAGACGTTTTTCCCGTATCCGATCACGCTGTCGCTTGACGTCCTGCGCAAGCTCGGACCCCTCCGCGTCCTCAAGATCGGCGTGACGTATCTCTTTCGCCGCCTATTCCCGATCAAACCGGAACGCAATTTGGAGGAGTTTTTCCTCAACCGGTTCGGCGACGAGCTTTATAAAACATTCTTTCAGTCGTACACGGAAAAAGTCTGGGGCAAGCCATGCAAGGAAATCAGCGCCGAATGGGGCGCGCAGCGCGTGAAGGGACTGTCAATCACAGAAGTCGTACGCCATCAACTCAAAAAGCTCTTCGTGAAGAAACAGGATGTGGGACAAAAGAAAACCGAAACGTCGCTGATCGAGC
>CAYPUF010000100.1:0-2199 GCA_964413995.1 uncultured Gammaproteobacteria bacterium
CGTGGATGCGAGCTCCTTGAGACGCGCGAGCGCCCGTTCGAACGCGTCTTCCGGCACGCGGATCGTCAGCCGCGCCGTGTGCACGTCGTCGCGCTCCGTGACCGTCGCATTCGCGACGAACCCGCCTTCGGCCGCCGCGATCGCTCGCGCCTCGCCGAGGCGCGTTTCCGCGTCATCGACGCGCAGCGAAAGCGAGGCGTTGCGGATCACCCGTTCGCCGACGCGGGCGCGGTCTTCCGCGGGCGCGCCGCTGCCCGGGACGATGGGCGGCATGGGGGCGATCTCTACCGAGGCATCCATGCCGAAATCCCGGTCGGACACGGCTTCTTCCGTCCTGGTCGGGATCCCGGGTGCCAGGCCGACGGTCGCGCTCCGCCAATCCATCCGAGCCGTGCTCTGCCAGATAAGCGCGAACAAGAAGAGGATGAGTAAGAGCGAGAGAAGACCGATCGCAAGGCCGAGACGTTTGATGCGACTGGACGTGTTCGCGGGAGAAGGGGGCATATACTCACATGATAGCACGTAAACACAAAAGCCCCCCTCGGGGACTTTTGTGATGATTTGCTCCTCAAATCAATTCACCACGTTGATCGTGCCCTGCATCACCGGATGGATCGAGCAGTTGTAGTCGAACGAGCCGACCACGTCGTAGATCTTGGTGTACGACTCCTGGTAGGCGAGATCGCCCGAGTTCCAACCCGGTCCGCTGACGTTGTGGACCTGGTTGTCGCGGTTGGTCCAGGTCACGCGCGTGCCGCGCTTGACGGTAATCGTCGAGGGCACGAACCCGTCGCCCGGCGCGCCGATCGAAATCGTCACCACGCCTTCTTCTTCCAGGTTCTTGTCCTGGGCGATCGTGGTGGTCAGCGTCATGACATTCTCCGGCTGGTATTCGGACGCCGTCTCAATCGGCGTACCGATGCGATAGTTGATGAAGAAGCCGTCCGGAATGTCGTCGATCTGGTTATTCCAGTTGAGCCCGTACAGCGTTTGCGCGAGCGATTCGCTCGTGACGTGGCGCAGCACGCCGCCGCGGTCGACGACATAGGTGCGCGGATCGGTATCAATCTTCACCATCTTGCGGCCCGGACGGTAGGTGACGTTACCGCCCAGCGGAACGGTGGACAGGTGGTTGTCCGGAATGACCTTCACCGTGTCGAAGTTGGCGTACCAGGTAAAGTACGTTTTCGAGTTGGGGAAGACGTAGCGTTTGCCGTTGGAGGCGAAATAATAGACCGTGTCCATCGAGCCCTTGATCAGGTCGCCGGGACCGAAGGACGTGGTCACGGTCATCGCGGACGAGGCAAAGGGGGTCGCCAGCATGGCGATCGAGCTTGCCGCGGCCAAGGTGCGTTGCAAAAGACGCTTCATAAAAGGAAACGAAAAGTAGGGAGTGAATGAATAAGCTCTTACAGGATGAGGCTTTTGCGAACGCCGGTCAACCTATTGCACCGTAATCACGCTCGAGCTTGCCGTGCCGACGGCCCCGCCGGGATCCTCGGCCGTGGCTATGAAGTAGAAGGCACCGCTTGTCTCGCGCGTCACGGTCGCCGTGCAGGTATGGATTTCGCAGCGCTTGGTGAATGATCCGTCACTGGTCGTGATTTCGGTATAGACGATTCCCTCGTCGTCAGAGGCCTGAACCGATACGTCGACGCTCTCCCCGGCATTCATGACGGTTTTCCCTAGGGTGATGTCCAGGGTCGGTCGCGGATTTGCGACCACCGCGTACGTCTTGACGGGGGACTGGCGCGTGAAGCCGTTCGCGTCGCGCGCGATCGCGTACACGTCACGAACCGTGCCGACGGGCCCGCTCTCCGTTCCGAGATACCGGCATTGCTGGACGTCGTTGCATCCGCGGACGGCGTTGCCGTCGATATAGATGTCGATCGTCTTGGCGATGAAACTTGCATCGACATCCGCGATGATTTCATGGAGGGACTCCGGTTTGACTTCGGGTCGCATGGTGATCGTCACGCCGCTCGCGTCTACCATGGCCTCGATGGTGGACGTCGTGTAGATTTTTCCGCCGTCGCCCCAGACAAACTCCGCGACTCCGACCACCTGGTTCCGGTCCGTCGGAAACGTCAAATTGGCGCCGCAAGGACTGTATTCGCAACGGCGCATATGGATGCCGTCAATCCAGATGTTCACGTACCAGATCGCCGTTGACGGATTCGCCGTGGCGATCAGGGTATA
>CAYPUF010000101.1:0-2151 GCA_964413995.1 uncultured Gammaproteobacteria bacterium
GCCTGCGGGTCGATCCTGAGCGCCTCGGACAGTCTCTGCTCGATGCCATCGCCAACCGCGGCGATGACGTACGCTTCCGCGAAGCGGAGATCCTGGATGAAGTACACCCGGGCAAACACCTGGGCGAGCCGCTTCGGATCGTCCTTGAGTGACGCGAGGATGCGGCCCAAGGGGATCTTCGTGACCAACTCCTCGCTGAACGAGATGCCCAGCGCGAGAGCCAGCGCGAGCAACTTCTCGAACATGGGTTCCGGCGGGGGGTACTTCGGCATGCCGGTCATCACGCTGTGCTCCCGATCGAATTGGGCGAACATGCTGCTGTCGGACATTTCTTGCCTCCGTCTATGTGTGAAGATGCGCGACCAACGCCGCTAACTGACCATAAATTATGGCAGCCTGTCAATCCCGCGACGGGTTTCGGCGATTGACATTTTGGCTGTTTTCTGGTATCTTTTCCGCGCTTGGGCAGGACAGACGACCGCCTTTGTTCGCAAGAACGGGGGAGGAAAGTCCGAGCACCGAATCCGGCGCAAGCCGGAGGAAAGCGAAAGCGGCTAACGGCCGCCGGGATATACCGGAGCCGGACGGAAGGAACACGTGTCATTCCGTCCCTCCAGAAACCCAGGGAAAGTGCCACAGAGACTATACTAGTCCGCCTCTGGCGGATGAAGCGTGAAAAGTATGGGTAGGTGGTTTCGACTGCCAACCCATTCGTCCCGCAGCAATGCGGTGACGCGGCAAACCCTTTCCGGTGCAAGAGCAAATGTTGGGGTAGATGACAGATAACAGGAATCAGTGAACGGTTCTGTCAACTGTGAACTGTCAACTGCGCACTGTCCCGACAATGGTCGCTCGCTAGAGGTCCGATGCGAATCGGATCCCAGAGAGATGGTCGTCCCCGTCTGCCGACAGGCAGGCACGACAAAACTCGGCTTATCGTCCCGCCCAAGTACAACATACCCGACCCCGCGTCGGGTGTTTTGTTTTCTGCTACACTCCGAACAGATGCTATGAGGCGTTGGTGGCCCGTGTTTGGCTTATTCCTTCTCGCATTGGGCGGGATCTGGTTTTGGTCGCTCGGATCATTGCCGCCGGAACGCGAGCCGCATGCCGCGATTTCCGAAGCCGAAGGTCTCGTGACGGTCAGGCGAGCGGACGGGCCGGAGGAGGAGGCGCGGCCGGGGATGGCCGTGGAAGAAGGGATGACGATCACGACGGGACCGGATGGTAAGGCAACGCTCGATTGGTTCGGGGGAGGCGAAACGCGCCTCGGACCCTCGAGCAGGCTCGACGTCGCGCAGGCGCAAAATGGTGGCGACGGCCCGTTCGTCGTGCGTTTGCGGCTTGCGACCGGCCGCGCCTGGACGCGTGTGCTGCGCCTCCTCGATCTCGAGGCCGACGTGTCGGTCGAAACGAACGACGTCGTTGCCACGGTGCGCGGTACGTCCTTCGATATGGAGACGGCGCCCGGTTCCGGGACGACGATCTGGGTCGCGGACTCCGTCGTCGAGGCGTCGGGCGCCACGGTCGGCGGACCGATCGACGGATTCTTCGTCCCGGAAGGATCCATGGCCGAGTTTGCCGCCGACCGGCGCACGACCGGTACGCGGCCCCTTTCGGAAACCGATCGCGGGACGGACTGGTTCCGCAAGAACCGCGAGGCCGACGAACGGTTCCGCCGCGCCGCGCTCTCCCGGCTGAACGAAATGCTGGCGGCCGACCGCGCGCCGGCCGGCGGAATGCGCGGCATGCTCGCCGGATGGTCCGAGCGCCTGCGCACCGCGCTGGCGACCGGCGAGCGCAAGGAACGGCTGGCGGACCGGTACCTGCTGCGGCGTCTCCTGGCAGCGCGGCGCGCGGCGGAAGGCGGCAAAAGCGGGCTGGCGTATCAGGAATTCGCGCGCATGGACGGAGAGATGAAGGCGAAAATGGAACGCGCGGAAAGAAACCGCGATCTCCGCAAGATGGCCGCGATGGCGCAACGGCTGTTCGAGGACGTCCAGCCGTCGAGTCTCGCGTACCGCATCAAGCAGCAGGTGGAGGAGTGGGCGTTGCTTGCGGTCAAAACGCCGGCCGAACGCCTGTACGCGCGTCTCATGATCATCGACGAGCGACTGGACGAGGCGGGCCGGGCCATGGAGGAGGGAGAGG
>CAYPUF010000102.1:0-2125 GCA_964413995.1 uncultured Gammaproteobacteria bacterium
CTTCTTTTCCTGCGCCAACATGCGTTCCCATACGGGAACGGAGTGGCACTTGGCCCTTGTCGCGTCATCCAAATAGTACTTTTCAATGCGCCACGCATTATCCAGCTTGCCGTGCAACATCTTGACCAGATCGTAATTGATGTTTTGCATAGGTGTTTTGCAGACAATAAAATAATACCATTTTTTGAGCCTGTGGTCAAACGGCGCCGAGCTTCGCGAAAAAAATCGGGCGGCTAGGAGCGGCCGCGTTCCTTCACGAACCAGCCGATGACGGTCGCGAGTACGGCGTACACGAGTCCGCCCCAGAACGCGGGGCCGAATCCCGCCACGCTGAAGCCGGGCGTGATCCAGGCCGCAAGACCGAACATGAGGGCGTTGATGACGAGCGAAAAGAGGCCGAGCGTGAGGACCGTGATCGGCAGCGACAACAGTTCGAGCAGGGGCCGCACAAGCGCGTTCACGAGGCCGATCACGACCGCCGCGAGCAGCGCAATCGGGAAATCACGGACGGCGATGCCCGGAATGACGTTCGCGACCAGCATGAGCGCGAGCGCGTTCAGGGCAAGCCGGATGATGAGGGACAGCATACCTCTTGATTATACCCCACGCTCACGAATTTCCTTCATCTCGTTTTCCGCCTTGTCGAGCCGTTCCTTGAGCGCATGCGCAATTTCGGTCGCCCGCTCGAAGCGCTTGACCCCCTCTTCCAGATCCGGCTCGCCACGTTCAAACCAGGCCGCGATCTCTTCGAGCTCGGCGAAGCCTTTTGAGAAATCGATGTCTTTTTTCTTTGGGGGCATATCAAATCAATGTTCCCTGTTTCCCCTCGATTCTGGCATCCACGGAGCCGTCCCGCAAACGAATAGCGACGGGAAGACCGGGCTTTGCGTCTTGGACGGACGCAACCACGGCACCCGTTTGGGACGTGACGATGGCGAAGCCGCGTTTCAGGACGGCATCGGGATTGAACGAGGTGACGAGGCGATTCAACGCGATGAGACGGTCCAGCAACCCGCCACGCCATGCCGCCAGGCTCGCTTCCACGCGCTGATGCGCGAGTTCGAAGCGATGGCGGAACGCGGAGAGCCAGGTCGCGGCAACATCGAGCGTGCGCGCGATGCGGTTGCGGCGCCCCTCGATTAGCCCGTCGAGCGCGTCGCCGATTCCCCGCTCGATGTGCGCGAGTTCGAAGAGCGCGTCGCGACGATCGGGGACGAGACGCCGGGCACAGTCGGTGGGCGTCGAGCCGCGCATGTCGGCGACCTCTTCGGCGAGCGTGACGTCGCGCTCGTGGCCAATCGCGACGAGCGTCGGGATCTTCGAGGCGTAGATCGCACGCACGAGACGCTCGTCGTTGAACGCCATGAGCTCCTCGAACGAACCGCCGCCGCGCGTGATCACGACCGCGTCATATCCACCCTTCCTCTCGGAGGAGGGACCGGGGGAGGTGTTAGCGCGGGCGAGCGCGGACATGACGGAATCGGGCGCCTTATCACCTTGCACGACCGCGTGGTACAGGTCGATCTCGAGTCCGCGCCACCGCTCATTCACGACGCGGATGAAATCGCCAAACGCCGCGCTTTCGCGCGAGGCAATTAAGGCGATGCGCGACGGGAACCGCGGCATGGCGCGCTTACGCGAGGCATCGAACAAACCCTCGGCTTCGAGCTTCGCCCGCAACGCCGCAAGCGCCTTCCGGAGCGCGCCTTCGCCGACCGGCTCCACCCGCTCGACGTTGAAGGAAAGTTTCCCCCACTTCGGATAAACGCGCGGCGATCCGTACACGCGCACGCGCATCCCGTCCTCGATCGGCAAGCGGAGCTTATTCAGCACCATGAAACATCCCACGAGCGCCTCTTCATCTTTCAGATTGAAATTCACCCATTGGCCTTGTGAAACCCGGAACTCGCTCACTTCGCCCTCGATCGCCGCCTCGTTCACGTCCCAAATCGCCTTGAACGTGTCGTTCAGGTACGCGACGAATTGCGAGACGGACAGGATGTGCATATCAATATTCAAACTGGGAACGATATCGGTCAGTCAGGAACCGATTGTAATCGCCTTTTGACAACCCGGATTCACGGAAGGCGCGGAGCCATTCCGAAGCTTGGGAATACTTCTCGTC
>CAYPUF010000103.1:0-2123 GCA_964413995.1 uncultured Gammaproteobacteria bacterium
CGAGCGCGAACGAGGTTTGGCGAAGCGCGTCGGCGTTGAACGGCGACTGTCGTACGAGGCGATGCACGCCGTGTTCGCTTTTCAGATGGCCGTATGCGTAGCGGCCCGCCACCTCGAACGTCGCGGATTTGATGCCCGCTTCGCCGCCGCGCGACTCGTCGAGCAGCTTCACGCTCCATTCCTTACGCTCCGCGTAGCGGAACAGCATGCGCATAAGCATCTCGGCCCAGTCCTGCGCGTCGGTTCCGCCCGCGCCGGCGTGGATCGAGACGATGGCGTTTTTTTCGTCGTAATCGCCGGAGAACAGGAGCGTGAATTCAAGTTCAAAATATCTCGCTTCCAGCTTCGAGATTCTTGCTTCTACTTCTCCCGCAATGCTCGTATCTTTCTCTCCGATCGCCATACGCAACAGCTCCTGCAAGTCCATCAGCTCCGTGCGCAGGGCGTTCCACCGGTCGTATTCCTTTTTCAGCTCCGCGAGCTTCTGGGATTCGCGTTTGGCGCGTTCCGGATCTGACCAAAAATCCGGCGCGGACGTCTCGGCCTCGAGCGCGGCGATCTCGCCCTTTACCGTGTCCAACGCCAAAATCCGCCAGGCTTCATCGAGCTTGGCGCGCAAGGCATCGGCTTTCTCCAGGAGATCGTCGAGCATGGGGAGGAATGTAGACCAAAACAGCGGTTTTGTCATTACAAACACCCGCCGAAGCGGGTGTTTGTGCGATGTTAGAGATTGATCTGCTTGCGGTACTGACCGATGAGCGGAATTTCCCAGAACTCGCCCATGAGGCACTTGATCAGGGCGACGAGCGCGACGATCAAGAAGAAAATACCGATAAACGGGGCCAGGAGCCAGCCGATGATCGGAACCATCGCGATCACGCTGCCGACAATCTCGGCAATGAAGAGCACCAAGCCCTGCTTGGCATGTTCCTGCGTGAACTTGGAATCCTTTTTCACGAGCAACGGGATCAACACGAGGATACCGAGGTACGACAGCGCGGCAATGACCTTGTTGTCGTCGATATCCTTCTTGTCGAAATGCGGCATACCTGACATCGGCTTGGCTTCATGCGCGGGCGCGCCCTCGTGGGATCCGCCCATGTTGGGTTGGTTTTCCATACGGCATCCATCATACCAGTTTCCGGGATACGTCGCAAGGTAGAGGGAAAAATCGAGGCTCCGTTGAGCCTCGATCCCCCGTTTTATGGCCCGAATTGCTGCCGTAGGAATTCCAGTGTTTTTTCCCAGGCGTCCGCCGTGGCTTCGGGTCGATAGGCGTCGCCGCGGGTCGGGTTTGCGAACGCGTGGCCCGCCCCCTCGTAATAATGGAATTCGACCGGCGTGCCCTGCGCCTGAAGCGATTGTTCGAACGCGCGCACGGTATCCACTTTGATGGATTGGTCTTCCACGCCCCAAATGCCGAGCACGGGCTGCGACATCTTGCGCAACCGCGACGCGTCGGTGACGGGAGTGCCGTAGTAAATCACCGTCGCTTTGACACGCGGATCGCCGCTCGAGCCGATGAGCGCCGACATCCCGCCGCCGAAGCACCAGCCCATCGACGCCATGCGCGACGCGTCGACATCCGGCTGCGCCTCGAGGAAGTCGAACGCGAGCCTCATCTTGCGTTCCGCCTCGGCCGGATTCGCGCGCACCTTTCCGGCTAGTTCGCCCGCGCGCGACGCGTCCGTCGCCACCTCGCCGTCATATAGGTCGATGGCGAAGACGGCATAGCCTTCGCCCGCCAGCCGCCGCGCCTCTTGTTTGATTTGCTCATTCAATCCCCACCATTCGTGCACGACCATCACGGCCGGGAGCTTGCCCGTCCTCTCCTGCGGCAGGACGTACAAGCCTTTCAGGCCGTTCTGGTCGATCATGCGTTCCTCCACCGTAGCGGTCACTTCGGAAGTAATTTGCGGTGCTTGCATGTTTCCAGGGAAGCAGCCTTGTCCGAACAGGGCAAGCGCGGGCACGAGAACAAGAAGGCGTTTCATACGCATGGACTATAACAAAAACGGGGTGACGGCGCACGGAGATCCTTCGACTTCGCTGCGCTGCGCTCAGGATGACAAAAAGAAAAACGTGCGCTTATGCACACGTTTTTCTTTTTGTCAGAACCCCAT
>CAYPUF010000104.1:0-1949 GCA_964413995.1 uncultured Gammaproteobacteria bacterium
CCATGCGTTTTTCCTTCACGAAGGAGCGCGACCCGGCGTTCGAAACGCCCGTTTTCGCATGGCACGAGGGTGGCGATGAAGGCCAGCTCGCGATCGACGTGTTCCGTCGCGGAGATGTGCTTGTGATCCGCTCCCCGATGGCCGGCGTGAAACCGGAAGACGTGGACGTAGCTGTCAACGGTGATTTGCTGACGATCCGCGGCACGCGCGCGCAGGAAGAGGAAGTTCATGGGGATGATTGGTTCCATCACGAATGCTACTGGGGCGCGTTCAGCCGCACGCTCATCCTCCCGATGGACGTGTATGCCGAAAAAGCGGATGCCTCGTTGCGAGACGGCATCCTGGAAATCTGCATTCCCGTCCGAGGCACGGAACGCCACATCCAAGTGAGGTAGCTCGTCGCTATGCCGCATCTCCCCTATCAGCTCACGATCACCGCCGAGGACGGACGCGTCTTGACCGCACGGGACGCGGATGGCAAGACCCATCAACTGCTGAAGCTCGACGGAACGGACGATGATCAGGCCCGGGCGATAGTGAATGCGTTACTCAAAAAACAGGAAGCATGAGTATGGATCCTGTCACGAATACGAAACCAAAGCGCACAAGAGAGCTTCTCATGTGGACCGGTCTCGGAGCCGCCTTTTTGCTCGTCCTCGCGACGGGCGCGGGGGCGGCCGCCTACGGATTCGAAACCGCGTTCCGGAACCGCGTGTATCCGGGCGTGAGCGTCGGCGGTTTACGGCTGGACGGGTTGAGCCGCGCCGACGCGCGTGACCGCCTGCAATCGCATGTCGAGCGTGCCCTCGAGCCGGGATTCCGCTTCCGGTACGGGGACGAAGAAATTCGCCTTTCGGCCGCCATCGTCGGCGTGGATGATCCCGACCTCTCGCGCGACCTGCTGCGGTATGACGTCGAACAAGCGCTCAACAAAGCGTACGACTTGGGTCGCAACCGCGGCATGCTGCGCGACACGTTTACGCGCGTCGGCCTGCTCATGCGCCGCGCCGATCTCCCGCTCGAGCCGCAGGCCAACCGCGCGCTCATCGAGCGGCTACTCCGGGAAGAAATGGCCGGTCGCATCGTCATGGCCGTGGATGCGCGGCTCGAGATCGGGATGGCATCGGGCACGGCCGCGCTCGACGTCCGCGTCGTGCCGGAACGCGAGGGCAAGATGGGCCATGTGGAACAAGCCGTGGACACGCTCATCGCGCAAGCAAGGCGCCTGGCATTCCAGCCGATCACCATCCAAACCGCCACCATTCTCCCCCGCGTGACGGCGAAAGACCTTGAACCGCTGCGTACGCGCGTCCCGGCCTTCCTCGCCCGCGCCGAGCACGCGCTGCTGCTCGACGGCCGCCGCTACGAACTCGCGACGTCCACCGTCATCGGTTGGGTCTCGGCGAGTCCGACGACATCCGGCGCGGAACTGACGCTGGATCCGGACCGCGTCGCGGAGGGGCTTTCGGAGCTGGTGGAGGCGCGGCTCGTTGAGCCGCAAGACGGCAAACTCGTCCTTGACGAAGACGGCAATTTCAAGGAATTCGTCGCGCCGGAAGAAGGGATCGTCGTGGACGGCCGGCGAACGGCGCTTGATCTCATGCTGGCGTGGGAACGCGAGGCGCCGACCTCTACGCTGCACCTCGCGCGCGTCACGCCGAATATCACGGGCGAGGACGCCGAGCGCCTCGGCATCACGGAACTCCTCGGCGTCGGGCGGTCGAATTTCGCGGGATCGCCCACGAACCGCCGCAAGAACATCGCTCTCGGCAAATCAAGGATGAACGGCGTGCTGATTCCGCCCGGGGGCATCTTCTCGCAGCTCGACACGCTCGGGACCATCGACGGCGCGCACGGCTGGCTGCCGGAACTCGTGATCAAGGGCGACCGCACCGTCCCGGAATACGGCGGCGGCTTGTGCCAGGTCGGGACCACCAGCTTCCGCGCCG
>CAYPUF010000105.1:0-1777 GCA_964413995.1 uncultured Gammaproteobacteria bacterium
TCGAACGGCCTGATCGCCCCGTTCTCCAAGACGCAAGTCTCGCACGCGCTCATGGGACGCTTTGGCAACACGATGCTCCTCAACGGACAAACGGATTACTCGCTTTCCGTTCGCAAGGACGAAGTCGTGCGGTTCTACCTCCTGAACGCCGCAAACACGCGCCCGTTCCGTCTCGCGTTCGCCGACGCGAAGATGAAGCTTGTCGGTTCCGACGGGGGTCGCGCCGCACATGACGAATGGGTCGAGGACGTGCTCGTCGGGCCGTCGGAGCGTGCGGTCGTCGAAGTGAAATTCGACAAGCCGGGACAAGTGCAGATCGAAAATCGGACGCCGCTTCGGACCTACGCCCTCGGCCGCGCGCGCGTCTCGGCCGACGAATCCGCACCGGCGTTGCCCGTCTCATACGAAGTCATCGGCGAAGCGCCTTTCACGATCTTTCCCAACCCCGCGGATTGGTACGACCGTGAGCCGGATAAGGCGATCAGGCTTGATGTGGAGCTGGGCATGATGGATGCATCCGGGCTGGGCGGACACGGGGCGATGATGGGCGAAGGTATGATGGGCGAGGAGGGGGCCGAAGGCGGCATCGAATGGGAACAGCCCGCCGATCCGATGAATGCCATGTCAACGCCGCAGACCGTCAAATGGAAGCTTGTGGAAGATGCGACCGGCCGCGAAAACATGGACATCGATTGGGCATTCAAGCAAGGGGAATACGTGAAGGTGCGTCTCGTGAACGATCCCGACTCCGACCACCCGATGCAGCATCCGATCCACTTCCATGGCCAGCGCTTCATCGTCCTCGAACGCGACGGGAAACGCGATGACAATCCGGTGTGGAAGGACACGGTGTTCGTGAAAACGGGCGAGACGGTCGACATCCTCCTCGAAGCGTCGAACCCGGGCGAATGGCTCATGCATTGCCACATTCCCGAGCACATGGAAAGCGGTATGATGGGGGAATTCGAGGTGATGGAGTCGTGAAGAAACGCTATGGACCGGCTATCGTTGTCTCGCCACCACTTGCGTGAACGTATCGAGCGGATCCTCGAGGGAACCGACGTACGCCTCGACGGGGACCGGCCGTGGGACATCCGCGTCCAGGACGATCGCTTGTACGCGCGCGTCCTCTCCGACGGGACGCTCGGCTTCGGCGAGGCATATATGGACGGGTGGTGGGATGCCGGCGCGATCGACGAGATGATCGACCGTCTCCTGCGATACGACGTACGCAAAAAACTCAAACCCAGCGCGGCGCTGCTCCGTGACGCCGTTCATGCGAGGCTGATCAATCGCCAGAACAGGCGACGGGCGTTCCATGTCGGCGAGCGTCATTACGACATCGGGAACGATCTCTATCGCGTCATGCTCGATGCGCGGCTGACGTATACGTGCGGATATTGGAATCCGCCGACCGGCCGCGCGACGAATCTCGACGAGGCGCAGGAAGCGAAACTTGATCTCGTCTGTCGGAAAATCGGATTAAAGCCGGGACAGCGCGTGCTCGACATCGGGTGCGGGTGGGGGAGCTTCGCCAAATTTGCGGCGGAGAAATACGGCGCACATGTCGTCGGCGTCACCGTGTCGAAAGAGCAGGTCGCGCTCGGAACGGAGCTCTGCCGCGGCCTTCCCGTCGAGCTGCGTCTGCAGGATTATCGCGACGTTCGCGAGACGTTCGACCATGTGATTTCGCTCGGGATGTTCGAACACGTCGGATACAAGAATTACCGGACGTATTTCGAAGTCGCGCGACGGTGCCTGAAAGACGATGGCTTGT
>CAYPUF010000106.1:0-1765 GCA_964413995.1 uncultured Gammaproteobacteria bacterium
CGTAGGCCTGTTTGGTTTCGTGGGTCATAACAATGAGGTTATTTCATGATAACGGAAGCTTGGCGGCCTCCATGACGTCCGCCAACCGCGCCCAATCTTCCGGCCGCAGATCTTCGGCCCGCGCTTTGGGATGTATCCCCGCCTCTACCAATATTCGAGGATCGAGGTTGAGATTCGAAGCGAGCAACTTGCGCGGATGGGCGAAGCCGCGTTTCGCGATCGCCATGATTTTTTCCGGATCACGTCCCCAAATCGCCTGACGTTCCTCCGGCGTCATCGGGATGATGTGCAAAATCGCGGACTCGACTTTTGGCGGCGGAAAAAACGCTCCGGCCGCGACGCGTTTCACGAACCGCGCCTCGTGCGACGCGAGTGCGATCATGAGGGAGAGGAGCGATCCTTTTTGCTTATTGCTTTTCGCTTGTTGCCTCGCTACCGCCCGTTCCGCCACCTCGCGTTGCACAAGCACGACGATATTCGTCGGCGGATGCTTCGCATACAGCGCCTTGCGCAAGGCGAGCGACGTGATCGAGTATGGAAGATTGGAAACGAATTTCCAAGCCTTCTTTCCAAAATGGTTTTCCCAGTCGAGCTTCGCAGCGTCGCCTTGCATGATTCGTAATTCGTCATTCGTCATCCGTGATTCGATGTATTCCACAAACCTTCGATCCCGTTCCACGGCCGTCACATGCGCTCCCGCCTCGATCAGCGCACCGGTCAAAACTCCGAGCCCCGGTCCGATCTCGAGCACCCGATCCCCTTGCTCGATCTCCGCCTCTTCAACGATGGTCGCAAGCGCATGCGGGTCGATCAAAAAGTGCTGGCCGAGCCGCTTGTTGGCGCCGCCGCCGATCTCCTTCATCACCTTCCGGATCTCCGTGGGGTTCATATCGCCGTAAAATAGCGTATCATAGGCGGGTATGCTTGACGCATTCCGCGCCCGCATGGGCATCAAGCGCCATAATCATCCGATCGACCTGCTCGCCGAGGCCAACGGCCTGCTTTCCGGCATTGCCCTCTATCCCCAGGTCTTCAAGGCGCTGACGACACGGCACGTCGCCGACCTCGCGCCTTCGACGTTCTTCATCATGTTCGTCACGAACCTCATTTGGTTCGCGTATGCGGTGCATCGCCGGGCGTTGCCGATCATCATCGCAAGCATCATGAACATCCTTGCAGCCGGAACGCTCGTCGTCCTGTTTTTCGTGTTCAAAAACGGCAGTTAACGCGCATCTTCGCGATTCAGTTCCGCACGCCGTTCCGAGGTCTCGGCCGAGAGACGCAAGAACCCTTCGACGAACATGTCGAGATCGCCGTCGAGCACGGCGTCCGTGTCCGCCGTTTCGACGTTGGTGCGATGGTCTTTGATCATGTGGTACGGATGCAGGACGTACGAACGGATCTGGTTTCCCCATTCCGCGCTTTGGTATTCCCCGCGCAGCTTTTGTTTTTTTTTCTGCAATTCCTCTTCCTTCAGCTTCAACAATTTCGATTTCAAAATCTTCATCGCCGTCTCCTTGTTCTGCGTTTGCGAGCGCTCGTTCTGGCACGACACCGTGATCTTGGTCGGCAGGTGCACGATGCGCACGGCGGAATAGGTCGTGTTCACGGACTGCCCGCCCTTGCCGCCGGACATGAACGTGTCGATGCGCAAGTCCTCGGGCTTGATCTCGATATCGACGGACTCATCGATTTCCGGCACGACTTCCACGAGCGCGAACGAGGTTTGGCGAAGCGCGTCGGCGTTGAACGGCGACTGTCGTAC
>CAYPUF010000107.1:0-1702 GCA_964413995.1 uncultured Gammaproteobacteria bacterium
CAGCTCGGCATCGAGGCACAAGACTTCCTGTGCGGAATCGATCCGGGGCGCGAGCCTGAAAAGCTCCGCGTCGAGACGGAAGACGATCCTCCGCCCGATACCGTCCGTGCCAAGCTCGCGAAGGTGCGGGTCGAGATCGGGGAGCTGCGCAGGCGGGAAGACGAGCTTCTCGCGCAAGCCATCGAGGAAGAGGGTGGCAGCGGCGCCTTCCGAAAACCCGCCGATGTGAAGACGGCAAACTCTGACGACTAAACGGTCGTCTTTTTTGTTTTACCCTTTCCAAGCTACCACCAGCTACCAGCCTTCATGTTATATTGAAGATGCCGGTGTGAGGATTCGGCCAAACGTTCGGTTCTTGAGGCCTGGACGGCGCATCCGCGGAAGGCGGAGGAGCGAGGGTCTCGGGCGGCAAATCACCCCCTTGTGACGGGGCTTTCGGTGCAGACTGGAAATCCGCGTCAACGGGAGGCATGGCCCCATTTTCGATGAACCGAATGCCTCACATCGGTTTTGTGTTGCCTTTGACTTTTCGATCGGATACGGTTTCGCCGTGCCAAGCGCACATCGCACCATTCACCCAAACGCAAGGAGGCCCGCATGGGCATCACGTACAAGGATGCGGGCGTGGATTACGGCGCCCTCGACCCGTTCAAGCGCGCCTGCCAGCTCGCGGCGCGCGAAACGGCGGACAACGTCGGATTCGGGATGCGCGAATACGAGCCGAGCCGCGGCGAGAGCGCGTATCTCGTCGAGGCCGACGACGGCTTCATCGCGCATGTCGAGGAAGGCCTCGGTACCAAGAATCTCATCGCCGAGGCGCTCGAGCGCGCCGGCCGCGGTTCGTCGTACGATCTCATCGCCCAGGACACCGTCGCGATGATCGTGAACGACCTCATCACCGTCGGCGCACTGCCCGTCTCGGTCGCGATGCACGTGGCGGTGGGATCCGACGCGTGGTTCGCGCATGATCGCCGCGCCGAGTTCCTGATCCGCGGATGGAAGAAGGCGTGCGACCTGGCGGGTTGCGCGTGGGGCGGCGGCGAGACGCCGACCCTGCGCGGCGTCGTCGGCGAGGAGACGGCCGTGCTCTCGGGTTCGGCCTGGGGGCTCGTCAAGCCGAAGAGCCGGCTCATGATCGGCGCCAACGTCCGCGCGGGCGACGTCATCGTCCTGCTCGAGAGCAGCGGCATCCACGCGAACGGCCTGTCGCTCGCGCGCAAGATCGCGGACCGGCTGCCGGACGGATACGACACGCCCGTCGGCAACGGTCTCGATCTCGGCACCGAGCTGCTCAAGCCGACGCACCTCTACGCGCGGCTGTTGCGCGAGTGCTTCCTGCGCGGCATCGTGCCGCATTACGCGGTCAACGTGACGGGCCACGGCTGGTGCAAGCTCATGCGCGCGCCGCAGCCCTTCGCCTACGTCCTCGACGAGATCACGGAGCCGCCGGCGATCTTCCGCTTCCTCATGGCGCATGCGCCGATGGAGGAGCGCGAGGCGTACAAGACGTTCAACATGGGCGCGGGCTTCGCGCTCATCCTGCCTCCGTCCGAGGCGCGGAAGGTGGCGGAGCTCGTGCGAGAGCTCGCGCTGCCGTACGACGCGGTCATCGCGGGCTCGGTCGAGAAGAGCGCGACGCGGCGCGTCGTGATCTCCCCGCGCGACATCGAGTTCACCGAGGAGGATCTCCGGATCCGCTGAC
>CAYPUF010000108.1:0-1683 GCA_964413995.1 uncultured Gammaproteobacteria bacterium
GCCGGGGCCGTAGCTCCAGCGATATCGCTTCACCGGGACTTTGGCGCGCACCCACGTGTTCAATACCGGCGTCGGATATTTCACGGTCCCGGTGGAGGTGAGGAAGGTGCGCGCCACGCGGCCGCGTTCATACGCATACACGCGTTGTTCCGTGAGGTTTACATGGATCGCCTTCTCCTGCGTCAGCGGTCCCGAGACGAGCGGAACGAGCGCGACGGTGGCGAGCCGCGAAGATCCGTGCGTCGCACGGATTTGCGTTGCGGACAAGCCACCGCGATAATGCGGATCCTGGACGAGATACTTGCCGGAGAGGTCGCCGTTTCTCGAGAACACGCGCAGTTCGGCATTCGTTCCCCCGTTTCCGTGGACGGCGATTTCATCGAACCCGTCGCCGTCGCGGTCAAAGGCGGCGATCGACGCACCGCTTCTCCAAGCACGGTCAAACGCGAGAAACTCGAAGTAGGCCGCATACATGCCGCCGGCCGTTTGACGGAACAGTTTGACGACCGGCTCCGACCACGACTCGACGCCGACGGCGATCATCGAGCCTTCGGGGGTGCGCAAGATCGCGGGCACGATCCCGTCGCGCATGCCTTCGTCAAACGCGAAGAAGTCGAGGTTCAGGTTCCGGAACGCGCCGTCGAATACGCGGACATGCGGTCCGCCGCCCGGTCCCGGCGCCGTCACGATCTCGGCGTTGCCATCGCCGTCGAGATCGCCGACTGCGACGCGCACGCCGGCGTGAAGCGTCTCCGCGTAGGCGAGAAATCCGTTCGGTTTTACGTACGAGCCGTCCCCGGCGAAGCGGCGCACGAGCGGCTCCATCCCCGGTCCCGGCGCCGTCACGATCTCGGCTTTGCCATCGCCGTCGAGATCGCCGACCGCGACGCGCACGCCGCCCTTGAATGTGCGCGCGTACGGATAAAAGAGCTTGAGAAGCTTGCCGTCCGTCGAATAGACGCGCACTTCCGCCGGCGCGCCCGTGCCCGCGCCGACGATGATTTCCGGCGCCGCATCTCCCGCCACGTCGCCGGACGCGAGAAATCCGCCGCGGACGTGCGCCGCGGGAAAGGTCGCAAATCGCTGGCGGTCGGTGAAGTCCGCGCTCCAAAGCGTCACCTCCGCGCTGCGGCGATGCTCGGGCCGGACCGGCACGTCTTGCGGGTGGTACGCAAGCGCGCCTCGCCCAAGCAGGAGGCCGAACGCGATCGCGGAAAGCGTCACGAGGGGCCGATGACACAACATTCAACAAGTATACCCACTCCCCTCTTGACAGACAACTCGAAAAAGTGAACGTGGTAGATACATGGAACCGATTCTCATGCCGATCGAGCGCATCGAGCAGCGTATTTATCTGATTCGCGGCAAGAAAGTGATGCTCGACCGTGATCTCGGCGAGTTGTATGGCGTGGAAACGAAAGTGTTAAACCAATCCGTCAAACGGAACCTCAAACGGTTCCCCGAAGACTTTATGTTCGAATTGTCGCTCAATGAAGCCCAGAACTTGAAGTCACAAATTGTGACATCAAGTTTTATGCACGGCGGACGCCGTAAACCGGTAATGGCTTTTACAGAACAAGGCATTGCCATGCTTTCAAGCGTTTTAAGGAGCGAGCGCGCCATCCTGGTCAACATCCAGATCATCCGCACATTTACGAAGCTTCGTGAGATGATTTCCGAAAA
>CAYPUF010000109.1:0-1656 GCA_964413995.1 uncultured Gammaproteobacteria bacterium
TTCATCAGATCCGCGTCCGTGCCTTGCACCGGCATGTTGATCGCCATGCGCTCCGCCTGCGCGCGCACCTGCGCAAGCTGCGAATGGATTTCCGGAAGATAGCGCCGGCGTCCGAACAGCGTCTCGACGTACCCGAGCGAGTGGGCGAGCGCCTTGGTTTGATCCATGTATTCCTTCACGCCGCCATACACCTCGAAGTATCGGCGGATAAATTCCTTGGCCTCCGAAAACGGGATGCCTGCCACTTGTGCCAATCCCTGCGGACCTTGGCCGAAAATCAGGCCGAAATTGATCGCTTTCGCGATCCGGCGCTGTTCTTTCGTGACCTCATTGCTCGGGATATCCCAAATCTTTGCCGCTGTGGCCATGTGGATATCTTCACCCCGCTTGAACGCGTCGAGCATGTTCCGATCTTTCGCTAACAATGCGACAATTCTTAGCTCGATTTGCGAGTAATCGCAGGAAAGCAGCTTATACCCCGGCTTGGCGATAAAGGCCCGGCGGATCTTGCGCCCAAGTTCGGTCCTGACCGGAATATTCTGCAAATTCGGCTCGGTTGACGACAATCTTCCGGTAGCCGTGACGGCCTGGTTGAAGGTCGTGTGGACACGCCCGTCCGCATCGGCGAGATCCGGAAGCACGTCTACATACGTCGAGAGAAGCTTGGACACCTCCCGGTACTCCTCGACCAGCTCGATGATGGGATGCGTGCCGCGCAGCTTCTCAAGCTCGGGCGCAGCGGTCGAGTACCCCGTCTTGCCGCGCTTGACGCCCTTGGTCGGCAGGCCGAGATGCGAGAATAAAATATCGGCGAGCTGCGTCGGCGACGCGGGGTTGAACTCCTTGCCAACGACCTTGCGCATCTTCTCCTCGATCTTCGCCTTGGCCGCCGACATCCGCTTCGAGAGCGACTTGAGGTACGGCTTGTCGATGAGGATGCCCTCGCGTTCCATGTCGCGTAGAACGCGGACAAGCGGCAGCTCGAATCGCTCGAAAACGCGCTCGAGCGATTCCTCGCGCAGCTTCGCGCGCAACGGACCGACGAGCGCAAGCACCATCTCCGCGATACGCATGGGCGGCGCGCCGGGCTCCATCTGGACGCCGAGATGCGTCGCCGCAAGCGCGTCGAGATCGTGGTTGCGCTCGCCCGCGCCGAGCAGGTACGCGGCGAGCATGGTGTCGAAGCGCCAACGCGCGACCGAAAGGCCGTATGCCTCGAGTTTGCGCAGCTCCGATTTCGCGTCATGCGCGACGAACGGCACATCTTCCTCCGCGAGGAAATCCCGGACCACGGAGGTGTTCGCAAGCTCCGCCGCCAGGTGGATCGCCTGGCGATTTCCGGCCAAAACAAGGCCCGAGCCCGTGTCTACAAAAAGTGATCGTTGCGGATCTTCCGGCACGTAGACGGCCACGGCGTCGGACCCCTTCAGGCCCTTAAGGGCCTCCGCGAGTTCTGATGGCTTGGTCAATCTCTTTTCTTCGAACGTATCCACGCTACGCGAAGCAGGGGGGAGCGCTTTGCGACCCTTTTTCGACGGAGTTCGCGCCGACACGGCGGTCTTCGGTTCCTGTGTCTCGCCGTTCATGCGTGCGACGAGTGACCGGAATCCCATCCGATGCAGAAACGCGAGAAACGCTTCGCGATCCCTCGGGAAC
>CAYPUF010000110.1:0-1637 GCA_964413995.1 uncultured Gammaproteobacteria bacterium
GACAACTTCCGGGGCCAGCGAGACGATCTTCGCGAATCCGCGGCCGCGCAGCTCGCGCGCCACCGGTCCGAAAATGCGCGTACCCTTGGGGTCCTTGGTCTTTTCGTCGATGATGACGCCCGCGTTGTCGTCGAAACGGACGTACGTCCCGTCCGGACGGCGCGTCTCCTTGCGGGTGCGCACGAGCACGACGTGGACGATGTCCGATTTCTTGACGAGGCCGCGCGGGGTCGCTGACTTGACGACACAGGTCACCAGGTCGCCGAGCTTGGCGTAGCGCTTCTTGTAGCCGCCGCGCACATTGATCACCTGGAGCAGCTTGGCGCCGGTGTTGTCCGCGACGGACAGCATGGATCGATGTTGCACCATATTAGTTTGCGGCGGAGACCGTGTTCACGTAGATCCAACGCTTGTCGCGCGAGATCGGACGGCACTCGGCGAATTCGACGATGTCGCCGACCTTGGCCTGCCCCTCCGGGTCATGCACCTTGAACTTCTTCGAGATCGTGAAGTATTTCCCGTACTTGGGGTGCGGGACACGGCGGTCAACCTTGACCACGGCGGTCTTTTGCATCGCGGTCGAAACGACGACGCCCTGGAGGCGGCGGCTCGACGCGGAAGGAGTAAGAGTGGCGTTCATAGGGGTTTTAGGAGGCGGCGGACTCGTCAGAGACGGTCGCCTGCTTCGTCGTGCGGACGGTTTCCACCCGCGCCAGGTCGCGGCGCAACCGCTTCATGTCATGGACCTTGCCATGCTGGCGGGTCGCGACCTTGAAGCGCACGTCGCGGATCTGGGCGCGCAGCTCATCCGCGAGACGGACGAGCTCGGCCGGGGATTTTGATCGGAGTTCCTTGGCATCCATAGGCTATTTGGTGACGAACTTGCAGACGGAGCCGATCTTGTAGGCCGCGCTTTGGAGCGCCTTTTTGGCCTGGTCGGCCGGCAAGCCATCCATTTCGTAAATGATCGTGCCTGGCTTCACCACGGCGACATAATGGTCGACCGCACCCTTGCCCGCGCCCATCGGCACCTCATTGCCTTTCTTCGTGATGGGTTTGTCCGGGAAGATGCGGATCCACACCTTTCCGCCCTTCTTGATGTAGCGCGTGAGCACGCGGCGGCCGGCTTCGATCTGTTGGCTCGATACCCAGGCCGGGGTCGTGGCCTTGAGGCCGTAGCTGCCGAACGCGAGCTCGACCTTGTCGGACGCGATGCGGATATTCCGGGCGCGGCCCTTGTGCCACTTGCGGTGTTTGACTTTCTTGGGAATCAACATAGGCGTGGGGTTAAGCCGTCGACGCTTCCGACGGAGCCGGGGCTTCCGGCGTCGGAGCGGCCGGCGTATCCGTCATCGGAGCGCGATCGTCGCGGCGGTCAAAGTCCCGGCGCGGCCCGCGACCCGGACCACGGCCTGCGAAACGACCGTCGCGGCGCGTCGGCGTCGTCGGCTGGTACTGGTTCAGGCGGTCCTGCGCGAAGACGTCGCCGCGGTAGATCCAGACCTTCACGCCGATCGTGCCGGCCATCGTGCGCGCAAAATCCTGCGCGTAATCGATGTCGGCGCGGAGGTTCGTGAGCGGGATCTTGCCCCAGGCAAGCCATTCGCGGCGGGCGATTTCCGCGCCGTTCAGGCGGC
>CAYPUF010000111.1:0-1595 GCA_964413995.1 uncultured Gammaproteobacteria bacterium
ACCGATCGATCCGATCGTAAGTCCTCGACGAACAACCCGATCGTCACGCGCTCGACCGACCTCGGCGACCCGAATATTGTCGAGACCGTTCGACGCGAAGACGGCGTCATCGTCACCACGGTGTCCGGTGAGGCCGATCCCTCGTCCTTCGAGGGCGTCCGCCACCGCGTCATGACCGAGCTCGACGGCCGGCCCGCGTGCTGGTTGCTCGACGCGAGCCGCCTCAAGAAGTTCGACCGCGAGGCCGTCGAGCCCCTCGTCGAACTCCTCATCAACCTCAAGGCGCGGGGCGGCCTCCGCGCCGTCGTCATCGTCTCCGATCCGAGCGTCCGCATGATGCTCTCGTCCGTGAGCATGCAGTCCGTCCCGTCCGGCGGCCTGCCGCTCGAGTGCGTGGAGAGCCTCCGCGCCGCGAACATCCGTCTTCGGGTATCCGTCGAGGAGGCGCGATGACGTCGCGCCAAGACCCGAGCGGGCGCTCAAAAACGCTCTCGGGCCTGGACGACATCCTCAAGGGTGAGGCGATTTCTTTTCCACTTCCGGCCGTCGTCGACGCCTCGGATGCGGATAAGATGCTCGAGCAGGGGCGACGCCGCTTCGACAGGCTCGGCCTCTGGACGATCAGCGCGGCACAGGTCACGGGCATTACCCCGCGCGGTAGGGATCGCATCCGGCACGCGTTCACGGCCTTTCAGGACGCCGGGGGCGAAACACTCATCATCTGGTGCGCCGACCCGTCGATCGCCGAGATCTTCAAGGCGATCGCCAAGGGGACGCGACTCTCGCTCAAGATCGTCCGGACCGACGCCGAGTTCCGCGCGACGGCAAAGTCGGTTCGCGAGGACCGCGACCGCCGACTCCGCGAAACGCGCGATTCATCCTGACGCTCCCGCCACGGCGGGGTTTTTCATACGCAAAAACCGCCGAGATCGGCGGTTTTTGGATGGCAGCCCGTAGGGGAATCGAACCCCTGTCTTCTCCGTGAGAGGGAGATGTCCTAGCCACTAAACGAACGGGCCGTAGGACAGTTGTCAGTTGACAGTGAGCAGTTGTCAGTGCGGTCCAGACTCTTCTGTTACTGCTAACGGTAAACTGATCACTTATTTCCTTTGCCATGCCGGATCCTGGCGGACAAGGAGTTCTCCCGCGCGCATCGGCTCGGCCATCAACTCCTTGATGACGCGCTCCATGCGCACGCCCTTCGTCTCGAGCGTTCCCTGCGACGCCTTCGCGAGGACGACATCTCCGGGCCGGATCAGGTCCTGCAGGAGCCTGCCGGCTTCCGGCGTATCGGCAACGATGTACATGTGCTCGGCCGGCAGGCCGTTCGCGGTCGCGCCTTCCGCCATGGCGCGGCCGAATATACCACAACACACCAGGACGTCAATCCCGAGTTTCGCCGCTTCCGCCCCGACGCGCCGGTGCATAGCTTCCGCTTTCTCGCCGAGTTCGCGCATCTCTCCCAGGCAGGCGATTTTCCGCTGGCCGGGGTTCAACGGAAGCGCCGCAAGGTCCTTCAGCGACTGCAAAACCGATGCCGGGGATGCGTTATACGTATCATCGAGCAGCGTCGTGTGTTTGATGCCCGGCAGGAT
>CAYPUF010000112.1:0-1590 GCA_964413995.1 uncultured Gammaproteobacteria bacterium
ACCATGTCGACGGGAAACCGACGGCCCTCCGGGGCCGTTTTTCGCCGGCGTTGAGCGAATCGTCCGGGCGCGCTAGCATCTATCCATTATTCATTCAGCTTCATTTTTATGGACATGATGAAAGGCCCGTTTGAGCGACCGTCGGTCGAACCCGCGGAGGTTCCGCGTTCCTCGGAACAAGAAGAGCATTTTGAATCCATCGCCGAATGGTCAGACCACCTGACGGAGCAGGCCGAAGCGGTAAATACCGAGCTACAAGAGGAGCTTGCCTTGGCCAAAGAGGTTCGATCCTGGGGCACGCCCGTCGACGAAGAGACCAAGGATCGCGTTCGTGCATTGGAAGAAAAGCTGAACGAGATCCTGAAGACCAACGAAGAGATCGTGGCGCCGGCCGTTCAAGCCGCCTATAAAACGGTCGGCGCAACCGGCGAGCTCATGCTGCTCGGGACGAAAGACGTCGAGCGTCTGGAGCGTGCCATGGAGGGCGTCGCAACGGAAATCAAGGAATCGGAACTCGAACCCGTACAGGAATACAGCGCGAAGGAGCTCACCGAAAAACAGGAGGCCCTTCAGGAACGCGCTCGTACGATCGAGGAGGCCATGGATGTCTTGGCACAACATTTAAGCGCCATCGAGATCGGCAAAGGCTTGAAGAGTCCGATGCGCGAACAAGAAGCGCTCGCCGCTTGGCATGCCAGTGTCTCGGGACAGGAGGATCACATTCGCGAACAGCTCACGCGATACAACACGGAGCTCGAGCGCATCTATACGACGCTGGGTGAAATCGAGCTGAACCTGGGGATGGCTCGCCGCCTTGAGGGGCGGGCATAAAAAAGAACACCCGAGAAGGGTGTAGCGGCGTCAGTTTGCCGGCGCGAACGATCGCTTCAGGCTCTCGAGATACGCCGAGAGCTCGACGGCCCCTTCGGCATCCGGGGGGGTCGTTTTGATCGCGTCTTCGATCTGCACGACCAGCCGAAGCAGGTTCGGCGCGGAGAGTTCGCGCGTGCAGTCGAGCACGATGGCGCGATCGAGCGCGCGGCCGATCTCGGGCGCGTGTCGGATCCGCTCCCGCAAATGCAGGAATGCGTTCGTGGCCTTCACGCGCGCGACTTTCGCGTCGGCGTCGAGCGAAGCGCACCGGAAGTGCACGACGCGACCCTGCGAGAAATCGTGGCCGTCGCCGTACCGCACGTCCGTCCGGCACAACGCGCAGACGCCGATGCGCTTCTCCGGCGTCGTGTAGGGACCCCTGCCGCAGGCGCGGCGCAGACGGTCGATCCAGTTCATGCCCGCCTCACGCTTACGGCGGGCACACCGGCACGCAGCGCGTCGCGGCCGCGGTAGGCGATCGCCTTCACCGCGTCCTTCGTCTGCGCGGGGATGCGCGCGTCCGAGGACACCCGCTCGGCAATGCGCGTAAGTGCGTCCGCGAGCGCATCTCCGGACGGCGGCGAGGCGAGACGCGCGCCGATATCGCGCACGATCGCGGAGATCCTCGGATCCTCGAGCGCCGTAAGCTTCCGCACGGCGTCCTCGAAGGCGCCCGTGTTGTCGAGCGGGCGGACGCGGTCGTCGTTCGCATCCTCG
>CAYPUF010000113.1:0-1534 GCA_964413995.1 uncultured Gammaproteobacteria bacterium
ACACGCTCACGACCGGATCACCCATGTAGGGCTTGCGCTCCTTGCGCGCGACGAACGTCGGTAGCTGGGCCTCACGGCCCATGACGTGGAGCAGGGCCTGTGCCTTCCCGTCCGGCATGAGGAGCGCATCGATCCCCTCGGGGACGCGCTTCGCGAGCTCGACGCCCGCCGCTTCGGCGAGCTCCCAATCTCCGAGGAGATTGAAGAGCGCGACGCGGATGTCCGGCGCGACCTCGCGGATCGGCAGATGCCTGCACACCCGACCGACTTGGATGAAATGATGACCGGGCCGGGGGATGACCTCGAGGAAGAGGTCGGCCAGCGCCTTGGTGAGCAGCATTCGACGGCTCCGCTTCCCGGCGGTCAGGTACGAGTGCGGGTCGTCCACAAGGCCTCCGTGGTTCATCGAGACCACTTCGCCCAGCGTGATCTCGGGACCAACCTCGCGCAACGCCCTGATGAGCTGGTTCGGAACCTGGACCAATTCCGAAGTGCGCACATACTCCCTTCCGTCCGGCGCCACGAGGACGATCGCGGCCTCATCGGCCCATTCGTGGACTCCGACATCCATCGTCCTGTCCACGAGACCGTTCTCGATCCCGAGCGCGAACGCCGCCGGATCGGCCACCTGCGCTGCCTGCGCGCGGTTCCGGGCACCTCGGAGGGTCTCCTCGCGCCCGTAGGGCTGGGGGTTCACGCCCGAAGGCACCGCCACGCACACCACCTCGCCGTCGACGTTCGCGACCTGGAGCGCATGCACGACGGCCTGGCGCTTCAGCTCGCTCTTGGAACCCAGGACGATCTTGATGGCCATCTCTTTCTTCTCCCTTCTCTTCTTTCGAAGAACCGGTTGGGAGTGTGGCATGAAACACTGCGTTCGACAATCCTCCGATCCCCTGTTTTGCGTCCCCGGCGGCGATCGGATACCCTTTCGGCATGAAAGACCTCGTGTTTTCGGGAGTGAAACCGACCGGGACGGCGCATCTCGGCACGTACATCGGAGCGCTGAAGCAATGGGTCGCGATCCAGAAAAACCATCGCTGCCTGTTTTGCATCGTGGACTTGCATGCGATCACGGTGCCGCAGGATCCAAAGGAATTGCGCGCGCTCACGCTCGACGTGGCGGCGGCGTATCTCGCGGCCGGGATCGATCCCGCGCGCTCGGACATCTACGTCCAAAGCGAGGTGCCGGAACATGCAGAGCTCGCCTGGATTCTCGGTACCATCACCAAAATGGGCGAGCTCGAACGCATGACGCAGTTCAAAGACAAGTCGCGCAAGGGCGGGCGCGAGCGCGCGGGACTCGGGCTTTTCGCGTATCCGGCGCTCATGGCCGCGGACATCCTCCTCTACGACACGACCGCGGTACCCGTCGGCGAAGACCAGATGCAGCATCTCGAGCTCACACGCGTCATCGCGCGGCGATTCAATGAGCGTTTTGGAGACACGTTCGTCGTGCCGCAGGCGCTCATCCAGAAACACGGGGCGCGCATCATGAGCCTGCAGGATCCGGAAAAGAAAATGTCCAAGAGCG
>CAYPUF010000114.1:0-1532 GCA_964413995.1 uncultured Gammaproteobacteria bacterium
ATGATCATCGACGAGCGACTGGACGAGGCGGGCCGGGCCATGGAGGAGGGAGAGGAGAACACCGCCTCGCAGGTGTTGATCCTGGCGAGGCAAGGGTTGGCCAACGTCGAGCGCGAACGGCGCGAAGCCATGGGCATGGCGGCGGAGCATGCCGCGCGCTTGCGGAAGAAATGGAAGGCGCTTTCCGTACGCGCCGACGCGCTGGATGCGCGATTGAACGCGTTGGACGAACCGCCCGCGCCCGCTCCGGTCCAAACGGAGGCGATGGAAGAAAGCATCCCGACTTCGACGGAGCCTGTTCTCCCGTCCGTTCCGACGTCCACGCCGCTCGCACCGGTCCCCGATCCGGCGCCCCAACCCGTCGTGCCACCGAAGCCCGTGTCGCTCACCGTGACGCCCGGCGCCGTCACGATCGGCTTCTACGAACGCGTAACGTATCGCGCCATCGTCGTGTATGACTCCGGCCTCACGCGCGATGTCACCAAATCCGCGCGCTTCACGATGAGTCCGACCGGGTACGGCTCGCTCTTCGATAACGTGTTCTCGGCCTTCGACCTGCGTGGAACCATCACCGTGACGGCGGCGTACGAAGAGGCGGGCGTCGCGTTGCGGGCGCAGGGGACGCTGACCATCGTGAACCGGAACGAATAGGATGCGTGCTTGCTATTCATGCCTCGGTAGCCGATACTCGATCCTATGAAAGCCAAACGCATCGGTCTCGCGACCCTGCTCGGTCTCGGTGTGGGCCTGTTCGGGGCGGCGTGCCAGTCCGCCGGTGTTTTCGAGTCGCTCGGATACCGGCTGAATGACCGATTCTTCCTGCCCCGGCAGGCGGACCCGTCGGTCGTGATCGTCGCGATTGACGACGCCTCGCTCGGCCGCATCGGCCGCTGGCCGTGGCCGCGGACGGTGCATGCCGACCTCATTGACCGTCTCGCCGCGCACGGGGTCAAGGCGATCGGCTATGACGTGAATTTTCCCGAGCCGTCGGACACGCGTTCCGACGCGCGCCTCGCCGAAGCCGTGCGCCGTTCCGGCCGCGTCGTCCTGCCCGTCGAGCTCAACTTCGAGATCGTGAACGGCCGGCTGTCCTTCGCAACCGGCCGCATGGTGCAGCCGATCGCGGAAATCCAGTCCGCCGCGGCCGCGTCGGGATTCACCAACACGCCGCTCGACGAGGACGGGATCGCCCGGCGCGTTCCGGCCTTCGTGCGCGACGCGGGCGGCTCGCTGGTCCACGGATTCGCGTACGAGGTCGCACGACTCGCGGGCCGCGCCCCGGACGACGCGGACATTCCGGCCGACCGCTTCGGACGTTTTCTGATCAATTTCCCGGGGGAGCCCGGCCGGAATTTCCGCGTGGTCTCCGCGTCCGACGTGCTGCAGGACCGCGCGGATCCGGGCTTGTTTCAGGACGCGGTCGTGTTCGTCGGCGCGACGGCCCGCAATCTCCACGACTACCAGAACGTGGCGACCTCGCGCGGCGAACCCATGGCCGGCGTCGAAATTCACGCGTCCATTTTCGACACGCT